>NZ_JBKBVB010000001.1:0-125221 GCF_046289595.1 Pseudorhodoplanes sp.
AACCATCCGAACCGCACGGGCCCGGACCTCAGGTGAAAATTTACTGCTGGTCTGCTTCGTCATGGCTCCATCCTCTCAAGAGTTGGAGCCTCCGGCAAACCCGGGGCGGTTCAGATCGCTGATTGCCTGGAGCACATATTCATATGCGCCTACCCAATTTTGATTATCGTAAAACTCTTGAATTTGGATCAGTTGGGTCGACGAGAACGTATATCCTCCAGACATATTGTCCCCCCGCGATTTCTAGCTGCGCTTAGCTGATAGCATTTCAACGTACTCACGAACGCGCCCGTCAAGATGAACCCATTCTTGTATCGATGCATTGCTGTCGTCGAATGAATAGAAAATTGTTAGTTCGCGCCCATAGCGATATGCAGTTCGGCAGGTATGCCCCGCTCTCAAATTAGCGTTTTTCGAACACGCAAACACGATTGGTTCGTTATCAGAAGAACGAAGACCGAAATTGATGGCGTTATACAGAATTGCAGATCCTGTTTCGGTTACTTCAAAACCATCCCGCGTCCGCTTTTGAGGGTAAGTCTTCTTCGCTTCCATTAAGCGATTGAAAGTTGACTGAAAGCTGTCCAATGCCTTCCCTATTCTTATTTGATTTGGTAGCCCTTTGTGCCTAGTCCACTGCTCATATTGCGATGTACCGAGATTGGATTTGTAGGCTGAAATCTGAAAACTCAGCGCGCTTAATTCGTTCTGTTTTCGCCACAATCCCTCGTCTTTTCCGCTCGGTGATATGACGCTGCTGAGAAGAATGCGTGGGACTATGAACGTATGATCTGCGATAATAATTCTAACGCTGCCAATTCGATCTGGGGGATTAGATGATGCAGACTGCATAAAGACAAATATCCAAACTGCAGCGAAGGATACGGCCTTCAACAAGCGAAACATTTCGCGCATAGAGGTGGTCCCGCCTGGTGAGACAGTTTGGCGGCTCGGCTAAGGTGGATCGGGTTCGTTTTTAGGCCGCCAATTGCTCCGTCATTTCCGCCGTATCATAGACCTCGTCGGGTGTCCTGCCGCCGAAGGCCGAGTGCGGGCGTCGCCGGTTATAGTAGTCGATCCAGGAACCGATGCCGCTGCGCGCATGGCTGCCGGTCTCGAAGGCATTGAGGAAGACGCACTCGTATTTGAGGCTGCGCCATAGCCGCTCGATGAAGACATTGTCCATCCAGCGGCCGCGCCCGTCCATGGATATGCGGATGCCGGCGTCCTTCAGCGTCGTGGTGAAGGAGAAGCTGGTGAACTGGCTCCCCTGATCCGTGTTGAAGATGTCGGGTCTGCCATGGCGGGCGATCGCCTCTTCAAGAGCGGCGACGCAGAAGTCGGCGTCCATCGTGTTCGACAGCCGCCAGGCCAGCACCTTGCGGCTGAACCAGTCCATGATGGCGACGAGGTAGAGGAAGCCGCGCCGCATCGGGATGTAGGTCACGTCGGCGCACCAGACCTGATTGGGCCGCTCGATGCTCAAATGCCGCAGCAGGTAGGGATAGATGCGATGCTGTGGATGCGGCTCGCTGGTCTTCGGCGCTTGGTAGATCGGCGACAGGCCGATCTTGCGCATCAGCCGCCGGACCCGCTTGCGGCCCACGCACCAGCCCTGGCGGCGCAGATGCCGGGCCATCTGGCGCGAGCCATACCAGGGCATTTCCATGAAGGCCTCGTCGATGATGCGCATCAGCTTAAGGTTCTCGGGCGTCTCGCCGGCAGGCTGCCGATAGAACGAAGCACGCGAGATCGAGACCAGTTCGCACTGGCGGCGGATCGAGAGCCGGTTGTGATCGGGATCAATCATCATTCTCCTCCGATCCAGGCTCAGCGATCGAAGGCCTTGGCCAAAAAATCCCGCTCGACGACGAGCTGGCCGATCTTGGCGTGCAGCTTCGTCACCTCGGCTTCCCGGCCGACCTGCGCATCAGCAGCCTTGTCGTCAAACGCCTTGGCCAGGTTCTCGATGGCCTGCCGCTTCCATTGCGTGATCTGGTTCGGGTGAAGCTGGTGCTTCGTCGCCAGCTCCGAAATCGTCCGCTCGCCGCGGATCGCCTCAAGCGCGACCTTGGCCTTGAACTCGGCCGAGAACCGTCTGCGTGTCTTCATACTGGATCGTCCTTTTCATCGGTCAATCCACCTTATGCCCCTGTCTCACAAACCGGCACCACCTCTCATCACGCGAACCCCATAAGTAGATTATTGCGATGTTAGGGTCCGCACGATACTTGCGCAAGTGAATGTTGTGTGACGCGAGGTATTCTAATATTTGGTGTGGACATGTTTGTGAGAGCGAATAGCTCGCTACAAATTCATCGATCAAACTACGTCGCGAGTTTGCAAATTATGCGCGGCGCACATTCACCTGCTGAAGTGCAATGCTACACGAATAGATATTGCCACTATTAGACCGGTCATTGCGTAAAGAGGCACTGCGACAGGCCCGTGATAGACGAAGTTGATCGCGATGAAGGAAAGTCCTTCCAGGAAAATGAGCGGCAGGATGCCAGTTATTTTCCAGAGCGGCGGCTGCGGCTGATATTGAGCAATTGAGCCCAGTTGCAGGCAGAAGTTCCCGACCATGAAGCTTGCGGCCAATGTCAGAACGTAAGCGAGCGCGGCCCCTAAAAAAGATACCGTTTCGTGTCTTTGCGCGATCCAGCGCCAAAACAGCATGCCGACCAGCGCCGTGATTGACGGCATGATCCACCATGGCGCCCAGGGGCGAACTTTTTCCAAGGCACCGTCGAGCGTGACGCCTCCGGGCCGAAGCTCCAGTGGAATCCCGAGCGTCCCTACCCAAGTCCCATAGGCGCCCCAAAAGATGACGAACCCGGTCAGGAGCGTTCCCGCCCAGAGGATCGCGCTTGGGGCAGGCGAGCGTTTTTTAGCCGGCGCAGGGGCGTCCTGATCTGAAACTGCAGTCAAGGAGCGGCGTCTCCGGGGTTGATTTCTTTCCGTATTTCGCCGCGAACTCCGCGACCATGGCATTGGCGCGTTGAATCTCGTCCGCGGACAGCGTTTTCTTGAGCTCGTTCATCCGCGTGACGGCCTTGGGATTCTCGCCGCGCGAATTGGACAGGGTGTAAAGAGCGTAGGCCTGCACCGGATCGCGCGGGATGCCTTCGCCGTGATGGAGCGCCGTCGCATAGGCGAATGCGCAGGCGCCGTGCAGGGTCTGTTCGGTGCATTGGCGGAAGATGTCGACGCCGCGCGGCACATCCTGCTGACCGGAACGCTTGCCGTATTCCACATAGAACAGGCCGAGATTTTCCATCGCATGCGGCTCACCCTGCGCGGCGGCGCGTTCGAGCCATTGCAGAGCCTCTGAAGGATCGGCTGAAACTCCGCTGAGATATGGAAAGAGGCGCCAGGTGCCGAGCATGGCCTGGGCTTCGGCATGTCCCCTCTCGGCGGCCAGGACGAACAGACGTTCGGCTTCCTTGTGGTCCTGCGCCATGCCGCGTCCCACGAAATAGGATTCCGCGAGGCGGAAGGTCGACTGGAGATCTCCCCGGTCGGAGGCCGCCCGCAGATAGGTCGCCGCCCGCGCAGGATCGATCGAACCGATCCAGCCCGTGAGGTAGCCTTCGCCCAGCACGCGCAATGCGCTGATTTCGCCGGCTTTCGCAGCCCGCTCCAAATGGGCGCGGCCTTCCTCCACATTCCTGTTCAGTCCAGGCAGGCCGGTGAGGGTCATAATGCCGAGGAAACCCATCGCCTTCGGCTCGCCGCGCTCGACCGCCCTTTTCAGCAGGCCGATGCCGGTCTGGAAGGTGTCTCCGCCCCGCAACGCGATCAGTGCCAGCCCGCGCATCAGCAGCACCAGCCGATCATCGGGATCGGCCTCGTTCAGAAGATCGAGCGCGGCCTGATAGCGGCGAGCGCGATAGGCGTCGAGCGCCTGTGTCAACTGCGAACGCAACGGCTCTGGCGCCGCTTCAAAGTGCCGATGGTCCAGCTCGATTTCGCCAAGCGTGGGCGCGAGCGGAGCTTGGGTTTTCTTGCCGAGCGGCAGGGTTGCATTCTGCTTCGGTGCGGTCCGGATCTGAATGCCCGCTGCCTCTCCCACGTCTTTCAAGACAGCCGGCAGCTCCGGCGCGCCCCGCGCTTCCAGAAACCAGATGACGATACCGCCGATAATGGCGAACTCGACAAAACCGCGAAAGCTGCCGCGGGCGCGCCAAAGATCCCATGCCACCCGCCATGGGCTCCGGTAGCTGGTGCCAAGGACCGGGCTGGGCCGGTGATCGCTGCCAAGCGCGCTCATTGGCCGCTCACGCTGTCAGTTCGCTCTTCGCCGGCACCGCAGCCGGCTCGTTGCGGGCATCCAGCGCGATGGCCTTGGTCGACGCACCATCCGAAAGCAACCGGATGCGCGTTGCGCCATTGGCGCGCGCCTCGATCAGGCTGTCGGTCACCTCGCGCTCGATCTCGCGGGTGATGTCGCGAACACCGCCGTGCATCTGCTGGGAAAGTGCTTCCACCGCGTCCAGGAGGATTTTCGGATCGATGCCGCCGTCGGCGATCTCGAGACCGAACTGCCTGGCAAGGGTCTCGATCTCCAGCGCCACGACGCGGGCGATATCGAGCCCCTTCAGCGGACGGAAGGCGAAAACCTCGTCGATCCGCGAGAGCACTTCCGGCGCAAATTGCGCGTCCGCCAATGCCGCCTTGGAGAGGCGCGCGATCTCGTCCGGCTTGCCCCGGCTGTTCTCCGCGATTTCGCCGATCCGGCGGGACGCCGCATTCGTCGTGAGAATGAAGATTGCATCATTCGTCGGAACGCGGGCTCCGTCGCTGACCTCCGTCACAAAGCCGTCGTTCCAGGCGGTCAGGAAGCGCTTGTGAACGTCCGGATGCGCCTTCTCGAATTCATCTAGCAATACCACTGCTTCTGGACTGTCGCGCAACGCCGCCGTCAGCGCGCCATAGCTGGTCGAGCCGACATAGCCGCGCGCCTGTCCAAACAGGCTCGCCGCCGCGTGCGGCTGACCGAACTGGCTCATATCAAAGAAATGCAGATGGCTGCGATTGCCGTAGAGCTCCTGAGCAAGCACCTTCGCCAGATGCGTTTTGCCGACGCCCGGAGGGCCTGCAAGGCAGAACACCGCAAGCGGCTTGTCGCGACGGCGCGCCGCAATACGCCGGCGCAATTGAATGGCGATGGCCTCGACAGCTTCATCCTGGCCGATGACGCGGGCTTTGACGCGGCGCGCCAGATCATCTGCGTCTATCGTGATGAGCTGCTTGCTCTTGGCACGGTAGCTGTCTTCCAGCGCGGTGCGATTTGTCAAACGATCGAGCACATCCATGATGAACCTCGGTAGATAACGTCCATGAAAGAGATATGTGGCGACGGCCGCAATGGCGGCTCCCGTCACTAGCCAGAACGCAAGACTTGGCGACGCCGAATAGGCGGCAAAGATAAACATCACGATGATCAGCCGGCTGATCCACGGGCTCATAAGTCCGATCGGCATCATGGCGCGGCTACTTCGATGCGCTCGCCCGGTAACAAAATCCGGAGCGTGACCGGCCCGGCCCGAGTCGCAAGCGCAACCGTCACGCCGCCGCCAGCCCCATCTCGAACCGCCGTAATGCCGATAGGCGTGCCGGAAAGCGGAACGGCCACCGCCGTCCAGGCTTTGGTCAGGCTCACGTGTTGCACAAGCCCGGCGGCTTCCACCGCGACGATATCGCCATCGGGGTCAATGCTGTCGATGAATATGATCCAGCCCAGCCTTTGCCGGCCCTCAAGGACATCGCGCTTCACCTGCAATCTTTGCGCCTCGGGCAAATGCAGAACCGCAAGCGCTGCGGCTATATTAGCGTGATCGCCAGACGAGATCGGCGTGACGAACCCATCGCTAAGCTGAGAAATTTGGTTCGGCGCTTTAGCCGCCGTTTGGCGTTCAACTTTTGAAAAGCTCCATATGCCGATTGCCAAGGCAGCAACCAGGAATCCACCCAAACCCAATGTCGCCGGGCCCATACCAAGTGGCGGCGCCAGTACAGGATTGGCAATTCTTGGTGCTGGAAGCTGCTGCGGCTCAGACATACACTCACAACCTGCAAGAGATTGGCGCGTACTTTAGCCGCACAGATTGACGCGGCGTTTAAATGACGTTGTGAGCCTGTTGAGCACGCCAACTGTAGTTACCCAGTCGTCGACGGAACTGACGCAATTTTAGCAACGGGCATCAGCATCCCAGTCACAGCCGTTCAGACCCAGGCGTATGGATCGCTCCACGCCAGCATTCATGGCGGTTGGCCCGGGCAGACACAGACTTTGTGCGTGATCAGAGGGACGTGCAGATGGCGGCTCAGACTGCGCGTTCCGGCGGAACAACGTTGTTCTCCCCCGAGAAGGAACCGATTGGAGACCACCAAAGAGCCGACGTGGTCGATTGCCCCCAAGGGATACGAAAAGATGGTCTTCCTGCAGGAAGGGCATCTGATTACTATCATACTCTCATCATGAGAGAAGGTTGGACCAAAGACGCACTCCCTCCGCCAGTCACACCGCGACCAACATTCTCAGCGCCTTCACCGAGCCTGCTCGAAAGCCCAATAACGGCGGGCTTTCGCGATAAAACCTCCGCACTGCGCTGGCCCACTCGGAGCCCGCAATTTTCTCTCTTCGCCCGCTTCTCTCCAAACCTCACGACTTTGCGGATTTAGTACGGTTCTCGTAGGTTGTTGATTTTAATACGCTTTTGGAGAGGGCAACCTCCGCACTTTGAATGATTATTTCGCAGGGGCGAGAGAATCTGAGAGCGAACTGCGACGTTGTTATTGCAGGGCTTTTTGAACCGCTTGATACGAATGTGATGCGCGCTGCTTATGGGGATCTCGCACCGATGCTCGCGACCGCCTAGAGCCGAACACAGCCGCTGGACTACAGCCGGACAGTTGGGGAGCGCTGGTCTGTTGGAAAGCCCATGCGGCTCGCACGCTACGCACTAGGCGCAGGATAAGTCGGGCCGTCAGTAGGTGCGCGCTGCGGTAGCGAAACTTCGTCGAGATCGGCGATCCTATGTTCGATCTGCGCGACCACATGGCGCGAGAACGGCCCTAGATGGAGATAGAATGCCATCAGCGTCACAATGGAGCGCAATGAGTTTGGGTTGCTCGTCGCACACTGAACTAATATCCGTCGAAACGCGTCTGGGCAGTCCGGCAGATTGTCGATAATTCGCTGCACCGTGCTCTGGAATTTTCGTCTGGAATCCCCCGCTACGCCTTGTCGTTTTCGATTTGAATTATCGAGCAGGTTGGCCAGGCGCTGAAGGCGTCCAGCAAAGGCGGCTGGGTGGTAAACCCGCTCCAGGATATTTTTGTAGTCGGTAAGGACCTCCTGCCGCGGCCGGAGCGTGTCGAAATTCAAACCCAACGTACATTGATCCGCGCGGCTTGACGCAAATTCCGGCGGAGGATGCAGTCGGCCCTCTTTCGTGAGACGGCGAGCAAGTTGTGTGTTTGGCAACGCGTAGAGCAAGCCAACCATGCAGACGGGAATTGCCGCGTCCTCAATTAGAGCGACCATGGCCTCCGCCATGCCGCTTTTTTCGGTGTCGAAGCCCACTATGAAGCCGGCTGTCACGAACATGCCGGCTGCATAGATTTTGTGAATGCTGTCGGCAATATTGCGTCGGGTATTTTGCTTCTTGCTCATTTGAAAGAGAGTGTCGGGATCTGGGCTTTCGATACCCATGAATACACCGACGAAGTTTGCCTCATTCATCAGTCTGAGCAATTCTTGATCGTCAGCCAGATTGAGTGATGCCTCCGTAGTGAACTCGAATGGATAATCATGTCGCTCGAGCCACGCCTTAAGCTCGGGTAGGAACGCCTTTACTGCTTTCTTGTTTCCGATGAGGTTGTCGTCGACAAAATCAACATGTCCGCGATAGCCAAGCTGGTATAATTTATCGAGTTCAGCCAGCATCTGCGCATTCGACTTTGTGCGAGGAACGCGCCCGTATAGCTCGATGATATCGCAGAACTCGCAGGTGAAGGGACACCCACGAGAGAACTGCACGCCAACGTAAAGGTAATGATCGAACTTCAAGAGATCGAAGCGTGGGATCGGTGTCTTTCTCACATCAATCTCAAATTTCTTGGCTTGAAACACTCCCTCTCGCGCGCCCGCTTCCCATGCCGCCACGAACTCGCCCAATACGTCTTCAACCTCGCCAAGGACCTGAAAATTCGCCCTGGAATAGAAGTTCGGAACTGAGGTCGCGGCAGGTCCGCCAATGGTGACCGGCGTTTCACGCTTTCGGCAAACGTCGATGATTTCCAGCAGGTCGTCATGCTGGGGCAACATGCCACCAGTCATAACCAAATCTGCCCACTCTAGATCGCTCTCGGTGAGTTCTTCGACGTTTCGGTCGACGAGTCGGACCGACCAGGATGGTGGCAAGAGCGCCGCGACCGTGATCAGACCAAGCGGAGGGGTCGGATAGCGTGCTCCGAATATTTCGCAAGCAGCCGCGAAATTCCAAAAGGTTTCCCCGGAAAAGCGAGGATAAATCATAAGAACTCTGCACGCCCGAAATGCGATTACATTTGACTCGGACTGATCTGCATTGGGTGGACTGATTATAGCCATCGCTGCCCATATACATGGCTGTGATAGAAGCGGCTAGGATCATCGGTTGCGCATTCGTATTGTGTCATCGCTAGTGGCCTGGACCCGCTTCGCCGTTGACGACTGCGATTAATCCCCTCTCGTCAACGAGCGCACTGAACGCATCGAATGCAGCCTCGTCGGTCGAGAATTCCTCGGTCCAGATGATCGGAGAATCATGGCCATACGTCACTTCCGAAGCCCATCCGTCGCAATCACTCAGTTGGTAAACTTCGACCAAGACAGCGATGCCATCGCGGATAAATTCGCCCGACAGCGATGAATGGATAATCGTAAGAACGTCGGTCATAGAGAGCGGTATCACAAGTCAAAGAATAGCATTAACGGCATATTGTCCCAGTGCCTCATCAAAACCAATCTCGCTCTCGGGTTGAAAGTCAGACGATTAACGGCCCGGAATCGACAATTATAACATTGCGGCATCGCTCGATGAACCGCGGGGCTCAGACCAAATCATCAATCTACGAACTAAAGGGTTTGAGGACGGATTCTCCCTAGTCCGTCACGCGCAAAGTACCGTGAGGCCCCTCCGCTTCACGGGACGACCAGAAGGCCCGTGGCGCGCGGGCCGTTTTTTTTGCTTGGCACCGCTTCGAACATCTGCGTGGTTTGTTCCCATCTTTTTCCTGCCAGCGGTCCTTCGATGGCACCGCAGACGATCACGATGCTCAAACAGTGGATTTTGCCGCGACGTTTCTCGTCAAAGCAATCGCAAACGCCATGCGGGAAAACAAGGCCGTACCAAGAATTTTCGTTTCGACCCGTCCGAACCACAACGGCGCGGGAGGCTTTCGGCGACGCGCGCGGCGCACTGGACGAGATGTTTCCGGTAACCGACGCGCCCACTCTGCGCTGAGCATGAGACCGGCGAGCAGCAATAACTTGAAAGCGCCGCCTCACTGATCACACGACAAACGAAAAGCGTGGCCACCGTGATGACCGCGCTCAATCCAGTCGAGAGAACATTGTCACGCCGGCCCAATAGCTCGGACTCTTGGGGACGGAGTTAGGCTCTTCTGTGTTAGGCTGCTTCCGCCTTTTGTTTTCTGCGGCGCGCCGCCCAAACCATTGCTCCGAGGCCGCCGAGGAAGAGCGGGAGTGCCGCTGGAACCGGTACCTCGCTTGGGGTTTGGTATTCATAGGTTATGGAAAAACTCAGTCCGACGTCCGTAGACTGACGAATTGTTACGTCGCCTCCGAGCCCAGTTCCGCCAAACAGTTTGGTTGCAAGGCCGATTTACATTCGCGTCAGCCGAACTCGGGGCAAACCGCCGAAACCAGGTCCGGGCTCACGCGGTCTGACTCATCCTGACGATAGGTGCGGTGAAAAAAGTCCGCCCCCAGCAAGGCTCCAAGGGCGGACTCTCGTTCACGGACGCAATGTGGGACGTCGCGCCCGAGAGCCTTGGTTATCAATCAAGACTAGACGGAGATATTTACTTTGACATGTCCCATTTGGGATAGGTGCAGGCTTCATCGCGGGGCGGGATAATCAGTGGCCGCTCAACGTGGCAGTATCGCCTGCAAGGTTCTGTCGAATACGACCTTGGCGGTGTGTGTGTAGCGGCCGTTTGTAAAAGAGACGTCGACGAGCCAGAGCGTGCCCAGGGCAACGACGGTGGCGACAAGAATCTTCATCTAATGGGGTTGCCGTATTAAGGGAGCGGAAACCATGTTGGGTTATCCTTGGATCGGTCGGCGCCTAGCTCATGGCTCGGCCGGAGAAATCGCAATTCCCTTAAGCCCGGCCGGAGCCTCACCCGGCCGGGCTTTTGCCTAATGGATTCCTGACGACGCCCACCGTCTGTTAAGCACTGACTCGTAGCATGTTTCGCGGACGGCCACCTTCAAACCGTTCGCCCGCCCTTCGCAGTTTAACCGCATTTCTGCGAAGGGCGGGCTTCACTGCGAGGCGTGGGCTGTGGCGGCTAGGGCCGCCTGAACCAGCCCGGCCGGGCTTTTGTTTTCCAACTCAAGCGTCGTTTGTTTTGTAATTTTGGCGCTCATTGAGCGTGCGCCATGTGAATTCTTTACCACACGGACTGCAGAAAAAGCCTTTCAACGTCGGATGGCCATCAGCGCTCGATGTAGGCAATAGCCTGAGTTGCGTCTTGCAATCGGGGCAGCGAGGTGGCCAGCGTGAATTGGTGTAACCCATGACAATCGCCCGCAGGAGACCATTCTAGTTTTCGAAGAATGACCCGCAGGCTGTTAATGAAATTCGCGCGGGGTAATACAAGCCCCATTAAAATATGGTTATCCGAGGCATTCAGTAGCGCGGTTTCGCCACCCCTCCGCAAAAAGCCCGCACCGTGACCGCGCCTATTGCCGGCAGGATAAGTTTCAAGCTGCGATGGCTTCAGCTTTCTGTTTCCGCTTCTTGCGCCAAGCGATTACGCCGCCACCGATTAGTGCGGAGGCGAAGAGCGGGAGGGCCGTCGGCAAAGGCGTCTCTTTCACAACGACCACTTGCTCAAAATCGCCGCTGCCACTGAAGCTAAAGGGGGCCTCAAACCTTATACATCCAGTGCCAGTGCAGATAACTTGAGACACCCAAAGCAAGAAGCTAAAATTGACTGTAGGCTGATAGGTCCCCGGGTTCGCATAAGCGAAGTCTGCGAGCCACGTTCCGCGATCCACACCTCCAGCCACGCGGTCGCTAAACTCGAAAAGTTTGGTTTGGCCATCGCCGGAATTGATCTTTACGAACCCGCCTTGAAACGGGCTGGACACAGAGCCATCGTACCCAAAAAAAATCAGCAGAGAGGCCTCTTCTCCGGCGTGGATTGGAGATTCTACCGCTGTTGAGACGCTCATGCCGCCGATTACCGTGACGGCATACGCTTTTTGTTGATAGGCAAGGCAGAGGCACAGGCAAGCAAATGCAATAAGAAGTTTGCGCATGGCGTCACACCACGAGATGACCCAGTTCGACTCTATTCAAGCACACCATCTGAGGGTCTGAAAGCTCGCTCCAAACAATCCGCAAAGCGATACTGACCGACAGCGATGGGTTGGAAGCCTGCACTGCCGAACAGTCCGACTTGTCATCAATCTGAAACGTAAGTTTTCGAAACTGGGAGGCGGGGCGATTTCGTTCCCCCTCGAACCTTTCTAGGCCCGCAGAGAGCGGGCCTATTTTTCATTCGTGCCACAGTCTGAACAAAGTCTGTCTTGGCTGCACAAAATGCGCTCAGCGTGAGCGCGGCCCGTATCCTGCGCGACGCTCAACTCACGTTAACCGGCTGGGAATTAGTTCTGGACATCCTTGTCCGGTCGGTACTCTCATGTCCGACTGAGTAAAATCGCAATTACCTTAAGCCCGGTCGCCGCAGCGGCCGGGCTTTTGCTTTCGGCTCGGTTCATCGGCGTGCATTTCTTGTGATCAACTCGCGCAAAACGGGAATTATTTATTGATATTCATCATCATGGGCCATAACCTATTCGAATGCGGCTTACTAATTATCTGACGAAAATGGGTAAAAGGGTAATCGGTGCGATCGCGCTTCCTAGAAACCTCAAGGAAGCCGAAGTCGAAGCGGCTCGGGCTGCTCACGACGCGGGCGGACAGTTTCGGAATTTTTATGTGAAATCGGTGCTGCGCAGCGTTTCCGACGGGCAACCGCATTCCACCATCGGCGGACATCTCAAGAACGGTCCCTTCGAAGCCGCCGGGGTAGATGAGTTTAAATTCCTGTTGGAACTCGGGCTAACCAGAAATAGCGTGTGTATCGATTATGGCTGCGGGACGCTGCGCATCGGTCAGCACGTCATGCAGTTTGTTGCGCCCGGAAACTACTGGGGCCTAGATATCGACGAGGAATTGTTGAAATTAGGGGAAGGGCTGGTCGGCAATGCCCTCATCTCGGAAAGGCGACCAAACCTGCTTTGCATCTCTGACACGTCAATCGCCAACGCGGCCAAAGCTAATCCAGATTTTGTGTTTTCGTGGAAAGTCTTGCAGCACGTCCATCCCGACGAGTTGCATGACCACTTGCGGGCATTCTGCTTGCTGATTGGTCGCAATACGAATGCCTTTATTTGCAGAACCAAGTGGCATGAATCTCGGACGCTTCGCTATAAGCTGAAAGGCTGGGCGCACAGCTTGACGACCGTCCGTTCAATTACCGATGACCTTGGTATTCAGGTCGAAGTCGTGACTTGCAGACATAAGTATTTGTCTGATGAGGGATCGGATGGCGCGAAGGCTGGGACGCTGCGGCTTAAGCGCAGCACGCCCCGAATTTCTTGACGGTCGAAACCAATTTTAGCGAGTCATCCGGGCGCATTGAAAATCAGCCGCAAGACCCGCAAGCGGTCGGGCTTTTGCTTTTTCAAGAGCCGTTTGCTTTGTTTTTTGGATGCTCTGTGAGCGTACGCCACGTGAAGTCTTTCCCGCAGGGACTGCAGAAGTAACCCTTCAGCGTGTGATGACCGTCAGCGTGCAATGTAGGAGCCAACCTGAGTTGCGTCTCGCAATCAGGGCAACGCGGTGGCCAATTCGAATTGATGTGACTCATGACAATCGTCCGAAGTAGACCATTCAAGTTTTCGAAGAATGACCCGCCGGCTCTTAAGGAAGTTCGTGCTGGGTGATTCAAGCCCAATTAAAAAATAGTTATCCGAGGCATTCTGATGCGATTTTACCAACGCTCTGCAAAGAGACCGCTTCATCCGCCCGGTGCAAAGCACCGGATCAAGGTCAAAAATCCGGATGCTCCATGGCGTAAGCGGTTGGAAGAAATGACAAAGCCGGCTTTAGCGCGGCAGTATCGCCTGCAAGGTTTTGTGGGAGACGACCTTGGCGGCGTGCGTGTAGCGGCCGTTTGCGAAGGTGGTGTCGACGAGCCAAAGCGTGGCGAGAGCAACAGCGGCTGCAACTAAAGCTCGCATTCCCGCACCTCAGAGTGTCGGTTAGTCGTCCCGATCAATTTCCAACGTAACTTCTTTCTGGCACTTTTCGCACCGATAGCCGGCAACGGCGGGCAACTCGCCATTCGCTGGCAGATAGGCGCGCACCATCATGCGCTCCTGACAGACAGGACAACTCTCGCCCGGTATTACGTCAATCTGGTCCATCGCGCCGGCTCCCGGGGCGAGTCATTCTGATTCATCGAGGGAACGCTATAAAAAAAGACATTCGCCGCGGTCCGATTAGAGCTCGAACAGGATCGCGATCATCCAAGCGATCATGCGGCCTCTGCCGACTGATCCCTGGCGCTCACCGGTGGCCATAATCTACGGCGCGCCGTCAGGCAGAAGTCTTTGCAATTTCAGGGCGTGATCGGCAGACGCTGTCATCCGGCGACCGAGGTCCGTCGGCTCTGTACGGCAAGCTTCGCATGCCCCTTAACAACTTCCTTATTCGGTTCCGAACTCAGCCCGCTGCTCCGGCCATTCCACCGGAAATGGCTTCATTAGCGCCGGCAGGTTCACGACGTCGCGCTGTCGTCCATGCAAGATCCCCTCAACGATGTCCGGCGCCAGCAGCGTCAGCCTCAGTACCCGACCTACATAGCTTTCGTTGATCTTCTCCGCGTTGGCGATTTCGCGAATGGTGGCGTACTGCCCGCTCTCCAGCATGTCGCGCCAGCGGAACGCCCGAGCGATGGCCTTGACCATGGCGTTATCGACATGCCGGGTGACGGGCACCCCGCTGATGTCAGCGCCGTCAGGCGCGAGCACTAGTTTCCGGCCGCCGCGGCGCTTGATCTCGATCGGCACCCGCACCGTCACAGTGCGGTCATCGCGAGCCACGGTCGTTCCAGCCATTACGCCGCCCTCCGTTTTTTAGGGCGCACGGCGCGGAGGTCAGCGACCAGATTCGTGAGCCCCTCGGTCCGCAGCCGGATATCAGCGCCGTCCGCGCCTACGTCGACCCGCTCAACGAGCAACTGCACGATCCGCGCCTGCTCGGCGGGAAAGAGCTCATCCCAGAGTGGGTCGAGCCGTTCCAGTGCCTCCCGCACCTCGGCTTCCGAAAGCCCGTCGAGCGACTGCCGCGCCTTGCGCCACGTCGCGACGATAATTTCCGGCGCGCCAAGGAGAATGCGAACCTGATCGATCACCGCGCTTTCGATTTCAGCCGCCGGGATCCGTCGCACCGGACAGGCCTCGGCGTCGCGCGTTAACGCGTCGGTCGACACATAATAGCGGTAAAGCCTGCCGCCCCTACGGGTGTGGGTCGGCGTCATGGCCCTTCCTGTCGGGCCGAAAATCAGGCCCTTCAGCAAGGCCGGCGTCTGCGCGCGCGACCGGGCGGCCCGCCGGCGGGGACTTTCGCCGAGAATGCTGTGGACCTTGTCCCAGAGCGCCTGGCTGACGATCGCTTGGTGCTCGCCGGGATAGGCCGTGCCCTTGTGCACTGCCTGGCCGATGTAGACCCGGTTGTTCAGGAGCTTGTAGACGTAACCCTTGTCGACCAGTTTGCGCTGTTTTCCAGTGACCCCTTCCGCCCGGAGCGCCCGCACCAGCACGGTCGCGGAGCCGATCTTGACGAAGCGCTCGAAGATCATGCGGACTGTCGCAGCCTCGGCCTCGTTGGCCACCAGCTTACGATCCTTCACGTCATAGCCGAGCGGAACGAAGCCGCCCATCCACATTCCCTTTTTGCGCGATGCCGCGAACTTGTCGCGGATGCGCTCGCCAATGACCTCGCGCTCGAATTGGGCGAAGGAAAGGAGGATATTGAGGGTGAGGCGACCCATGGACGTCGTGGTGTTGAACGACTGGGTCACACTGACAAAGGTGACGTTATTGCGGTCGAACACCTCGACGAGCTTGGCGAAATCCATCAGCGCCCGGCTGAGCCGGTCGATCTTGTAGACCACGACCACGTCGACCCGGCGCGCCTCGATATCGGCGAGGAGCCGCTTCAGCGCCGGCCGTTCCAGGGTCGCCCCGGAAATGCCGCCGTCATCGTAGCGGTCCGGCACCAGCACCCAGCCCTCCGGCTTCTGGCTGGCGATATAGGCCTCACAGGCCTCGCGTTGAGCGTCGAGCGAATTGAATTCCTGCTCGAGCCCCTCCTCGCTCGATTTGCGCGTATACACCGCGCAGCGGAGCTTACGCACGACCGGCTTCTTCATCGCGCCCCCCGCTGATTTTTCAGGCCAAAGAAGACGCGGCCGTTCCATTGCATGCCGGTGATGGCACGCGCGATGGCCGAGAGCGACCTGTATGGCCGGCCCTGATACTCGTAGCCGTCATCGCGCACCGTTACGCAATGCTCGACGCCCTGGTATTCGCGGATCAGCCGGGTGCCGGCGATCGGGCGGTCATGGCCTGCGCGGCGCCGGCGGACATCCGCCTTGCCGCCGTCGAATTCCTCGGCCAGCTGGCGCAGCCGCCGGACCGTCTCAGGCTTCAGCCCGCCATAGGCCAGTTCCTGAATTCGGTACGCTAATCTGTGCTCCAGGAAGCGCCGGTTATAGGGCGGCGGCTCGGACTCAAAGAGATCACGCCATTTCTGCTTCAGCGAGCCTATCGGCGCGGTTTTTAGTGCGGCCAGTTGTGCAAGAATACTTTCGTTCATCCGGCGGTCTCCGAACAGGTGACCGTCACATCCCTCCGGTGGGCCGGGATGTGAAGCGAACATTCTCCACGGTCGGGAGATAATTCACTGGACTGCCGGCTGCGAAGTCGCATCAGACCTGCGGCGAGGATTTCAGCCAGTTCTGCGAGCCTTTCGGTAAACGTCATACAATCGGGCTTGAGGGGATTCATTGGCCCCTCCGCTTTTCATCATCGATGTGCTCGCTGGGCAAAGACCATTGGATGCGGGCGCCGGGGCCGAAGCCGATCCTTTTCTTAACAACGCCCAATGCAACTGCTGCCGAGCGAAACGGCTTGCTCTCATTGATTCGCCGCGTATCTGATAAGATCGCTGCCGAACGTGCCTGAACTTCAATGTCGAGCACGTCAGCGGGGCCATTCGCAAGAATCTCTCGCAACAGGTCAGTTGCCTCTTCGGTCGCTGTTCTCTCGCTTCCGTTGGGGCTGCCGCCGGCCATTGCCTCGTCGACGCTTACGGTCACGGGACTCGTTTCGTCCCAGACGACATAAGAGCCAATGATCCCGTCAGCTACTTCCCTCTGAGCCAGCCGGAAGGCCAACCCCTCCGGTTTCGCGGCAATGTTGTTTTTGACCGGCAACAGCAAGCGGCGCAGGCGTGCACTATCCTCCGCGTCCTCGACGACGGCAAATGCTGTTCTGGCAGCTGCAACGAACGCTATTGAACCGATAAATCGGTTTATTGCCTTGCCGTCACCTTTCGATAGGTGAGTAATAGCCACAATTGCGACACGGAGTCTTTCCGCCATATCTGAAAGCGGTTCAAGCACCGACCGGACATCGGCATTCTTGTGACTATCGGTCTTGCCCAAATAGGACGACACCGGATCAATCAGCACCAGCCGAACGTCCTGCTTTCGGGTGATCTCTGCCTCCAGCAACGCAAGGTCCGCGGCCAGGTTAAATGTGCGGCGGGTTGACTCGGCCTGCTGAACCGCGCGCACGATCCTGACGCGCGAAACGTCGCCTCCCGCTGCGTCAAATCGCGGACGAACGGTGTCAGCCAGTCCATCCTCAGCTGAAAGTATGACGACGCTGCCCATTGGCGCCCTGCCCCCGTTCAAGGGCCAATGGCCTCCAACCGTAACCGCAGCAGCAAGTGCAATTGAGACCTGAGATTTGCCAAGACCGGGCTCGCCAGCGATCATCGTGATTTTGCCAACAGCGACGCGCCCCGGCCAAAGCCACTCAACTTTCTCGGGCTGGACATCTGACAGATCGCATGAGACCAGCGCGGCGGCTCCCATCTCTGGATGATGGTCGTTTTCCGGCGTCCAGTCCGAAGTTTCCGCGACAAGTCGTTCCAACGCTTCCCGGCCGTTTTCGAACAGGAAATCCGAAACGTCGCCTCCCCGTGGAAGCTCAGGAAATCGCACCACCTTAACGCTCGCTGCAACCCGTGAAGCGAGCTGGGCCTTTTTGGCAGCATGTGTGCGCCCCGAGACATCATTATCCTCCAGGATGGCAATGTGCCGTCCTCTGAGGTACTCCGAAATGCCTTCGGGCAGACCATCGCCTGTTCCGCCGAAGGTAAAGGCCGGCAACGAAAACGTACCGAGGGTGTCGCAATCCTTTTCGCCCTCCGGCCAGTATATAAGCTCGCCGAATTGGTTTGGGTCGAACGGATCAACCACACCAACATATGGACAGGCCTGGTAGGTCGCTGGCTTCCGGGATAGCCAACCATCTGTTCCCTCCTTGGACGCCCTATACCAGTTGATATATCCGTCCCTCTTTTTGATCTTGATCCGCACCGGTTTGCCGTCGCGGCGATAGATGTGCCGTCGGAGCTCAGAGGCCGAGACCCGCGGGCCCTCATCTCCCGCAACGACGAAAGCGGGCTCGCCGCCGTCGGTGGGCGCCCTATCGCGCTGCTTGGATGTCGCCGAAGCTGTGCCGCCATACTGAAACATCATCTTCGGGTTCGCATCGAGATGCACGGCCGATCGTGGATTTGTGTGTCCCGCTCGGACACCACTCTTCAACGTTGCATAGAACTCCTTCCCTCTCAGGCCGACGAATTCGGCTGCCGGCTTAAGGTGGTGAATGATCTGTCCCTCCCGCAATCCCAGACTCGCGAGCGATGCCGATGCGCGAAAGAGGGAATTATTGCGGTCTCCCTCTGGCGCCCTTGCCATTCGGTCGACCTCGCCGCGTATGGCAGCATCAAGGTATGCAGCGTTGAATTCGCTCATCGCGATGACGCCTCCGCCGCAGTCTGATCGCCAGTAATGCGACGGCGGGCGCACTCGAAAGCTTCAATTGCATCAAGTTCATAAACAACCCGCCCGCCGATTTTCAGGTAGGGTGGGCCCTTTCTCTTCCACCTCCATCGCTCAAGCGTGCGCTGGCTTATGCTCCAGCGTTTTGCCAGTTCGTACTGGTTGAGGTGCTTCGTGGTCATGCGCGATTGCTCCATCCGGTTCGCGTTTGTGCGAGCCGAATATGAGCGGTGCGCAGGGTGAGATCGGGGGACCTGGAGGGGGAGTGGCGGGGGGAATAGGATCAGTCGCGGGTTTTTTCCGATTTCGGCGCTTTGTCGAAAGCAAAGCCGCATATGCCGTCCTGCTCAAATAACAACTTTTCCCAAGCAGGGTGCTTCTTGAAAAGGTCGCGAACCCGCGTTCTTTCTCCAAGGCTGCATTCCTCGGCAATCTGTTCCGATGGCACCTGCAGAACACCCTCTGCATACTTCTTGTACAGATAAAGAATCACCGCTCGCTGCTTTACACCCTTCGGAAATCTGAAGGTTTCACCGAAGAATACGACCTCCTTGGCGCCAGCCCGCACGATCAGATCGCCCTTGCTCTCGGTTGGCGCCTCATCAATTCGGATCGCCACGAGAGCTGGGTCCACCGCGCGGCCTCTATCATCCAGCACATCCTCGACTGAAATGAAATGAGACCCCCCTGGTATCTCCGTCAGCAATGCGCCTGAAGTTGACGTTAGGATCACGCGACGTTCCGTCGTCGGGCGTCGTTGCAGACATTCCATAATTACGGCAGCTGAACTAGCGTCACTTAATCGTCGGGCAAACAATACTGGATTTCGCTTTAGACGTTTGCCAAATCTTGCCGCCCCGAGATCCCAGAGAAGTTCGGGGACCAGAGCATGCGGCTCGTGCCGTCCGCTCAGATGAAGATCTTGGGTGAGAATAGACAGCAGCCGGGTTACATCGATTGCCAAGGACTGGATGTCCGATTCCGGGACATCGATCCATCCACTCAATTCGCTGAAGTAGCCAAAGCCGCCCTCGGACCATTCAAGCTCTACAGGTCGGTCACACTCGTCGGCAACTACGGGCAAATGTCCTTCTGGACGGAGGATTCCTTGCCTCTTCAGCCAAGAAGCCTCTGCTGCCAACTGCTTGGCTGTGGCTGTGGGCACGGTCAAATAGCGCGACTCGAGTGCCGTCAACAAAAACGTGAGTTCTGCGCGCGGAGACTCTCCCCGTTTAGCCATCGGCCAAGAGCTTCCATTTTCTGAGATATTTCTCGCCGACCAGCCTTTCCTGCTCCGTTCGCTCCTTCAGATCGCATCCATGCGGCATTCCTATCGTGACCGGCAGCTTCTTTCCCCGTCTTGATGTGCCTGTCGGACGAAATTTTATTACGAGCTTTGCCTGTGTGATGATGAACCCGACGAGGAGCGGATTCTTACGGCCCAAATGGTCCGCTATCATCTCCCAAATTCTGCCGGGCTCCGGGCTCGAACATTCGAACGTAATCCGTTCCTCAGGCGCATCGAACGGTTGAAGGCGCAACATTCTGACGGACACCGACTCGATTCCGTCGGCCGCATCTGTCGGAAACTGAAATGGTCGGCACAAGACAGATAGATCGTATCTCCGAACCGGAAGTGCATCATAATTAGAATTATCGCCCAAAAGCTCTTTCACGAATATTCGAAGCAGGCTCTCGCGAACCTTCTTGTTGCTCGCAACGACCTCTACCGTCCCACTTTCGGGTTCATACGTGAGGGCCGCTTCATAAACCGGAATGCGCGATCGCCAACCCAGTTTGCCATTCTCGAATTCTGGCTGGTCCTCCGGAAGCCCGTCGCGAAACACCGTGACTTGTGCGATCTTGAAGGACTTTTCGTCGAATGTTACCCGCTGCCTGTCAAAAACGTCCACATGAACGTTTTTCGAGTTCAGTTCGCGGAGAATGGACTGCCGGAAACGGTCTATTGCATGCTCAGATGCACGAAGTGAAAGCCCAGGCTTCGTCAACACACCGGACCACATTCTCCCGCGACGATGCTCGTCGGTGTACCGTGCCTCCTCAGCACGACGAAATGAACCGGATTCTCGCAAGAATACCCAACATGACCGCGCATATGCATTGGGCAAAGCCTCAAACGCATCAACATTTTGGGTCACGGACGATAGCGCATTCTGACCCGCCTCATCCGCCATGTACGCGATCCGTTCACAACACTGCGGGAAGCGTGCTGAAAGATCCTGGTCACGCTGACTGAAAAGAGTCGTGATCTGCTGGCTGACCTCTGTTGCGTCCGTCGACGGGTGCGCGCCGCCTGGCAGCGAAATTCCGCAGCTGCCCAACAATTCCAGCACTAGGTCCAGCGGAGTTCGACTCACAAATGTTGCGGTCGAAACCATGATGGTCTCCCGAATCCGGATATGCGCGCTATCATACGCAACCGAGGAGGATTCGGGACCCCATAAGCGGCGGAACCAGCGCGGATCCATAGGCGCCACCTTTTCTCGATGGCATCTATGAAGAGACAGGGCGCCTATGGGGGAACGACTTAGCAGATCAAGTCGCTGCAGAGGTCATTCGGCTCGTCCGTAAATTACAGAGCCGGCTCGCATATTATACGGATTGAGCCCGGTTCATTTCTACTTTTCAGATCGGTTTGCGCTGGCCCGCCCCATAGGCGCCCTGAAACGCCATAGAGGCCCTCTCTGAGAGAGATGGCACCTATGATCGCGCGAACACCCATGCAGACTGGATATTTGAAAATGCTTCGAGAGTACTACGCCCCACAAAAAGCAAGCGTAAGTCTGCGCGATCTCTCGAACAATCGGTAGACTAGTCGCCAGGCCGATCTCATCCGATATTCATCGCAGGTCTGCGCAGATTTCGGATGCGGGCGAACGATGACGAAGAAGAATTCCGGTGTCGGCTACAAGCGCCCGCCAGAGCATACCCGTTTCAAGCCGGGTCAAAGCGGCAACCCTTCGGGCCGGCCAAAGGGCAGCCAGAACCTCAAGACGATCTTTGAAAAGATCCTCAAGGAAGAGGTCTCGCTCCGTGAGGGCAACGAGGTCAGGAAGGTCACCAAGGCGGAGGCGCTCATGCGGGGGCTGGTCGTCGGCGCGCTGAAGGGAGACCAGCGCAACGTCGTGACGCTCCTGCGCATTGCCGAGCAGGCCGGGCACTTCACGGAGCCGGGACAGGAGATCGGTCGCATTGAACGGATCATTGTGAGCTGGAAAGGCCCCGAACACGAAGGAGACCCGACCGCTCTCCCTGCCATCAGCCAAATCAACAGGGACGGGGACGACGATGCCGAAGCGTAGGGCTCAGGAGAAATTTCTCAGCTGGCCTGCCGATCGCCTCGAGCGCCGGCCAATCGACGTGCTGGTTCCTTACGCGCGCAATGCTCGAACCCACAGTGAGGCGCAGGTGGATCAGATTGCGGCGTCGATCCGCGAGTGGGGCTGGACGACCCCGGTGCTTATCACCGAGGAGAACACGATCATTGCCGGACACGGGCGCGTCCGGGCCGCCCGCAAGCTGGGTCTGACCGATGTGCCTGTGATGATTGCCACCGGCTGGAGCAAGGCTCAGATCCAAGCCTATGCAATTGCCGACAACAAGCTCGCGCTGAATGCCGGCTGGGACGAGGCGCTGTTAGCCCTGGAAATCGAGGAGCTGCAGGGCGCCGGTTTCGAGATCGACCTTATCGGCTTTGACGAGGCGGAACTGGGCGCAATGCTTTCGCCGGCGGCAGGCGGTCTGACCGATCCTGACGAGGTACCGGAACCGCCCGCGATTCCGGTTTCCCGGACTGGCGATCTCTGGACGCTCGGCCGCCACCGGTTGCTCTGCGGCGACAGCACCAATGCCGCCGACGTCAAGAAGCTCCTTGGTCCGGTTCAGCCTCATCTCATGGTGACCGACCCGCCTTACGGCGTGGAGTACGACCCGTCATGGCGCAAGACCGCAGGCCTCAAGCAGGACGGCAGGCGACTGGGAAAGGTCGCCAACGACAACCGCGCCGACTGGCGAGACGCCTGGGCGCTGTTCCCAGGCTCGGTCGCCTATGTCTGGCATGCCGGGCGCTATGCCAGCACGGTACAGGATTCGCTGACCGCAGCCGGGTTCGACGTCCGCTCTCAGATCATCTGGGCCAAGGACCGGTTTGCGCTGAGCCGCGGCCATTACCATTGGCAGCACGAACCCTGCTGGTACGCCGTCCGCAACGGTCCGGCGAACTGGGTCGGCGACCGGAAGCAATCCACGCTGTGGCAAATTCCGGCGCGGGAGGGTCACAGCTCCGACCATGGCACGCAGAAGCCCGTGGAATGCATGAAGCGGCCGATCGAAAATAATTCCTCGCCAGGCCAGGCGGTCTACGAACCTTTCAGCGGGTCGGGGACCACGATCATCGCAGCCGAGATGACCGGGCGGTCCTGCCACGCAATCGAGTTGCTCCCGCAATATGTCGATGTGGCGATCGAGCGCTGGCAGGCTTTCACCGGGGACACCGCCCGGCTCAATGGCGATGACCGCAGCTTTGTCGAGGTCGCCGCCGAGCGTCGTGGTGAAAAGCCATGAGCCGTCGCGCACACAAGCCCGATCCCGCCCAGCGCCGCCAGGTGGAAGCCATGGCGGCCTATGGCATTCCCGAACTTGACGTCGCCCGCGTCGTTGGCATTGATCCGAAGACACTGCGCAAGCATTACCGGGACGAACTCGATCTCGGCCAGACCAAGGCGAATGCTCAGATCGCGGGGTTTCTGTTCAACAATGCCCGCAATGGCAACGTCGCTGCGCAGATATTCTGGTTGAAGACGCGGGCCCGCTGGCGCGAAAGCCCCACCGAACTGCAGCATTCTGGCGCCATAGGCGGGCTCGACGTGAAGAAGCTGACGGATGCCGAGCTCGAGAAGCTTCTGGAGATCATCAGCGCAGCAAACGCCCGCTAGCCGGGGAAGACCGAGGCATTGGCCGAACCGCGGCTAAAGGGACCGGGCGTATAGGCAGCTGATCAGCGGCTGTTGGCCCTTTCCAGCCGGACAGAGCCCCGTACACGCGATCTTTCTCCGGAACCCGCCCAATCTCGGTTCGACGGCGAGGAGGCGCACGTATGGGCTTGTGAATCGCGCCACCCTTCGCTGCGCTTTGTTTCGCTGCTGCAACAAGAAAACAGCAATGAAATTGCTCTGAATTCGACTTCATACAAATGGCAAACGGTGGTTTGCTGTTTGTATGGACAGGGCGATCGCCTACCTGCGGGTGTCGACACAACGGCAGCAGCGCTCTGGTCTTGGCATCGAGGCCCAGCGGGCGGCTATCACCCGATTCGCCGAAGCGGAGGGCATTTCCGTCCTGGCCGAGTTCGTCGAGGCCGAAACCGGCAAAGGTGCCGACGCGCTCGATCGCCGGCCTCAGCTCGCAGCAGCGCTTGCCGCCGCCCGCTCCGCGAAATGCTGCGTAGTGGTGTCGAAGCTCGACCGCCTCTCCCGCAATGTCGCTTTCGTCGCGGGCCTCATGGCGCAAAGAGTCCCGTTCATCGTTGCCGAACTCGGTAAGGACGCCGATCCGTTCATGCTTCACCTGTACGCCGCACTCGCTGAGAAAGAGCGGCGGCTGATTTCGGAGCGGACTAAGGCCGCTCTCGCGGCAAAGCGCGCTGCCGGAGCAAGGCTTGGAAACCCGGTGAGCGCCCCTAACGCGGCTAAACTCGGTCGAGAGGTGCAGTCGGCGGCGGCGGACCAATACGTCCGCGAGCTGTTACCATTCTTGACGACGTTGCGCGCTGGGGGCATCACCAGCATAGGGGCCACCACCCAAGCGCTTAATCAGCGCGGTGTCCGATCTCCACGTGGCGGTCGATGGCATGTTTCGTCAGTGTCGAACCTGCTTGCCCGCTCGCAACGCCTTACTTGATCGCCTTTTATAGGCGGGAATTTGCTCAGGCTCTAATTCCCCCCCTTCTACATCATCGCGATCGCGCTCGTCACCGAGCTCGCGAGCCGGCGCACCCTCACGAAGGGTGCTGACTGGTGTGGGCGTGGTTGGGAAGTTTCTTAGGCGGTCCGGTCGTTAATGTCCTAATGAGCCTGATTTTAAGTCATCATGCGAATAGAGCCGGCCAAGCGTGCACACTGGGCTCATCGAAGCCCTTGGAGCACCTGAGGACTTGCCGTTGCCTGACAACATGCAACTCGAGGCCGGCTTTCGTGAAACTCAGGTGCCGTGCCGATGCTTCAAAAAACCGCAGGCGTTCAACGGGAGACTGATCCAGATGACTAGTTTTGCTGCTTAGAGCCTAACGCTACCGGAGCATCGTAACAGACAAAGGCTAGCTTGTTCCCGTCTGGATCGCGGACATACGCGCCGTAGAAGCCATCACCGTAGTGTGGGCGGCGTCCCGGCGCACCTTCGGATACTCCCCCATTCTTCAGAGCCAGCGCATGAAGTTGGTCGATGAGTCCCGGTTCACACAAGAATGCTGTCATGGTACCATTTCCAACGTTGGCTTCCCCGCCATCGTAAGGATAGCCTGTGAAAAAACGAGGGAACTTCTCGTCGTTGGACTTGCCCCAAGACGCAGAGCGCTCGTCACGCCAGCATTGATCTAGGCCCATAGCCGCGAAGATCGGATCGTAAAACGTCAATGCGCGCGGGAGGTCGGTTGTGCCGACCATCGTGTAGCCAATTCCATTCATTCGACATGCTCCATCAGGCACAAGATAGTCGGTCGCAATCTGCGGCAATCTGTGCAGAAGCTCAACGTTCGGCTTGTGTCGACCAGCGGACGACCCGATCCTGCGTCTTTGCCACCTCGGCCAGCAGAGTGTTGGTTACGGCGTTTTTTCCGGTGCTGGTGACGCCCGCGATAAGGAATGTTGGCCCGCGTGGCGAAGTTCAGGCGCATCAGAGCCGGGGGCGCTACTACCTTCGATGCGATGAGAACGGCCCTGAACCAACGCGGCATCCGGTCGCCCCGCGGAGGCCGATGGCATGTTTCGTCAGTGTCGAACCTGCTTGCCCGCGCCCAGCGCAGGTAGCGCCGCTGCTGTATGTTCCGCCAGAACCGGAACCACAGACGCCCACCATGCGCGCAGAGGTCACACCAGAAGTCATCGCCTACGTGCAGAAGCGACTGCGGGCGCTTGGATACTACGAGGTCGGCGAAATCGACGGCGGCGAGCACGGGCTTGCCAAGACGCAAGCGGCGATCCTGGCCTTCCGCAACGACAACGGGCTGCCAACCACGCCGGACATCGATGATGAACTGCTGGTCGCGATCGCAACCGCAAAACCGCGTCCTTTCGCCGCGAGTCGTGCGAATGCGACCGCCAAAGAACTGGCACCGAAGGTCGAAGCCGTTGAGGCCGCTGGCAAGTCGAAGATCGCCGCTCTGTGGCTTGCCGCCACCTCTTTCGTGACCGGTCTGGTCAAAGGCGTGTCCGAGCACCTCGAAACCGCAAGAGGCTACATCATGCCGGTCAGGGATTTTCTCGGCGAAATCCCTGCTGAGTATTACCTCGTCGGTGTCGGAATTCTGGCGTTCTTCATCTGGCGCAGCGCTCAACGCGCCGAGCAATCGACAGTGCAGGGTTACAACGAGGGCCGCATCCTATGATCGCGATCGTGAAGGGTTTCGTTTCCATAATCCCTCTCGTGGGACCAGGGCTCGGGATGCTGTTCGGTTTTCGAACGCAAACCCTGAAGATCGTCGGCACCGTGAGCGCACTCATCATCGGCGGCGTCGTCATAGATCGTCACGCCACCTTGAAAGAGCGGGCCCGCTGGGTGGCCAGAGGCTATGAGACGACAATCAGAACCCTTTCAGCCGATCTCCACGCCGAGAAAGCGGCACGTGCGAACGACCTGAAGACAATCGACGATCTTGAACGCCAGAAGGCGAAAGCGGAGAGGGCCAATGATGCGCTCAAAGACTACATTGATACGCTTCCGAAGGGCGATCAGTGCATCGCTACTCCTGGGCGCTTGCGTCAGCTGCACAAAGCACGTTGATTCACCGGCGCCGATCGCGCGCGAACTTCCGCAACCGCCTGTCTTCGCCCGCCCGGTCAACACGGCGGATATGCGCGCGGGTGAATCCTGCTGGGTCGCCTACGATCGACAGGCCTCATAGCGCAGAGGTTCCGTTCATCTTGCCGAGAGTCGCGGTGCCACTCTGATAAAGCCGCAATTCGAGGCGAATTACTGGTGAGAAGACGTCCAAAAGAAAGTTACGCGCGCGGCGGCCAGGATCACCCATTGTCCGGTCTCGGCACGCTTCCGCTAACGCAACTTGCGGGAACTTGGCCTCTCTTCTCGCCCATTCTTGAACCGAAAAGCTATTTCGGACGCTCTGTTTCCTGTATAGTGACCTAATGTTGCTATTGAAGCGCCGCGCGTTCCTTGTAAGCCTTGCGGCCGGCGTCGCGGCCGGCGGCCTTCCTCTCGCATTCGCCGCGCAACCCAAACTCACTGTTACCAAAGACCCCAATTGCGGATGTTGCACCGCGTGGGCGACGCACTTGCAGAAAAACGGATTTGAAGTAACGCTTATCGATAACCCGCAAATCAACCGCCTAAAGGCAAAACTTGGCGTGCCATCCGCCCTCGCATCCTGTCATACCGCGGAAACCGAGGGTTACGTCATCGAAGGCCATGTACCTGCGGATTCGATTCACCGTCTGCTCCGCGACCGACCGAAAGTCAGAGGTCTTGCGGTGCCAGGCATGCCAATCGGCTCGCCGGGGATGGAAGTCGAAGGCACGCCGCCCGAAACCTACAGCGTGATTGCTTTTGGTCCGGGCGGCCAGTTCGTTTTTGCTCGCTATGAAGGTGGCCGTGAGCTCGCGGTGCGTTAGCAACCGGGCACTTATCCAGTCGTGACGTCATTCGACTCGGATGATACCCATCATGCCGCCTTCCTGATGTTCCAGGATGTGGCAATGAAACATCCAGTCGCCGAGATTGTCCGCGACCAGAGCGATTTCGACACGTTCACGCGGCGCCAACAGGACCGTATCCTGCCATTCCTTATATCGGGTGGGTTGCCCGTTCCTACTTAACACCCGGAACGAATGACCATGCAGATGCATGGGGTGGTGCCAGGTTGTCTCGTTGACCATCTCGATTATGTACGAGCGGTTCAATGAAAATGTCAGGAGCGGTTTGTGCACGTGGCCCCTCGCGGCCACGCCATTGATTGCCCAGGCCAAGCCGTTTTGAAACAGCGTGCGTATATCCGCACGCTTACCGTCCAGGATGGCAGCCCTCATCTGGCCCATCATCCCGCCCCCCAGCACAATCTTATGTCGGTCTGCCGCGTCCAGGGCGGGCTCGGGAATTGGGTTGGCAGGAAGACGAATATGATCCCTGGCAAAAGACGTGCGCAGCGGCGGCTCTTCGCTGTAAACAAGATTAAGCAGGCGGTAGTTGAGGCTGCTATAAAACCTGTCAACGACACGGAAGCTCTGGCCGGGCGCGCCGGTCATGTCCACAATCAGATCCGCCCGCATGGCCGGTCCAAGTACGACGCGTCCGTTCGGCGGCTCGTGCGGCTCGACCGGCTGCCCGTCCAAAGCGGTCACCTTTGGCGCATGGCCCTCGAACTCCAGTGCAAATATCCGTGCATTTGCGGTATTGATCAGGCGCAACCGAATTCGCTCTCCGGCGCGCACCTGAAATGTATCACGAACAGCACCGTTGACGGTGACGACATTACCGATCCGCCCCCCATGAGCAACATCGTGCATATTTCTGAAATCGTCGCTGATCGAAGCGTCCTTCAACAACCGCCAGTCACTGAGCAGCCAGGTAATGTCGCGGTCGACTTCAACCGGATCCCGTTCGTCGACAATCAGCGCGCCCGACAGACCGCGGCCGACTTGCTCGGCACTGCTCTGGTGCGGATGATACCAGTAGGTACCGGCGTCGGGGCACTCGAATTCGTAGGTGAAATACCCGCCGGGTGCGATGGGCTTTTGCGTGAGATGCGGCACCCCGTCCATCGCGTTCGGCAACCGGATGCCATGCCAGTGAACCGTTGTGTCTTCGGGCAGGCGGTTCTCGACAACGACCCGAAGACGTTCGCCCTGCCTGACGCGGATTTCCGGTCCAGGGACGCGCCCTTCATAACACCACACCTCGGTTGTCGGATGCTGCACTCCGACCAGCGACAGGCGCGCGGATGCTGCAACAAGCGGGAACTCCTTTGCTGCGCCTGCAGCGCCGTGTGCCGGCAAAGGCAACGAGCCCGCCGCGAGCAGGCTTGCGGTGCCGGTCAGTATATCGCGCCGGTTGATCATACCTGAGTTCATGTCCGCTTCTCCTCGACCGCCCGAGCGTCACTTCCTGCGGCTTTCCGAACCTTCGACCCCTTCACCACCGCATAGACGGCCGGTATCGCGATAAGCGTCAGCAGGGTCGATGAGCCCATGCCGCCAATCATCGGAACGGCAATGCGCTGCATCACCTCCGAACCGACACCCGTGCTCCAGAGAATCGGAGTTAGCCTGCCTTGATGGCTGCCACGGTCATCATCTTCGGCCGCCCGCGCCCGACCGCGCCTTCCATGATGGCAGGGCTCATCTGCTGCAGAGGCCTTATCACTGCTTACGTCGGAGGTTCTTCGTTCGAGAAGGTCGCGCGGACGTTAAAACGGTAATCACTTTCGGCTCCTTTCAGCCGTAAGGCGTAGATGCTTCCCCCCGATAGCAGCCACCGAGCATAACGAGCCATGCGAATATTGTCTTGGCCGCCTTCAATTGGTCCAATATCCTCGCCGGATGCGGCTTCCGTCAATTAACAGCGCTGCCGGCGGGTCGGCACTTCTGATCTGTGTATTTTGGCAAGCCAGGGCATTGCCAGAGGTTAGGATTTTATCTCTTGCATCCCCTTGAATTTAGCATAGGGGCGCGATCCGAACTTGCCGAACAGAAAGACTGTGTATTCCTCGGGAGGCGAACCTTCCACTTCCATTCCGGGTGACCCGACCGGCATGTTAGGGACTGCCAAGCCCTTTGCTTGGGGCCGCTCCGCCAACAAACGGCGGATGGCCGAGGCCGGGACATGGCCTTCTATCACATAGCCGTCCACCTCGGCCGTATGGCACGAGGCAAGCTCGCGCGGTACACCCAGTTTCGCCTTGACCCGGTTGATCGCGGCAGAATCCAAAGTTTCTGTAGCAAAGCCAGCCGAGCGCAAGTGCTCAACCCAGGCGTCGCAGCATCCGCAGTTCGGGTCCTTGTTGACTGTGATCTTCAGGTTTGCATATGAGCGGCCCGGTGAAAATAGCAGTATGCTCACCGAAGCTGCCAACCCTAGGAGGTCGCGTCTTTTCATCGCCGTTGTCCTTTCAGGGCGTACGGTCGCGAGTGCCTGCACTGGCAAAGTTACGAGGGCAAAGTCTCTTTTGCAATTTCATTTGCCGGCCTCCTCCGCAGGATTTGATCCATCAACGTCTGGAGACAGAATTAACGACTTGAGGAACGGAGGATTTCTGGCTCATCGTATCAATCCAGGAGCGAAGATGAGAAAGCAATCCGCGTAGCCGATCGTTTGTGCCGTCTGTAGGAGCGCAGGAACTGTGCGTTGATGGCGACGATGATGGTACTGGCCGACATGAAGACGGCGGCCACGGCGGGCGTCATCATAAAGCCGGTCCCGAAGGTGATGCCGGCTGCCATGGGCACGGCGATCGCGTTGTAGGCCGTCGCCCAGATGAGGTTCTGCACCATCTTGCGATAGGTAGCGCGCGAGAGCCCGAGGATGGCGCCGACATCACGTGGATCGCTTCTGACCAGCACGACGTCCGCGGATTCTACGGCGACGTCGGTGCCCGCGCCGATTGCGATCCCGAGATCGGCTACGACCAAAGCAGGCGCATCGTTCACGCCGTCGCCGACCATGGCAACAGACCGCCCGCGCCTCTGAAGCTCCGCGATCTTCTCGGACTTTTGGTCGGGGAGTACTTCGGCGAAGTATTCGGTGATGCCGAGTTCCTCTGACACCGCCTTTGCAACGCCCTCGGCATCGCCTGTGAGCATGACTGAGCTGATCCCGAGGGACTTGAGTTCGGCGATCGCGTCCTTCGATTCCGGACGAACGATGTCCGCAAGCGCAAAGAGTGCGCGCGGCTCGCCGTTGCGGACGAGAACGACGACCGTCTTGCCTTGTCCTTCCAATTTCTTGAGGCTGTCATGGACGATGGCGTTGCCCTGCCGTGCGAGGTGGCCGGGGCTGACGATACGCACGTCCTCGCCGTTGACCTTGGCGACAATGCCTTCTCCGGTGATGTTGCTCACCTCGCTCGCCTTGGGAATGCTCAGGTTACGGTCCTTCGCCTCGGCGACGATGCCGTGGGCGATAGGGTGCTCGGACTGGCTCTCGGCGGCCGCCGCATAGGCCAGATCTTCGTTCTCGTCGCCACCAGCGAGCAGCACGATGTCGCTGACGCCGAAGCGGCCCTCGGTCAGGGTGCCGGTCTTGTCGAACACCACGGTATTGAGGTTGCGCGCGCGCTCAAAGGCGGCGCGGTCACGGATCAGGAGTCCATTCCCGGCTGACAGCGAGGTGCTGACCGCGACGACCAACGGAACCGCTAGGCCCAGCGCGTGCGGACAGGCGACGACCATCACCGTCACCATTCGCTCCATCGCGAATTCGAGCGGCGCGCCCAATACCAGCCACCAAACAAAGAGCGTTCCGAAACCGACTGTGAGCGCTATATAGGTCAGCCATGAGGCCGCACGGTTCGCCAGGTCCTGGGTACGTGACCGGGTGGCTTGCGCCTTCTTAACCAGGTCGATGACCTGCGCCAGATAGGTGGCGTCGCCGGTGGCGGTCACTTCGATGATAACGGCATTGGCGCCGTTGATTGCGCCGCCGATGGCGGTCGCGCCGACGGTCTTGGATACGGGGCGGGATTCACCAGTCAACATCGCTTCGTTGAAGCCGGATGAGCCCTCGACGATCTTGCCGTCAACGGGCACCTTGGCGCCAGGACGAACCAGCACGCGGTCTCCCGGCTGCAGGGCCGAGATCGCAACCTCGTGGGTCGTGCCGTATGCGTCGATCTTTGTCGCACTGTCGGGCAGGAGCCTGACAAGCTCCTCCAGCGCTCGCGATGCGCCCATAATCGAGCGCATCTCGATCCAGTGCCCGAGCAGCATGATGGCGATCAGCGTCACCAGCTCCCAGTAGAATTCCTCGCCCGGAAAGCCGAAGGTGACCGCGGCCGAGAAGAAGTAGGCGGCCGAGATGGCCAGAGCGATCAGGGTCATCATTCCGGGCTGGCCCTTGCGCAGCTCGGAGATGAAGCCTGTCAGGAACGGCCATCCGCCATAGACGTAGGCAATGGTCGAGAGCACGAAGAGGACGTAGCGGTCGCCCGGGAAGGCCAATGCCTCGGCTATGCCGAACCAGTGCTGAATCATCGGAGAGAGGAGGAGCACCGGCGGTGTGAGGATCAGCGTCGCCCAGAAGCGGCGGCGAAAATCGGCCACCATAGCCGCGTGATCATGACCGCCATGCCCTGCGTGTTCAGAGTGTGTGGAACCGCCGGCCGCGACGATCTCGACCCGTGTTGTCGATGAAGGATAGCCATTCCCGCCACCGTGCGCACTGTGGTCGTGATGTTCGGAACTGGTGTGCGGCCGATTTACGGTCATTCTATCAATCCTGAGTGGGGCGTTTGCGGCTCGGGTCCGCTCGCTAGTCATCAGACGGCCAAATTGACTTCTGCGTGTTGCCGCGGGTGTCCGCCGGCGTGGTAGCGGTAGCGGGCACAAGCGTGGCAGCCTCAATGACACGGCGCCCCTCGGAACCAGCGAGCCGTCCACGGTCGAAATCTCGCCGAGCTTCAGACGCGGGGCCGGCATTCCCTGACCAGCCATGCCTCAGTGGGAAGACGACAGACATAGTGACCTTCATCACCATGTTGAAGGCAGCCCTGCGCTCTACGGACCGTTACCGCGTAGCCCCAAGACCGCCTGTCTTCTCTGTCGGCTCGCAACTCTACTGCGCGCGCTGAATCGCGCCGGACCGGCGGTTGACATTGAAGCGGTCGACCAGCACCCCCTCCGTCGTGACGATCTCGGCGACGATCGTGTCCTTGTCGGCGTCCTTGATTTCACCGAGTTTCATGCGCGGGTTGCCTTGCGCCTGAAGAAGACGCTCAAAATGGTCATGCACATCATCGACCGACACGTTCCTGCTTGGCGTAACGACACCAAGACCCAGGGCGCCGCGGTCCTGTCCCATCATGCCCCCCATCATGCCGGGCTGTTGACCCATCCTTCCGGACATCATTGGGCACATCATCATGCCCTGATGCATCGGCATGGCGCCGGCCATCGGCATCTGGCCGCTCATCATTCCGGGCCCCATCATGCCTGGTCCCGTCCTTCCGGGGCCCATCGTGCCCTGAGGCATACCTTGCATCATCTGCCGCCCCATCATCGGGCCCATCCCAGGAGTTGTCGGCGCTTGCGCGGTCTGCCCCGCGGGAGCGGCGCCCGCGACTGTAACGCCGAGCTTATCGAGCGTTGCCTTTTCAGGCTCGCCGGTCACCGGGAGATGGTGCTGCGACTGGTATTTCCGGATGGCGGCGCGGGTCTCCTCGGTCAGAATGCCGTCTACCTTCACGGCAATTCCTTGTTTGTTCAAAGCCTCCTGTACGGACTTGATCGTGGCCTCGGACAGGGCGACGGAAGTCGGCGCCGTCATCATTGCAGGCTGGGCTACAGCGGAAACACTCGCCAGCACAGGAGTGAGGATCGTCGCCGCGGAAGCCATCATGGCAGCGAGTGCGCTTGTCTTGAGATAGAGTTTCATGTTCATTCTCCTTGGAGTGGGGTTAGGTCGTTCACATCGAATTTGGAATTCTGTGAGTGAGACTCAAGCTATGCGGGACCTTTCGTGAGCCGATAGAACCGCGGAATAAAGGCCGCGACTTGCTCGGCATAGCGCCGGTAAGCTTCGCCGAATTGCGCTTCGACTTCGCGTTCCTCACGTTTGGCGAGGCGCCAATACATCACGAGCAGCACCGGCAGCATCAGACCTGTTACCAGGGTCGGCCATTGCAGGAAGAAGCCGATGATGATGATAATGAGCGCAAATCCGGCATATTGCCTGCGCCGGACGTGGGCATAGGGACCCGTGGTTGCGAGTTCTCCGGTAATCGCCACTCGACTCCAACGAGGCATGTCCTCGTTGGGCATGGCTCCGCGCATCAAACCTATCTGACCTTCTCTATTTTCGTCACTGTGAATTGACCTTTGACCTTCTCAACGTCGAATTTCACCTTGTCGCCAATCTTCACAGATTTGAGCATTGCCGGGTCCTGCGCCCGGAACACCATAGTCATCCCGTCCATATCGAACTTTTTGATAGGTCCGTGCTTGATTGTGAGCTTGCCCTCGGCCGCGTCGACTTTCGTAATTTGGCCGTCAATGAGCTGCGTGGTCTGCGCCTGAACCAGGTTGCTATGGATAACCGCCATCGTCGGAGCGCCGAGCACGAACATCACGGCGGCGATCATCATCATTCTTCTGGTCATAGTTTTCTCCTTTCTGGCTTATTGTTCATCTACTTCACGCCGACAGTGCCGATCATCCCGGCTTCGCGATGACCCGGGATGAGGCACGCAAATTCAAACGTGCCCGCCTTGCTAAAGCGCCAAACGATCTCAGCTTTCTTTTTGGGCTGAATTGTCTTGCTGTTCGGGTCGTCATGCTCCATTTCTGGATTTTTCTTCATCTCTTCGGCGTGCTTGAGATTATCCTCGATGCTCGCCAGCGTGAATTCATGGGGTATCGCCCCGGCATTGGTGATGATGAAGCGAACTTGCTCACCCCGCTTCACATCGACCTTGTTCGGGATGTAAATCATCTTTCCATCTTCAGTTTCCCGCATCGTGACCATCACGATCCGCGCTGACTTCTTAGGGTCACCAGGCTGCCCCGCCGAAAACTCGCTGTGACTATGCGAATGTCCTGGCTGGCCCGGTCCCGCGATGGCGGCTGATGACAACAACAGAACCGAAAAGGCTGCCGCTGGCAGCAGCGCCGTATGCGACGCGGTTAGTCCGCAGGGGGGCATTGATTTCTCCATCTCGATTCAATGTTGATGTTTGGCGGGCCGTTTCGACCCAGGCTTAACGACGTCGAATTCCATCCGTGCCTTCTCGCCTGACTGCGGCGGGCCGGCGCGCACAGGTTCCGTTGTCTTGCCCTTGAACTCGTAGGCAACCGTGCCCGGCGGATGCTCGTAATCTGGCGGGTCCTTGTAGTCGTCGCGCGCGATACCCTTTCGGACCTTCACGACCGAGAACATGCCGCCCATTTCGATGGGGCCAAACGGGCCAAATCCGGTCATCATCGGCAGTGTGTTGTCCGGCATGGGCATTTCCATTTCGCCCATCTCCGCCATGCCGGCCGAACCCATCGGCATGTAGTCCGGCACCAGCCGCCTGATGGCGCGCTGCGCGGTTCGCTTATCTACGCCGATGAATGTCTTCACGTCATGGCCCATCGCGTTCATCGTATGGTGTGACTTGTGGCAATGAATCGCCCAGTCACCCATTTCGTCTGCTGTGAATTCGAAGGACCTCATCGCCCCGACAGGCACGTCCGTAGTCACTTCGAGGATTCGCGCAGTTTCCGGCACCCAGCCGCCATCCGTGCAGGTGACCGTGAACGGCGCACCATGCTTGTGGATCGGGTGGTTGGTCATGGTCAGGTTGCCGATGCGGATGCGAACCTTGTCGCCGTAATTGCAAACGAAGGGATCGATCCCCGGGAACACACGGCTGTTCCAGGCCCAGAGATTGAAGTCGAGCATCGTCATGACCTTTGGCGTGTAGGTGCCGGGGTCGATATCGTAGCCAGCCATCAGGAAGACGAAGTCCCGATCAACGCGCTGAAAATTCGGATCGGCTGGATGGATCACGAGAAAACCCATCATGCCCATTGCCATCTGGACCATCTCATCCGCATGAGGGTGGTACATATGCGTGCCGCTTTTCGTCGCCACGAACTCATAAACGAAGGTTTTGCCCGGCTTGATATGCGGCTGCGTCAGCCCGCCGACCCCGTCCATGCCGCTCGGCAGCACAACGCCGTGCCAGTGCACCGTCGTGTGCTCCGGCAGCTTGTTGGTCACGAAGATGCGAACCTTGTCGCCTTCGACGCATTCGATCGTGGGCCCCGGCGACTGGCCGTTATAGCCCCACAGATGCGCCTTCATACCCGGCGACATTTCCCGCACTACCGGCTCGGCAACGAGATGAAATTCCTTCCATCCATCCTTCATGCGAAACGGCAAGGTCCAGCCATTGAGCGTGACCACCGGTTGATAATCGGGGCCGGTCTTCGGGTGGAGCGGCGGTTGCATCGCAGGAGATTCCTGGATGACCGCCTCCGGAATTTCGGAGGCTTTGCCGCGACCGCTGACAAGCGCTGCGCCCGCCAGCACGAGGGCGGAACTGCCGATGAAGTTTCTGCGTGACTTGTTCATGTTTGTGTATTCCTTTAATGCCCGCCGCCGCCATCGGCAGCAGCCACAGTCGGTCCTTTCGATTCGCCCTCGCCTCCACCAGTTCCACCGCCCAACACCGCAGCACCCAGGTTGGTGGCTGCGAGCCAGAATGCGCGTTCTGCCTCGATTCCAGTGGTCGTCGCAGCGATCCGAGAACGCGCTTCGGTCAAAAGCGTGAATACGTCCACTTGCATCGCGTTGTAGCGAAGTAGCGTCTCATCTGAGATGATTTTGCGCAGGGGCAGAACTTCGCGCTGATAATGCCGCGCGATGTCGTAGGCCGCACGATACGTCCGGTATGCGTCACGCGCCTCCGAGCGAACGTTGACCGCTTTTGCTGCCAAGCGATTGACGGCCTGCATATAGGTTTCCTCCGCTTGACGAACCTTCGATGTTCCAAGATCAAAAATTGGAATCTGAAGTTCGATCTCAATCCCACGCTCTTTCTCAACTTCGACGACGCCCTCATCATTTGTGGCCTTGACCCGCTTTTTGATGCCCGAGAGGTCGAGGACCGACACGAAGCGTGTGGCATTCGTCAGGTCGAAGGAGGTCGCAAGCGCTTGCACTTCCATCCGGGCAATTTGCAGATCGAGACGTCTCGCCACGGCCGCACGCTCGACATCGGGTTGCGCGTTCGGTCGGGCCGGCACGCGCGGCAAACGTGTCGGTAGCTTGAACGCGGTATCTGCCCCCCATAGCCCCATAACGCGCGTCAGGCGTTCGCGTTCTGTAGAGGCCAGCTGACGCGCCTGCGCTAGTTGTGCGGTTAGTTCGGCAAAGAAAACTTGATTCCGCGCCTGGTCGAGCTTGTTCATCGTGCCCGCTTCGCCGAGCTCTTTTGAAAGCTCCGTCGCAGCCTGAGCGGAGGATTGCGACTGCACAAGAAACCCCACGATAACTCCGGCCGAAACCGCCCGATAATAGTCACGGCGGGCTTCGGTTGCGACCCGCAAGGTCGCGTCTGCGGCCTTGAGCTGCGCCTGACGAAACCGATCCGTAGCGATCTTGGCCTTGGCTGGCAGCGTCAGAAGCGAGAGAATGCTGCCAATTATTCGGGCCTCGATCTCTAAGCTACCCGCACCGGCGATGCGCTCAATCGTGAAGGTCGGGTTTGGAGGCAGGCTGGCCTGCACCATCTGCGCTTCGGAAATCCCCAGTTCGTTATAAGCCGCTTGAAGCTCGCGGTTGTTTAGAAGCGCGATCTGCACCGCGTCGTCGGCCGATAACCGCCGGGCCAAAAGCCTGTCGACTGTCGCCCGGGCTGCGGCGGCGTCCTCTTCCGACCGGATCGCCAAGACCTCTTTGCCAAGTGGCGCCCCACCAAATTCCTCCACCGCACTCATACCGCGATCAGGAGAAAAGGATGCACATCCCCCGAGCCCAAGCACGACGGCCAGAAGGCCGATTCGAAACGGAAGGGTCGGTCCCCAGATTGCCTTCATTGCGCTTCTCCTTTCGGAGTGACGCGTTCATTTCGCTCACGCCAAGGCTTGGGCACAACGGGGCGCTGAGATGAATAGCCAGCAAGCACGGGATTGTAGCGAGCAGCGCGCACCGGAGCGTCCGGGTCGGACGGATCGGCCGCAATCGGAGCTGAACGCACCGTCGTGCACCCGGCCGAAATGCCGGCCAAGAACAGCATAGCCACAACGTTGAATGATCGTTTGAAAGGCGTCGGACCGCGCTCCTTTGCGGGCCGGACAGCCGGACGATGCAATAGCATGACACCCCACCAAATGATTGACGAACGGATGCCCGCCCGCGCTGCCTATGGCAGACGCGTGCGTGCAACTAACGATGGCTCAATCAGGTGATGGGAGGACGTATAATGCGACCGGGACCTTGACCGTCCACGCCGGCCACGGGGAATGGCAGCATTTGCGAAGCAGCGACCGGAAGGGGAAGAGAAACCCGCAGATCGGTAACGACAGCGCTAGAAGCAAACAAACCACAACAGGCCGTTGACGGGCCCTTGCTTTCATCGGCCCCAGACGAGGGGCCGTCATTTCCCTGGCTATGCGTCGCCCCGGCATCGTGGACGTGAACGCCAGAGTCTGACGATACATGATTGTGGTGCGATCCGTCCTGCTTCAGGCAGTGGGCGAGCGTGCCAGCGCCCGCAATTGCCATTGTGGTATGCGGTGCCAAAACCGCAAATGCGTAAGTGAAGGCCAGAAACACGGCCGCCTTCAATCGCATGCTGCGGGTCAGAAAAATCAACATCCTACCGGTTCGGTTAGTCGCATCGTCTTCAGGATAGTGCCAATGTCCTCGGTTGCCAACCCTAAATGCAGCGTGGAACCTTCCCACGCGGGAGCCTACGGCCTTGATTTGTTGAGACGAAAATCAAGTTCGCTGGACACTGTCGTGCAAAACTTCAAACGCGTGGGCGCTCCGGCACACCTGAGGCTTTTCTACGCGGCGACCGCGAGGCCTTAGGCCCTCCGGCCAGATCGGCGATGATTGGACATTCGTCCCGCTTCTCGCCGCGACAACTGCGCACCAGATGGCGCAACGTGCCGATCATCTCCTCAAGCTTGGCCGTCTGCTCCTGCAGCTCAGCGATATGCGCGTTGGCGATCGCCCTTATCTCTGCATTACCACGCCGACGATCGTCCCAGAGCTGGAGCAGCTCTCGAATGCGCTCGATGGAAAACCCGAGATCGCGTGAGCGACGCACGAAAGCCAACCGATGCACATCGGCAGCGTCGTAATCACGATACCCGCTATCTTTTCGAACAGCTTTAGGAAGCAACCCGATACTCTCATAGTATCGAATCATCTTCGCCGAAACACCAGAAGCTCGTGACGCTAGTCCTATGTTCATCGATCAACACCAGCCAGACGCTCGGAATTTCGAGTATTATTGATCCGCACGGAATTTCAATCACCTGCTGTAGCTATCAGAGCGGCGATCGACAGCGCAGTAAGGAGGCTCGCGTTGCGAACGGCGAACGCAACAACCACGGTCGCTGTAAGCTCCATAAGATCTCGCGTCCTTCTGCTAACCATATCCGATTTGTCCATAAATCAACGCCCTACCATACCAAAATCCCGCACTCGATCGGTCCCTCGCGGCAGGCTTTCATCTGATAACTTGGCCAGTCTTGTCGATTAAAAGTATTATCGCGGATATCAGAATGCGAGGTTTCGGCACGGAGCGCCGATCTAGCCGCTTTTGAAGCCATCGTATTCGCGATCAAGGCCGCCGCGATCATCAAAGACGAGGCAGCGATCATGGTTAGGAGACATCTGCGCATCATTAAGTTTTCCAACACGTTTAGTTCGCCGCAAAAATGCTGTGAACTCCGGCGAGCAGCGACCACACTCATGGTGTGGTCACTGACGGCGGAAGCTCCACTACTGCTCTCGCACTCGTTTCGTCCCCACTGCTGAATGCAGATTGGCGGGATAGCCGGCGCGCTCCAGAGCAGCGAGAAACTCCGATTCGGGTGCCGCGCTATCGACCCGCGCTTCGCGGCCATGTGAATCGATTTCGATCCGGGTCTTTGGATCTACGCTCTGCAACACCTTGGTTACCGACTTGGCGCAGCCACCGCAGCTCATGTTTGGGATGTGGAAGCGAAGCATGGTGAAACTCCTTCATTCATTCCGCTTCCTATTCAATTGGGGTTTCCCATCGTGGGAAGGTCAACCCCCTAAATTTCACCCCACCTCCTTCTTGACCTTCCCATCATTGGAAGCCCCACATTTGCCCTCATTGCTCCAATGAAGGGTGTGAATCATGGCTTCTGAGATTGCGCTCCAACCCGCAAATGGCATTCCAGCGGGGCCGACGTTCAGCATCCGCGTCAACGGGATGACCTGCGCTTCGTGCGTCGGTCGGGTCGAGAAGGCGCTCAAATCGCTGCCAGGTGTAGCGTCAGCTTCTGTAAATCTTGCGACGGAGCGGGTCGATGTAGGCTTCAAAAGCGACCCCGACCCAGCCGCGGTTGCGCGCGCGATTCAAAATGTCGGATATTCTGTCGCGGAGGAGACCACAGAGCTCTCCATTGAGGGAATGACGTGCGCATCCTGCGTCGGCCGGGTCGAAGCCGTTTTGGCTGGGGTGCCAGGAGTTCTAAGCGCCACCGTCAATTTGGCCACAGAGAAGTCGCTCATCCGGCATTTCGCCGGCGCCATCTCCGCGGATGATCTCGTCGCGGCGGTCCGTTCGGCGGGCTATCAGGCTAGGCTCGTCGCCGCCGATATCTCAGGTCAGGCGGAAGATCGGCGTGAGGCGGAATTGAGGTCGCTACGCCGCGTGTTTCTAATCGCGACGGGTCTCACGTTGCCGGTGTTTATGCTCGAGATGGGTTCGCACCTCATTCCCGGCGTCCACGATTGGGTGATGACTAACATCGGCCATTATGAGAGCTGGTATCTGCAGTTCGTGCTCACTACGCTCGTCCTCTTCGGACCGGGGCTGCGCTTCTTTCTGAAGGGCATTCCTGCGCTCCTGCGCGGTACACCCGACATGAACTCCCTCGTAGCGCTTGGCACAAGCGCTGCCTGGGGATACTCAGTCGTAGCGACCTTCGCTGCTGGCCTGCTGCCCGAAGGTATGCGGAATGTATACTACGAGGCCGCAGCCGTTATCGTAACGCTAATCCTTTTCGGCCGCTTTCTCGAAGCTCGAGCTAAAGGCCGCACATCCGAGGCCATCAAGCGGCTAATGAGCTTGCACGCGAAGACTGCCAGCGTCGTGCGTAACGGCACGACAATCGAGCTGCCGGTTGCCGAGGTCCAGTGCGACGACATCATCCTCGTGCGCCCCGGCGAGCGAGTGCCCGTCGATGGCCAGGTCGCGGAGGGAAGCTCTTACGTCGACGAGTCGATGATAACCGGCGAGCCCCTACCCGTGCAAAAGATCGTTGGCGCCGAGGTGGTCGGCGGCACGATCAACAAGACTGGCGCCTTCACTTTCCGCGCTACCAAGGTCGGCGCCGACATGGTGTTGGCGCAGATCATCCGCATGGTGGAAAAAGCACAAGGCTCCAAGCTGCCACTTCAGGAGCTCGCGGACAGGGTCACCGCAGTCTTCGTGCCTATCGTGATGGGTTTGGCGGCGATGACTTTCGCGATCTGGTTATTGCTTGGTCCAGAACCCGCGCTCACATACGCACTGTTGAATGCCGTTTCCGTCCTCATCATCGCCTGCCCCTGCGCGATGGGTCTCGCTACCCCCACTTCGATCATGGTCGGAACAGGTCGCGCAGCCGAAATGGGCGTGCTGTTCCGCAACGGCGACACGTTGCAGACGCTTCGTTCAGTTAAGGTAATTGCTCTCGACAAGACCGGGACTCTCACAAAAGGACGTCCGGAGCTCACCGACTTCGTAACTGCGCAAGGCTTCTCAGAAGATGAGATCTTGCGCCTCGTTGCGGCCGCAGAGAGCCGCTCGGAACACCCGATCGGCGAATCAATCGTAGAGGAGGCGCTCAAGCGCAACCTGACGCTCGATCAAGTCGAGGCGTTTGAGGCTGTGCCGGGCTTGGGACTAACAGCGACGGTTCACGGCCGCACGGTAGAGGTCGGCTCCGATCACTACCTCAGGATGCTCGGCTACGACATGCTCGAGTTCGTTCAATCAGCGAAGCGACTCGCTGTTCAAGGCAAGACTCCGCTCTACGCGGCCGTAGACGGTCGACTTGCCGCCATGTTGGCAGTCTCCGATCCGATTAAGCCGTCCACGCCCGAAGCTATTGAAGCACTTCACCGACTAAACTTGAAAGTTGCGATGATCACAGGCGACAATAGCGAAACTGCGCGGGCTATCGGCAACCAGCTTGGCATCGACGAGATCGTTGCAGAGGTCTTGCCGGACGGGAAGGTCGAGGCTGTCCAGCGACTGGGGGCGCAGTTCGGGAGCATTGCCTTCGTCGGCGACGGCATCAACGACGCACCAGCCCTTGCGGCGGCCGACGTTGGTCTCGCGATCGGCACGGGCACTGACGTAGCAATCGAAGCGGCCGACGTAGTGCTGATGTCAGGTGACTTACGCGGAGTACCTAATGCGATCGCTGTCTCGCAGGCAACGATCCGCAACATCAAACAGAACTTGTTCTGGGCATTTGCTTATAATGCGGTGCTCATCCCGGTGGCGATTGGCGCCCTTTACCCCGCTTACGGCATTCTGCTTTCACCCATCTTTGCGGCTGCCGCCATGGCGCTTTCGAGCGTTTTTGTACTCGCGAACGCGCTAAGGCTCAAAAGGCCTTCGTCCGGCGATGATAGCAAATGCGGGACAGTCCGTTGCGCTCTCACCACACAGGGCATTCAACCAACCACTGGAAGAAAAGAGGTCGTCTAAGAATAGTGACCGCGCCAGCCGAAATCGGGACTACCAGAGATGGAAGCGGATCAGACGCGGTCGCTTGGCTAAATCAGCGATGCAGTCGGACTGAAAACTATGTCATATTGCGACTCAAAGGCAGCAGCATTTGAACCACTTCCGGTCGCCGGTCCTAACAACTACCTGAGATAGTGCACCGATGAGACAGCACGAGCGCCCAACTACTCACCATTTCACCGAAATGGCTACCGTGGCTTTTGTTGATCTGGCCGGTTTCAGCGCGATAACGGATGTTTACGGAGATGAGGAGGCAATCCGGATTATAGAACTCTTTGAGGAGTTGGTATCAGAGGCACTCAGTAGTCACGGGGCTCCGCTCAAGTGGATTGGCGATGAGGCTATGCTAGCATTCTCTAGCCCCGACTTGGCGCTTGAAATGCTCGGTCGTCTGTTAGCTTCATGTCGGTCTGAATCTAGGTTGCCCCTAACCCGTTGCGGAGTAAGCCACGGTCGAGTGATTCGAAGATCCAACGATGTCTTTGGTTCGACGGTCAATATTGCCTCGCGCGTTACCGCCCTTGCAGGGCCGGGGCAACTTCTTGCAACACAGTCCATCGCCGACATTGCACGCGCGAAGCAGATAGTCACAAGCGAGATTGGAAACATCGCCCTGCGGTCTGTTACTAGTGAAATACCCATCTTTTCCCTTGAGCTCGCCCCCGCTCCGGATCCGTCTTGGATAGACCCGGTGTGCAAAATGCATCCCCCTTATCGGGGCTTTAAACTCGAGCCCAGGGAAGAACCCTGGTTCTGTTCTGCAAGCTGCGCGGAGGCTTACAGCAAGTCCCCTAAAACCTATGCGATGAGAAGCGTGCTACAGATGAAATGATTATTTCGGAGATTCAAGCAGCAAGACGTATTTCGCCAACGTTTGTTTGACGTCCAGCACCTATCCCCGGAGCGATCCCGGACCACAAATTCAGAGAGTGTTGGATCCCAGTTCCTCTCCCTCCGCCAGTCCTTCTGAGACCAACATTCTCTGCTGGCCTGCGAGCGCGCATAGAAGCCCAATAACCACGGGCTTCGCGCGTAAACCTCCGCACTGAGACGCACCCGTCGGGGCCTGAAATTCTCTCTCTCCGCCCGTTTGTCTCCAAACCTCCGCACTTCGCGGATTTAGTGCGGTTCTCGTAAGCAACTGATTTTGAATCGCTTTTCAGCGCGGCAACCTCCGCATTTTGTACAGATATAGCGGGGCTGCGGGAATGACTGGGAGCGAACGGCAGCGCTGATATTGCAGGAGTTTTGGAGTCGCGAGGTGCGGAGCTTTGCTCAGTTGACGATTTGTCGATGCTTCGAAGAGCGATGTACGCTCGTGCCTCACTCGATCGGTGCCGGCAATAGGCGAGATGACGGCCGCGTAAGTACTCAATACCCCTCAATAATACTCACGGATGTAGCCGTAGGCGCGCTCGAATAGTTCGGTATCCTGGTGGAGCTTGTACTTGAACAGAGTCTGACGAAGCGCCTTCTTGACCTCGCGCTCGCCGGCATGCGTTGCCTGCCAGCCATCGAACCTCACCGCGCGCACGATCTCGTCGATGTCGTCCACGACCCGCTTGACCATGACGGGTGTGTCGCCGTTCCGCGCCTCTTCAAACAGTTCTGTCAACGCCGCCTTACCACGGTCGATGTCAATTTCCTCTGGCGTTTCGCGCTCTGTCTTCACCACGTCTTTCGCGAGCGCCAGAAGTTCTTTCAGGAAGTCGATCGAGAGCAGCAAACCTTGCTGGTGGCGGTTCTTCAGGTCCTCCAGGCGCTCCCCCAGTGCTTTGAACTTCGGATTCCCTGCATGTTTCCGAAGTCGGCCCGCCAGCTTGACTGAGATTTCCTTGGCCTTCTTTTCCGGGTCGGGGTTGCCTAGGACGGCCTCGAGTAGTTCGGCATCCAGGACCAGCGTATCGAGGTCGTCGCGCACCGCGTCCACATGGACGTTCTCGTGGATGAGTTCGATTGTCTTGGCGCCCAGCCGGTGCCAAAGGAGCCGACCGGTCCCGCTTGACGGCTTCAGGGACTCGTAGACCTGCGCCAGCCAGCGATAGTCGGTCTCGTACTGCGTCAGCACCGGATCGGGTGATAGCGCCTCCCAGATCCGCGCCAACACACTGAAGTCGGCCGCGAAGGCGTCGCGCAGATCGTTGTTCGGGATGCATTCCTGCGCGGCGATAAGGCCCTCGTAGCCGGCTAGGCTGCGGTGTACGCCCGCGAAATAGGCGAGGCACTTTTGCAAGGTGGTCGGCAAGGCGTTGATCAGTTCGGCGATGTTGGACACTGCCTTCTGGACGCCTTCCTCGTCGAACTTCAGCGCCTGCGCGACGTCGTCGAAGATGCCGAGGTAGTCGACGATCAGACCATGCGTCTTCTGCTCGCCATAAGGGCGATTCGTCCGGCAGATCGCCTGCAGCAGCGTGTGGTCGCGCAGCGGCTTGTCCAGATACATCGTCTGCAGGATCGGGGCGTCGAAGCCGGTCAGCAGCTTGGACGTCACGATGATGATCTTCAGCGGGTCCTTGGGATCGCGGAAGCGGTCGAGCAGCTTTTCCTCGGCATCCCGGTCGCGCTTGAAGGGTGCGTATTCCGGCTCGCCACTGTTGACCGAGATCACAACGTCCGACACCTCGGGCGGCAGGTGGCGGTCGAGTTCCTGCTTGTAGAGCAGACAGCTCTCGCGGTCGAAGGTCACCACCTGCGCGCCAAAGCCGTTCGGGGCGACCTTCTCCTGGAAGTGCTTGGCGATGTCACCGCAGATCGCGCGGATGCGCGCGGGCGCCTTGACCAGGATCGACATCTTGGCGGCAGCTTTGCCCAGCCGATCCCGGTCCTCGTCGGTCAGGCCTTGTGTTAGCTCGGCATAGGCTTCCTCGATGGCCTTCTGGTCGATGTGCAGGTCCACCAGCCGCGGCTCGAAGTGCAACTCCTTTGTAGCCCCGTCGCGGATCGAGTCGTTTAGGCCATAGCGGCTCATGTAGCCGCCTTCGTCGGTGTCGGCGCCGAAGGCGTAGAAGGTGTTCTTGTCGGCGCGGTTGATCGGCGTTCCGGTCAGGCCGAACAGGAACGCATTCGGCAGCGCGTCGCGCATCTTGCGGCCCAGATCGCCTTCCTGCGTGCGGTGTGCCTCGTCCACCAGCACGATGATGTTGTCGCGGTCGTTCAACACGCCGTCGGCCTCGGCGAACTTGTAGATCGTGGTGATCACCACCTTCCGCGCATCCGTGCCCAGCAAGTCAGTCAGTTCCTTGCGGCTATCCGTGCGCACCATGTTGGCTATGTCGGCCGCATAGAAGGTGCCGGAAATCTGGCTGTCCAGATCGATCCGATCCACCACGATCAGCACCGTGGGGTTCTTCAGCGCCGGGTGCAGCCGCAGCTTGCGCGCGGCGAACAGCATCAGAAGCGACTTGCCTGACCCCTGGAAATGCCAGATCAACCCCTTGCGCGGCTGACCCGCCACTACCCGCGCGACGATCTTGTTCACGCCATCCACCTGCTGATAGCGGGCTATGATCTTGATGCGGTGCTTGCCCTTCTGCGTCGCGAAGGCGGTGAAGCTGTCGAGCATGTCGAGCGCCATCGCCGGTCGCAGCATCGAGGTCGCGGCCTTTTCCACAGCGCCCATCGTCTGCGGCCCGTCGCCATCGCGCCAGGGGCCCCAAATGTCGACCGGCATCCGGACCGAGCCATAGCGGAACTCCTTGCCCTCGGTCGCCACGGAAAAGACGTTGGGCACGAATAGCTCCGGCACGTTTTTCTCGTAGTCGTCATGCACCTGCAACGCGGCATCGAGCCAGCTCTGGCTGGACCGCACCGGCGTCTTGGCCTCGATCAGCACCAGCGGAATGCCGTTGACCAGCAGCACCAGATCGGCGCGCTTTTCCGTCTTTCCGGCGCGGATGGTGAACTGCTGGGTGGCGACAAAGCTGTTGCGTTCGATGTCGTCGAAATCGATCAGGCGGATGGTGACGTGTTCGCCATTCGCGCCAAAGGGCATCGACCGTTCGCCCAGGGCCCAGGCGGCAAATTCCTCGTTCGCCTTCACCAGCCCGTCCGACCGCGCGCCCATGACGATGGCGCGCAGGCGGTAGAGCACGTCATCGGCCCGGCCGGGGTTGGTGGCGATGTCGGGGTTCAGGCGGATCAGGGCGTCGCGCAGGTGGCGTTCCACCAGCACCTCTTGCGGCTGGCGGGGAAGGTCGGCGGGGGCGACGTAATGCCAGCCGAGGCCCGCAATCCGGCCGCCCGTGCGGGCGAGGCCGATGGAGAGTTGCGCCGGACGGGCCGAGGCCGCGCCCGCGAGAAGATCGCGCAGATGGGCTTCAACGGTGTTGGACTCAGTGAAGCTCATACGCAACGCACTCCTTCAAAATCGCCTTTTTCAAATCCTGAGCGGCAGCCAGACGCTCGCGCAGATCGTTGAGTGATCCGTCAAACTGATGCGCCCGTGCGATAAATACGTCTTGTTCAGTGAGCGGCGGAACAGGAATGCGCAGCTTCTTGAAAAGCTCGACGTTGAAATGCAACTGCGCGGTGCCAGCAATGCCCGAAGCAAACTGACGACGGCCAGCGACTGAATTAAGGAAGCGACAGAAAAACTCTGGCCTCAAGTCGGGGCCGGTAGTCGAGATGATCAGGTCTATGGCATTCAACGGGTGATCCAGCGGCGGAATGACTGCTGCATCGCCGGGGCGACCACTTCGCACGATCACAACGTCCCCTGCGCTAAGTGCGCTTTTTCGATGGAATTGGTGCCCTTCATGCGAAATCTCGACGTGCTCACCCCACGAGAGGCGGTTCTTGAGGACGTTCAGCGAACGCAACGCCGGCACGCCCTGTCCAGAACTGACATACCAGTCTGCCGGTTTGACGACGATGCCGACCGTGGCCCGAGTAAGCAGATCAATCGCTGGCCGATGCGGCCAGTCGTGATCTTTCAACTCGCTCTCGATCCAAGCCTCATAGGTCTTTTCACCGATGTCGAGAGCGGTAGCCAACCCTTCTGCAAGTGTGCACACGCCGATCAACGGTTCAAGCAACCGCGCTTGCTCCTGGATCGGCGGCAGCAGGAATTCCTCGGCGGCCAACGTCTTCCAGTTGATAGTGGGCGACAGCGATCCGACCGAAATGCTCAAGGCCCGTTCCATAAACAGGTCGCTTTGCATGAAAAACGGCAGAAACTCGGGCAGCACCGCGCCGGGCTTGGCGCGCAGCACCATGGCATGTGCCGAACAGATGCCCTCGAAATCCGCCACCGCCACCTTGCGCTGATAGACGCGGCGCTTGCCGAATATGATGTCGCCCGGCTGGAACCGCAGCTTGGTCGATTCTACATCCGTGGGTTCGCCCCAGCGCCGGATGCGCAGGCTGTCGGGATCCAGGTGTTCCAGCCCGACATAGCGTTCCACCCCGGCCTCGGCGGGGTTGTCGACCCGATCGTTGATCTGCGTGGCGATCTGGTCGAACCGCACCCGCGTCCATCCCGCCTTGGAAATCGGCCGCTCAAGCATCGGCATCCTCCGCAGGCGTCAGGCCATCGAGCATGTCCACCAGCGCGTCCATGCCTGTCCAGAAATCGCGCCCTTCCACGTCAAACGCCGCCCATGTCGCCGCCAGCGTGCCCCCCCCGCCGGCCACCGCCGCTTTGGGCCGCTTCACATACCGGGCAATCGATAGGTTGCCGTCCGCCGCCAGCACATCCGCTATGCCTGCCACCGCGGCAAAGCCGGCTTCATCGGCAAAGGCGCGATAGACCGACAAGATGCGCGCCTGATGGTTGGGCCGTAGAAAGCTTTGCGCGCGTTCGCGCGCTATCTCGGCCACCGCGTCGATGAATAGGATGCGCCCCTTTCGCGCCGCGGGTTTCTGCGACCGGCAAATCACCACGCAGGCCTCCATCGGCGAGTTGTAAAACAGGCCCGGTCCCAGCCCCAACACGCACTCGACCCAGTCAGATTCGACCAGTTTGCGCCGCATTCCTGCTTCTTCGTTTCTGAAGAGCACGCCATGTGGAAACAGGATCGCGCATCGCCCGGTCTTCGGGTCCATCGACGACAGGATGTGCTGAAAGAAGGCATAGTCCGCACGTCCCTGCGGCGGCGTACCCAGGAAGTTGCGTCCCCAAGCATCATGCTCCCAAGCGCTACGGTTCCACTTCTTGATCGAATACGGCGGATTAGCGAGAACCACGTCGAAGGTGCGGAGTTTGTCCCCTTGTACGAAGGCCGGCGCTGCCAGCGTGTTGCCGCTGGCTATGTGGAAATCATCCACGCCGTGGATGACAAGGTTCATCCGAGCGATCGCCGCGGTGATAGTTATGAGCTCCTGCCCAAAAAGGCCGGTGGCCCGAATGTCACCGCCGCGCCGCTTCACTTCCGCCAGGCACGATATGAGCATGCCTCCGGTGCCGCAGGTCGGGTCGTATATGCTCTCGCCCGGCTGGGGCTCCAGCATCTGCGCCATCAGATGGACGAGGGTGCGGTTGGTGTAGAACTCCTGCGCAGTGTGGCCGCTGTCATCGGCGAATTTCTTGATCAGATATTCGTAGCCGTTACCAAGCTCGTCCTCTGGCACGGCGGCAAGGGTCAGATCATGCTTCGAGAAATGCTCGATCAGGTTCTTCAGCGTGCTGTCGGGCATCTGGGCCTTGTCGGTCCAGTTGGCATTGCCGAAAACGCCCTGCAGGCGCTCGGGGTTCGCAGCCTCGATCGCAAGGAACGCCGACAGCAGCGCCCGCCCCACATCGCGCGGCGCTGCACGCACGTCGTTCCAGTGCGCGCCTTCGGGGATCACGAAGCGGTCGCTGGCGGTGGCGGCGGCATAGCCCTCGTCGTCGGTTTCATCGAGGGCTTCCTGGTAGTCCCCATCCCAGACGTCGGACAGACGTTTGAAGAACAACAGCGGAAAGATGTACTGCTTGTAGTCGCTGGCATCGATGAGGCCGCGCAGCAAGGTGGCGGCGCCCCAGAGATAGCTTTCGAGTTCGCGCTGAGTGAGTTGGTTCATGCACTGGCCACTTTCGGCTTTGTCCGAGTCTTCAGCCGAGCATCAAGGTCTATCCCGTGCTTCGCCGCGAACTCGCGTAGCTTTACGCCCGCGCCAAGGAAAAGCTCGATTGCTTGATCAGAGTCAGATTTGCTGACGGTGCCGTTTCCATGGATTATCTTTCCGCGGACATCAAGAGCGTGGCTTTGAATTTGGTTTAGCTTCCCGAGCACTGTTCCAAGTGCGCCGTTCTTGAAACGCTTTCCGACTTCCCGGTCCCAAACTTCCTTGTATCCATCTCGGCCGTTATGCTTTTGCATTCTGAATACGTCTTCGAGTTGGTTCCGAAGGCTCTTTGTTGGGCTCGCACCCAGTTTAAGGATTGCCCGTTTCAGCATCCATTCGAAGTGAACAGCCGCGAGAATAAGTGCCGTCGTTCGATCGGCAGCTGCGAACTTGCGAATCTCTGCCTCGCGCTTCGCTGAACCAAAACCAACGTGAAACACTACAACCAGCCTCCTTCGACCAGCACCTTGCGCAGGTGATCCTCGGCCGCACGGGCATCGGCGAGAGCGGTCTTGAAGGCCTCGACCGCCTCAGGCAGCGGCGGAATGTCCTGGCCAATGGAAGGCAACACGTAGCGAGAAATGTTGAGCGTCCAGCCTTCCCTCTTGATCTCTTCGAGAGTGGCAACCTTGGCGCGGTCTTCGACATCCGCGAAAGTGCGATACCAGGCGACGATCTGGTCGCTGTGCTCCTGGTCGAGGAAGTTCTGCGCCCGGCCTTTGCGGAAGACGCTGGATGCGTCGATGATCAGGACCTTGTTCCTGCGGGCTGCGGGCTTCTTGCGGCGCAGCACCATCACGCAGCCCGCCAGCTGCGTGCCGTAAAAGAGATTGGGCGCAAGGCCGATGACCGCCTCGACCATATCCTTTTCCAGCAAGGCCTGCCGGATCGAGCCCTCGGCAGATTTCCGGAATAGCGCGCCTTGAGGTAGGACGACCGCCATGCGACTGTTTCCGGTGGGCGCCATCGAGGCGATCATGTGCTGGACGAAGGCATAGTCGCCGTAGCTTTCCGGCGGTATTCCATATTGGGCACGGCCCCAGGGATCGGCCTCCCACAGATCGCGACCCCACTCCTTGAGCGAGAACGGTGGGTTCGCGATGACGCAATCGAAAGTAGCGAGCCCGCCGGTGCTGGAATCGGTGAAGGCCGGATTGCGCAAGGTATCTTCGCGGGCGATCTGGAAGTCCTCAATCCCATGCAGGACGAGGTTCATCCGCGCTATGGCCGCAGTAGTGAGGTTTTTCTCCTGGCCGTAAATCTTGCCATAGAAGGTGCGCGGATCGCCGCCCTTGCGCATGACATGCTCGATCGCGCCCAGCAGCATGCCTCCGGTGCCGCAGGCAGGGTCATAAATGCTCTCGCCTTCCCTGGGATCAAGAATTTCTACCATCATCCGCACGACGCCGCGCGGGGTGTAGAACTCGCCAGCCTTATTACGCCGCGTGACATCGGCGAACTTGCCGACCAGATATTCGTAGGCGTCACCGAGCACATCCGTGCTGACGGCGTTGTTGCCCAGCCGGATTTCCGAAAACCCCTCGATCAGGTTCTTCAGAAGTTCGTCGGAGAACTTCTCCTTGTTGCCCCAGTCCGCTGAGCCGAATGCGCGGAACAGAGTGTCAGGGTTCGCGCGCTCGATGTCCTGCATTGCCTTTTGCAACGCAGCGCCGACGTTCGTTGCAACCTCTCGGACATCTTTCCAGTGGCCGCCGTCGGGAAGGACGAAGCGGTGTACCTCCGGAAACAGCGATGGATCGGCATCGCCGTAGATTTCGCGCGCCTCGGCCGTCTCCTCGTCCCAGACATCTGAGATACGCTTGAAGAACAGCAGGGGCAGGATGTAGCCCTTCCAGTCGGTACGATCGACAGCGGAACCTCGCAGGGTGTTTGCTGCATCCCAGAGCGCTGATTTTAATTCCTGAGAAGTCAGAATCATTTAGTGTTCCGCCGAGTCACTTTTCTAGAAGCGGCTTTTTTCGATTGTCCGGTGGCCAGTTCCTTGATCCGCTCAAACTCCTCCGCCGCCACCATCACGACCACCGTCCGATCATACTTGGTGATCGCCACCGGCTCGGCCCTGGCCGCGTCGATCAGTTCGCCAAAATGGTTTTTCGCGTGGGCCGAGGTGAATTTGCGCATACCGGACCCCTCGTGCTGGCAGCTAGTGTTGGCCAAATTGGCCGAAAGTGCAATGGCCGGTTGTGCCAGGCGTGACAGGCCGGAATTGCCGATCAAAATGATCGCTAATTCGCGCTAATTCACTTACGCTCGGATGGACTGAAGCAACACGGAATTCCTGTGAAAATCGAGGAACTGCTTTTGGCCGCTGGAAAATCCACCCACGTTCACAATCGTCTCGGTGTCGATGCCCATTCGTTGGAGCGATGGGTGGTGGGCGACCGGGGAGATGATGAGAGTACCGTTGTCCTCGAAGCCAATGAAGCCCCGATCGAACAGATGGTCGATGCTGGGTGTCAGTAGCAGACCGTTTTCGCCGTTAAGGCGTTCCTCATTGGTTGAATCCCGCCACGGCTTGCAGTGACTGGCGATAAGATGCACCGGATTTTCGACGCCTGTGATGCGGCATCGTGTTTCAATCTTGCTGACCCGCTCCTTGAATAGGCCTTGTCCATTTCGAGCGCGCACGATTGCCAATCGATCGGTTTCCGGAATCGTAGAATTATTGACGACCTCCTGTTCGATCTTGCGCTCCCAGGAATCGAGATCATCTGCAGGAACCGGTTTGACGCTGTGTGCAGCAAGAGCGAGAGGCGCGACTTCTTGCCCAATCAGGCCGATGATCACCTCGGCAAGCGGTTCGGGCACCTCGGTCAGGTAGACTGATTGCAGGCCGTTTCCGTTCGGCTGCAATGGCGAATACCTTGCGGGAAGAAGCGGCCGAAGAAGCTCGATGTGATCCTTGGGACGCACCTTATTGGCCAGCTTTGTGAAGCTCACCTTCACTTTCCAGCCGATATTTTCCCAGTTCTCACCTGCGGTCCCAAACTCGAGTGGCTTCGGACTCTCCCAGCAATAGGATTGGGCGATGCCAACTGCCAGGATTCTGGTGTCCATGAACGAGAAGATCAGATCGCCAGGTGCGACCTCGCGCATTGACTCATAGAACGGATTTCGTGCTCCATTGGCGTTGCGCTTGGGCGACCAAAGGTAACCGCCATCGACTTCATGGCGGAACGTCTGGTTCTGATTGACCCACCAATAGCGCATGGTCCCAGCAATATGAGCCTGATTAACTCAGCAGTTCGTCCAGCGACACATCTCCGAATGGATTGGGGATCGCGCGTCTTGCGACGAAAAATCCCACGACTTTGGCATCTGGTCGCTCGGCAAGTATCTTGGCCTTCACAGCCTTAAAATGAGAGCCCGTCGTAAGTACGTCGTCCACGACACCGATAGTTGGACGCGCCTGCGCGAGCTCGTTTGCGACTATTCGGTAGTTGGCTTCCAGGTCGGCTGGCGACTGCCGGTGCCCGCCTTTGAACGTATCCGTAGAATCTATCTGCTCAACGATTTCGCGGACGTCCGAAAGACTAGGCGATCTTATGCCTCGGCATACCTGGACCATTCGATCGTCAAAGAGGGCGTCGGCTTTGTTTTTCGACGGGGGCACGGGAACGAGAGTTGCGCTAGCAAGCCATTTTGCATTGATTGCTTGCGAAAAGTCCTTTGCACACTGGGCAATCGCTGGAGCTTTGTAATGATAACCGCCGTCGCCCTTCTTCTTTTGCAGGTTATGAATGAGCTGGTTGGTGGCTCCACCCTGCCAGCCTGCGCCGGCCGTGTACTCGTATAGATAATAACACTCGTCGTCTTCGCCGAGATAATAGTGGTCACGACGATTGCTATCGTCAATTTTCTGGAGTCGGAGAATCATCGCCGAGCGCTTCAAAAATATTCGCAAGCTCCCGAACGCGGATAGCGCCCTTTTTCTCGAAATTGACCGGCCATGTGATATCGCGGCGCTCAAAGCAAGAATCGAGAATAAAAAGTTTGCGCCTCTGCTGAAGAGCGGCCCGCGCTTGCGTCAGCGTGCCACTCGTATCGCTAGCCTCGATGATAATCGTAGCTTCTGTCATCGCGCTCATCGTGACGTTCCGCTCGGGGAAGAATAGCTTATTCTGCGGAACATGCTGGTTCGCATAGCGAAGTACTGGCACCTGAGAAATCAGCAGATACTCTTCCGCAATTCGACGCTGCAGTGCCTCGTTTTCTTTCGGGTAGTACGTGCCAATGGGCGTTCCGATAACCGCGATCGTGTTGCCGCCAGCTTCGATCGCGGCTGTGTGCGCCGCCCGGTCAATACCTGCCGCCAGCCCGGATACGACTGTGAATCCCTTTTCTACCAGCGCTCGCGCGATCTTAGTCGCCCGACGAATGCCATCGTCGGTCGCGGTTCGGCTTCCGACCACTGCCACGCAGCGGGTCTCGGACAGTTCCCAGGCGCCCTGAAAATACAACATCTCGACAGGGTGCCGTGCATCGCGCAGCTTCTTAGGATAATTGCCGGTCAGATTCAGTCGAATCCCGAAGCGGGAAACGCCGGCCTTCTTCAGCGTGGCTAGGACCTCGGACGCACGCGCGTCCGCGACTGCTGCAGATACAAAATCAGACGGAACAGCTGTCGGATCGGCAGCAAATCGATCAGCGATCGTCTTGAATGTGGCGCCTGGTTCAAGCCAAAGCGCCTCATATGCTCCGAGCTCACGACGTGGAGACACAGGCGAAACCGCCGGTCCGTCACTCATTCGGGCGAGAAGGTTCATGGCACGACCGTAAAATAGCGAGTTGGTGTCGTCGATCTAACTCGTGCAGACATCACCAGGTTTGGGCGAGGCGCCACACGCAGTACTAGCCACCTAAATCGAACAAATCAAGAACATAGATGACCTCAAGAGAGGGGAGCCCTTTCACCGTTAACATTCTGCTACGGCATCATCTATTGGCGAAGCGCACGACGTCCGGACGATAATGCAGCGCGCTCGACTGAGCCATCCAGTCGATCGGAAGGCTGGTCATCAAATCGTCCAGCTTCAAGTTGGCTTGGCGTCCTTCAAGAACGCTCTCAACGAGGCTCGGAGCCAGCAATGTCAATCGAAGTGTTCGGCCCACGTAAGTTTCACTGATTTTTTCTGCGGCGGCAATTTCTCGGATTGTCGCATAGGTGCCATTCTCGATCATATCCCGCCACCGGAACGCCCGCGCTATAGCCTTGACCATCGTGCTGTCGATGCGGCGGCGAATCGGGGGGCCAGTGAAGGCGACGCCATCAGGCGCCAGCACAAGCTTGCGGCCACCGCGTCGTCTGATGGAAATCGGCACCCGCACGGTGACGGTCGTGCCATCGTCACTGACTTCTGGCTTTGTCCTCATGCTGCCCTCCGATTTTCCGGATCGATCACGCCCAAATCGGCAACGAGACTCCTCAGCCCCTGCGTGCGCAGGCGGATGTCCGCGCCGTCGGTGCCGATGTCGACGCGCTCAACGAGCAACTGCACGATCCGCGCCTGCTCGGCCGGAAAGAGCTCATCCCAGAGTGGGTCGAGCCGTTCCAGTGCCTCCCGCACGTCGGCCTCAGCGAGGCCATCGAGCGACTGCCGCGCCTTGCGCCACGTCGCGACGATAATTTCCGGCGCGCGAAGGAGAACGCGCACCTGATCGATCACCGCGTTTTCGATTTCAGCCGCCGGGATCCGTCGCACCGGACAGGCATCCGGTTCGCGCGTTAACGCGTCGGTCGAGACATAATACCGATAGAGCTTCCCGCCCCTACGGGTGTGGGTCGGCGTCATGGCCCTTCCCGTGGGTCCAAAGATCAGGCCCTTCAGCAAGGCCGGCGTCTGCGCCCGCGACCGTGCCGCACGCCGGCGGGGACTTTCGCCGAGAATGTTGTGGACCTTGTCCCAGAGCGCCTGGCTGACAATGCCCTCGTGCTCGCCGGGATAGGCCGCGCCCTTGTGCACTGCCTGGCCGATGTAGACCCGGTTGTTCAGGAGCTTGTAGACGTAACCCTTGTCGACCAGTTTGCCCTGTTTTCCAGTTACCCCTTCCGCCCGGAGCGCCCGCACCAGCACGGTCGCGGAGCCGATCTTGACGAAGCGCTCGAAGATCATGCGGACCTTCGCTGCTTCAACTTCGTTCATCACGAGCTTGCGGTTCTTGACCTCGTAGCCGAGCGGCACGAAGCCGCCCATCCACATGCCCTTCTTGCGGGAGGCCGCGAACTTGTCTCGGATGCGCTCGCCAATGACCTCGCGCTCAAACTGGGCGAAGGATAGGAGGATATTGAGGGTCAGCCGGCCCATCGACGTCGTGGTGTTGAACGACTGGGTTACGCTGACGAAGGTGACGCCATTCCGGTCGAACACCTCGACCAGTTTGGCGAAATCCATCAAGGCCCGGCTGAGCCGGTCGATTTTATAGACGACGATGACGTCGACCTGTCGCGCCTCGATATCAGCAAGGAGCCGCTTGAGCGCCGGCCGCTCCAGGGTCGCCCCGGAAATACCGCCATCGTCGTAGCGGTCGGGCACCAACACCCAGCCCTCGGGTTTCTGGCTGGCGATATAGGCCTCGCACGCCTCGCGCTGTGCATCGAGGGAGTTGAACTCCTGCTCCAGCCCCTCCTCGCTCGACTTGCGGGTATAGACCGCGCAACGGAGCTTGCGGACGATCGATTTCTTCATCGGCTCGCCCGCTGATTTTTCAAGCCGAAGAAGACCCGCCCGTTCCATTGCGTGCCGGTGATGGCGCGCGCGATGGCCGAAAGTGATTTGTATGGCCGGCCCTGATACTCGTAGCCGTCGTCGCGCACCGTTACGCAATGCTCGATGCCCTGATATTCCCGGATCAGCCGGGTGCCAGCGATAGGCCGATCATGATCGGCTCGGCGCCGCCGCAAATCCACCTTGCCGCCGTCCAGTTCCTCGGCCAACTCACGCAAGTGCCGCAATGTCTCAGGCTTCAACCCGCCATAGGCCAATTCCTGAATCCGGTAGGCCAGTCGATGCTCAAGGAAACGCCGGTTATAGGGTGGCGGCTCGGACTCGAAGAGATCGCGCCATTTCTGCTTGAGCGCGCCGATCGGCGCGGTTTTCAGGGCGGCCAATTGGGCCAGTACGGTGTCGGTCAACCCGAGCCTCCATGCGACGTAAGACGGTCGGCATGACTGCTCTGGTCAGCGGTACAGTCGAGTGAACTCTCTCTACAGGCGGCAGATAAAGGAGTTGACTGTCGGGCCCGCAGACGGATCAGGCCGGCGGCCAAGATTTCGGCAAGTTCGGCGAGACGCTCGGATGCGGACAATCGGCCAGCGTCGATACCGTTATGCATGGAGTGGGAGCCTTGGATTGCTTGCTCCCCTTAGTAGCGGTCGAGCAGGCGATCTTTGCCAAGAGGTCCCTGAGGAGGCTCAGTGTCTCGACCCCGAAGCGCGCTCGATCTCGACGTCGAACTTAAGCAGCCGGTCGAACAGGCCGGTCTTGCGATAGAAATGGCGCTTACTGAACCGGGACTCCGTGATTTGCTCGGCGCGGTGATCGACCAAGCCGAACCACAGCAGTGGCCGCAGAATACGGCCCTCGAACGCGAACGGGGTTCGATCCCAGTCGCCCGTCAGCATCTCGGGCCTCGGGATTGTACAGAGGCGTGTCAGCTTTTCCGCGGATTGCCAGTCGTCGCCGCAAACCGACAACGACCAGAGAGCAATGCCGATGTCCTCTTGCGGCCACGAGCCGAGGAGGCCTCTGGCAAAGTAGCTCAGATCAAACCGCCAGAACGCGATCTGTGCCAGGAGCGCGACCAATCCACTCGGATCAGAGAGGCATTGCTTGCCCATCGGGGGCGCAATCAGCTTGTCCTTCTTGATCTTCACAAGACCAGCCGCCTCGCAGAGGAGCCGGACGATATGGAGCGGCATGAAGTCGGGCTCGTTGATAACCTTGCTAAAGCGGAAGGCATCGGCCTGATCGTAATCCGGCCAATCCATCAGCTTGCACATGTCCGCGACGACGGCGCGGGTGAGATTGCCGGTTGCAGTGATTGGCAGCCCGCCAGTGTCTATGGCGCGCTTTATCAATATAAGCGCGTTGTGCGCCGCGGCCGATGCTTTTATTTCATCAGAGGTCAAGTCGGTGGCGAACATGATCGGTCCACCGCTCATTGACCGCTGCTGCCGCAGCGCGCGAAGGCTTCCAAATGTCAGCAGGGTCCAGGCCGGCTCGACACCAGCGAGCCATTCCCGGACTTTTGGGTCACTCAGAAAATCCTCAGCGACCATCGTCAGCCCGTCATGGCGGTGCATTGCTTGAACGATGGAGTAGGACGCAGCCATTCGGCGAGTTTCGACCAGCGCCGCCGGCCCGAGACATTGCGTACAGCGATGGCGATCGCTTTCTTCTGTCCGACCAGCACCACGAGCTTCTTGCCGCGCGTGACGCCGGTATAGAGCAAATTCCGCTGCAACATGGCGTAATGTTGCGTAAGGACGGGAATCACAACCGCCGGATATTCTGAGCCCTGACTCTTGTGAATGGTCGCCGCATAAGCCGGTACCAGCGTGTCGAGTTCGCCGAACCCATAGGTAATGGTTCGGTCATCAAAGCGGGCCGTCAGTTCGCCGGCATTGGTATCGACGTCATCGATCATGCCGATATCGCCGTTGTAGACCTCCTTGTCGTAGTCGTTCTCGATCTGCATGACCTTGTCGCCGGGGGCGAAGGTCCAGCCGAACCGCTCGACCTTGTTCTCGCCTGCGGGATTGAGCGCGGCCTGCAGCTCGATATTCAAGGAGCGGGCGCCGACGCCACCGCGGTTCATCGGGCAGAGCACCTGAATGTCGCGAATCGGGTCGAGGGCAAAGCGATTCGGGATGCGCGTCTTCACGAGCTCGATGATTCGGGAGACCGCCGTCTCCGGGTCGTCTGCCTGCACGAAATAGAAGTCGCTCTCGGTCTCGGGCGGGCTGAGGTCCGGGATCGAGCCCTGGTTGATGCGGTGGGCGCTGGTGATGATGCGGCTTTGGGCCGCCTGCCGAAACACTTCGGTCAGCCGCACCACGGGAACCGCGCGGGACGAGATGATATCGGCCAGCACCTGCCCGGGACCGACGGACGGCAGCTGGTCGATATCGCCCACGATCAGCAGGGCGGCTCGGTCTGGTATTGCCCGCAGCAGCGCCTGCATCAGCATGACGTCGACCATCGAGGCCTCGTCGACCACCAGGAGATCGCAATCAAGCGGATTGTCCTCGCCCCGTTTGAAGCCGCCACCCTTGGGGTCGACCTCGAGCAGTCGGTGTATGGTCTTGGCCTCGAACCCGGTTGCCTCGGTCATGCGCTTGGCCGCACGGCCGGTTGGTGCACACAGCAAAAGCTCGGTGCCCTTGGCGGCGAGGATGCGCAGGATGCCTCTGACGATGGTGGTCTTGCCCACCCCAGGCCCGCCCGTCATCACCATGACCTTGCACATCAAGGCCAGCCGGATCGCCGCAACCTGGCTTTCCGCAAGCGACAGGCCGATGTGTTTTTCGACCCAGGGCAGCGCCTTGTCCGGATCGATCCAGGGCCACGGCAGCGTGCCGCTGGCGAGCCGCAGCAATCGGTCGGCGATGGCGCGTTCGGCGCGATGCAGGCCTGACAGGAACACACAAGGCGTATCACCGACGCACTCGGCGATCACACTGCCCTCGTTCAGTTCGAGATCGAGCGCGGTCCGAACCAGGTCCTGCGGCACGTCCAGGAGCTTCTCGGCAAGCGGCAGCAGTTCATCCGTGGGCAGGCCACAGTGGCCTTCGTCCATCGCTTCTGTCAGCGCATAGGAAATCCCGGCACGCACCCGCATCATCGCGGTCTTTTCGATACCGAGCTTCGTGGCGATCGCGTCCGCGGTCTTGAACCCGATGCCCCGAATGTCGCGCGCCAGGCGGTACGGGTTTTCGGTCATGACCTGGATGGCGTCGGCGCCGTAGGTCTTGAAGATCCGTACCGCCCTCGCCGTACCGACACCATGGCTGTGCAGGAACACCATGATTTCCCGCACCGCCTTCTGTTCGGCCCAGGCGGCCAGAATGCTGGCGGCGCGCACCGGGCCGATGCCGTCGATCTCGCGCAACCGGTCCGGCATTGTCTCGATGATGTCAAAGACCTTCTCGCCAAACGCCCTGACGAGCTTCTTTGCATAGACCGGCCCGACGCCTCGGATCATGCCGGACGAAAGATACTTCTCGATGCCATCGACCGAGGTCGGCGGGGACGTTCGCAGGAACCGCGCCTTGAATTGCTGACCATGGGTCCGATCGTTGACCCATTCGCCGGAGGCGGTGATCCACTCGCCGGCCGCGATCGTCGCCGAATGACCAACGACGGTAACAAGGTCGCGGTGGCCGCGCGCCTTGGCGCGCAGGACGCAGAATCCGTTCTCGGCATTGTGAAAGGTGACTCGCTCAACCAGGCCCGCCAGGACTTCCTGCTTCGAAGGCTCGAGCTGTGCTGTCATGGCGGTCGTCATCGGTTTTGAGTCTGCCTGCGCCAGTCCCACGGCATGTCGAACTCACCCGACCAGATATTAGCCCGGTTCCGCCGCGCGATATTCTCGTCGCCAACGTAATCCAGAGAATATCGCCGGAATGCCACCGCCCAGCCGTGCTGCACCATCCGGCGACCAAGATCCTCAATGCCCTGGAAACAGACGGCTACCACCCGACCGTAGCGATCAAGATCACGCTGCTCGCAGCGGACTGTAGCGCGCCCAATTCTGTCCGCCAGGGCAAAGCTCGCCTGCTGCCCGCAACGCCACGGTTCTCCGTTTGGCCGGACACAAAGCTGACTGCTCTCTGGTGCGTCGATGCCGAACAGGCGAATGCGCTGACCGCGGATCTCGATGGTGTCGCCGTCGATGACGGAGGCGACACCGACGATTGGCGTTTGCGCGCCGGCCGCCGCGACAGCTAACACGACCAAAAGCACAACAATGCAGAGGGCGTGCCAGGTCATCGTCATCGCCAGACCTTTTGCGGATCGTCGATTTCCTCGGCATCGCCGGTCTCACGATGCACTTCTTCGCGAATGACCTTTTCAGTGATTTCGGACAGATAGGCCAGCAGAGCGGCATTCGACTCCTGGAATTCCGGCCACAGCACCTGCTCCATAAAGCTCTTCGGCCCCTTGAGCATAATGGACTGGCGGTGCATTCGCGGATGACGGTACGGCCGCAGACCGTACCGGCGGCACAGCGCGATGAACAGCTGCCGCGACCAGACATCGGGAATCGAGAACTTCATCTCGATGGATTTTTCCTTACCCGCCGCCTGACCCAGGCGCAGGCGAATCCGTTCGGCGGCGGCCCCCGCGGCGGCCTTCTCCCCTGGCGTCGCTGCGCCGGCGAACAGCGCCTCGATCTTGCGCAGCTTGTCGCGGAGGATTTCGTCGGGGGTCATCGGTTGGTCACAGCCGCTTCGAGGCCCAAACCACACGCCCGATAATGTTCACATCCTCGGCGTTGCGCTCATAGGTCTGGTACTCGGGATTGAGCGACTTGATGATGATCTGGGTCGGATCAGAGTGCGGCACGTGTTCAATCCGTTTGGCGACAATCCCCATGCCGTCCCAGATCACAAAAATACCGGGCGGCGCCGGCACACGCCGGCTGGTATCGACCATGATCCGGTCGCCGCTCGAGAGCAGAGGCTCCATCGAGTCACCGTCGATTGTGACGATGTGCAGATCTTCCGGCCGCGCGCGGAACTCATGGCGGATCACCTCGTCAGGAAACAGCCAGGTGCTCTTGGCCTCCTCGAGGCCCTCATGAAAGGCCCCCGGCCCCGCCGACGCGCGCATGTCGATTTCGGTGATCGGGGAAAATCCTGCAGCCGATCGCCGCGGACGCTTGCGAGCATCCAGTTGTTCGTCGTGCTCATCCTCATGGCGCGTCTCCTGGCGCGCTGGCGCCTTTCGCTGTGGCACCTCGGGATGGCGCAGCACGCGATCAGTCACACCAAGATGCTTGGCGAGCGCCTCCCGAACATCTTCGGGCAGAATCTTCGGCGTGCCGCGATAGATGAACTGGTGTACGTAGGCTGCGTTCTTGCCACACGCGAGCGAGGCCTTCTTGAGATCGGTGCCAGCGCGCTCGACCAGATCGAGGACCTTCAGCCGGATCGGATCGAGGTCCATGGGATAACTCCTTGATTCGAAAATGTAGGAAATTTCCAACTTCTTTTCGTTGACGCTCGATCTGCATATCGTTTTTATGCCGCTCATGGCAAGAACATTTAGTGAACAATTCGCTGTCCGGGTCGAGACCTTCCTGCAGGCATCGGGCTTCAAGCCAACGGAATTCGGCCGCCAAGCCATTGGTGATGCGTCGTTTATTCTCAATCTGCGGCGTGGACGGTCGCCCACGCTCGCGACCGCCGACAAGGTCTTAGCCTTCATCGAGCAACTGGAGGCCGCCACGGTAGCCAGCGCTCGAAATAGGAGGAAAAAATGACTATTCCTCCAATCGGCTCTGCTATGCGCACGGCCAATGCAAGTGCCGCCCAAGCCGCTCCGGCATCGGACCGGTGCTTCGACCAGCCTTCGCTGCGGACCATGATGAGCGCCGCCGCCTATCACGCCCGTCGGGTCGCGCGTACCATGCGGCTCTCCAATGTGGAGCGCGAAGACGTCGAGCAGGATATTTTGCTCGTGATGCTGGAACGGCGCCGCTTTTTCGATCCCGCCCGTGGCGCCTGGTCAGCTTTCGCGGACCGCGTGGCACGCCAAGCCGCGCAAGGGGTCGCCAACAAGATCGGTGCCGAGTTCCGGATGTGGGGCGCCTCGCTCGATCAGTCGGCTGGCAGCAACAGAACCACCACGCTCGGCGACCTCAGCGAGACACAGCAGTGGGTCGGTTCCGATGACGAGCAGGAACTGCAGCTCCCGCTCGTTCTTGCCGATTTCATTGCCGGGCTGCCCGAGGAGCTCGCTCTGGTCGCACGCCTGTCACTTTTCGAGGATGGCGATCTCCCAGCCGCGCAGCGACGCTCGGGTCTGTCCACCAGCGAGTTCTATCGGCGGCTACGCGAAATCCGCTACCGCATGTTCACGCTGGAAATCGTCGATCGCCGATCGATCCTTAGACCTCCTGGGAGCGATCAGCGGTCCCAATCGGTACTAAGGGGGCGTGAGTGATGTCGCGCAGATCGCGGGCCGACAGGAACAGGAGCATCAGCATGCGCCCAAGTCACGTCCAACGCGTCCCACCCGGCGACCTCCTGGGAAAATCGGCGGCTTCGAACGCTACTAAGGCACAGTGGGCAACGTCGCCCGACAGGAACACAAGCGAACCAGCATGCGCCCAATCATATCCAATGTTTCGCACCCGGTCATGACGACCTCCTGGGAAAATCTGAGGTCTCGGTCGCTACCTAAAGAGTAAAGGGACCGATCACCTCACGGCCGACCGGTCCACAACACGCACATCCGAATTCCATTCACGGCCGAGCTTGATGCTCCGGCCGAACGAGAAAGCTTTGCCCGATGTCAGCTTATTCACGCCACCTGACCGGCACGCTCGCGCTTCACGCCGTGCCCCTCGACGAAAACCGGTTCGTCGACTGGATCGTGGATGCCAAGGCGCATGACTGCATCGCCTATTACCGAGGCCATCTCGCCCTTGATCGTTGCGAAAGCACAGGCGTGCTGAGCCCGACCGATCGCCGGCGTCTGGCGACCGTTGCCAACCGCGTGATGGTCGCTTCGGGACAGGGTCTGGTGTTCCCGGTGCAGAAACGCCTCGGACCGCACGATTATCTTTACCTCGCGGTTCGGGCTCTGGGCCGGCTCGGCACGGCCGCGATGCGAGCGCCGCGCATCGTGCCGCTCAAGATGGCAGCGTGAGGCCCGCGCCATGAACGCCCCGATCATTCTGACCGAACATATCCGCGACATGGATGTTGCCGACATTGCTCTCGTCTCCGCGCCAGAGCTTGCATGCCTGCTCGATGACCTTGCCATGCAAAAGGCGGCGCTGCGACGGATTGAGGACAAGCTCGATGCCGCACTCGACCGGCGCTACGGCCCCCGCGCCGCGCAACGCCGCGCCGAGGCCGGAAAGGACGCCGGCACTGTTCGTTTTGAGGACAACGGTTTCATCGTCATTGCCGATCTGCCGAAGCGCGTGACCTGGGACCAGGATAAGCTCCGGCACGCCTCAGAAATCATCCGCACCGGCTGGGGCGATGATCCGGCAGATTACGTCAAGACCAAGCTTGAGGTCTCGGAGGCAGCCTTCGCCAACTGGCCGCGTCCGCTGCGCGAACTGTTCATGCCGGCGCGCACAGTAAAGACCGGCAAAGCCTCGTATCGCGTCGAGCCACTCAAGGGAGGCCTGTGATGGCGCTGCGGATCATCACGGCTGACGAGCGCCTGTCCGGGGCCAGTGCCAAGACCACGATGGCGATCTTCGGCCCGAGCGGCGCCGGCAAGACCTCTCTGCTGAGGACGTTGCCGCCCGAGGAGACGCTGTGCATCGATCTCGAGGCCGGCATGAAATCCGTCCAGGATTGGCGGGGCGATAGCATCCCGGTGCGCACCTTCGCCGACGCACTCGACATCGGATGTCTGGTGGGTGGTATCAATCCTGCGGCCGACCCGTCAGGCTTCTTCTCGGACGGACATTATCGCCATCTCGCCGAGAGCTATCCTGATCTGGTCGGCATGATTGGGCAAAAGCGCATCATCTTTGTCGACAGCATCACCGATCTAACCCGGCAGGCCATGGCCTGGGCGAGAACGCGACCGGAGGCGTTTTCGGAGAAGACCGGCAAGCCGGATACTCGTGGCGCCTATGGGCTCCTCGCGCGCGAGGTGATCGCCCTTCTCAAGCATCTGCAGCACGCGCCAGGCAAGACGGTAATCTTTGTCGGCATTCTCGAACGCGTCACCGACGAGTTCAACCGCGTGACCTGGCAGCCGCAGATGGAGGGTGGGAAGGCTGCGCGCGAGCTTCCCGGCATCGTCGATCAGGTGATCACGCTCAGCCTGTTCGCTCCCGACGGCGAGAGCTTCCGGCATGACCCCGAGCGCGGCGATGTCCGCCGCCTGGTTTGCCGCTCCGGTAACCCCTTCGGCCTGCCGGCGAAAGATCGCAGTGGTCGTCTCGACATCACCGAGCCGCCGGACCTCGGCGCGCTCCTCGCCAAGATCAATGTCACCAGGAAAGGATGATGGGCCATGAGCTTCGACATGAATGACGCCGAGCCGCAGAAGAGCGGCGAACTGATTCCCGACGGCACCTTCGCCAAGACGACCATGACCATCCGGCCGGGTGGAATCGATGGCGAAGGCGAAATCGACCGCGGTTTGCTCCGTGCATCCAAGGATCCGACAAGCGACGTGCGCATGCTCGACTGCGAGTTCACGGTGGTGGAGGGACCGCATGCCAAACGCAAGTTCTGGCAGATGTTCACCGTCCAGGGCGGCAAGGTCGATGAGAGCGGCGTTTCGATCGCCTGGAAAATCTCCAAGAGCACGTTCCGTGCAATGATCGACAGCGCGCTTGGGCTCGACCCGCAGGACATGAGCGAGGCGGCGAAGCAGAAGCGCATCCTGCGCGGTCTTGCCGACCTCAATGGCATCACGTTCGTCGCCAAGATCAAGGTCGAGGCAAGCGAGGATCCTCGTTACGGCGACCAGAACCGTCTCGACCGTGTGGTGCTGCCGACCGAAAAGGAGTGGAAGCTGGTCATGGACGGCAATGATGTGCCGGCGAGCCCGAGCCGCTCGCGTAGCGCTACGCAGAAGTCGGCGCAACCGGCCTGGTCCGGAGCCGCCCCACAGAGCGGACAGCTTGGACAATCGCGACCTGCGCAAGCCTCCACGGCCCCGGCCTGGGGCACTGCGCCGGCCGCAGCGCCAAAACCTGCCGGACCCGCATGGCTCAACGGCTGAACCATGACCGCTGACGAATGGCAGGCGCACACCACGCATGAAGCGGCGAAAGCGATCGGCGAATGGCTCGAGGCAAGAGGAAGGCTGCATCAGCCAATCCGCTGTTTGACCATGCGCGAGCTCGAGGCGATGGCGCAGAACGCAATCAGCCGCTTCATCGTGCTGACCTCGCAGCGCATTGCGGAACGCCCAAACGACTCCGTGTCGCGCAGGTTCTCGACACTGCTGTCGGGGTGAGGGTCTGCGCCATCTGCAGCCGGGCAGCACGCGGCTTCTACTACACCCATGAAATGCGGCCGGATCGCTATCCGACCTTCGGCTTCTGTTCGCTTCGCTGTCAGAGCGCCGGCGCCGCCATCGCAAAAGGAAACAAGGGGATGATCGATAAGTCGGACATGGAGCAGCGGGCGATCAAGGACGCGCGGCGCTTCCTCGCCGAGGTGCTGACGGAACTGAACCTGATGGCGCCGTTCCACGACAGGAGCCCGGCCGACATCGATCGCATCATCGAGGCCTGCGTGGACGGATTCCAGGACTCGATGCAGCGCCAGTCGCTCAATAGCGATATTCCATTTTGAGGCGAGCCAATGATCGACCTCAATTCCGGATCAGGTCTCGTCTACGGTCGCGGACTGCCCGCAGCAGCAGCACCCGCCCAGCGGATCAATGCGCTGATCGATCGTGCGTTGGTGGAGCAGAACCATTGCCAGCCTCCCCGGGACTATCTCGGCGGTAGCCGCATCGGAGAACCCTGCGCGCGCAAACTGGTCTACGAACTCACGAACACGCCGGTCGACGAGGGCAAAGGCTTCGGCGGTCAGACGTTGCGAATCTTTGATGCCGGCCACCAGTTCGAGGCGCTGGTTGTGCGCTGGCTACGCAAAGCAGGCTTTGACCTGCGCGACCGCGGACAGGACGGCCGGCAGTTCGGCTTCTCGATCGCCGGCGGGCGCATCCGCGGCCATATTGACGGCGTGATCGTCGCAGGTCCAGACGTCGGCATCGCCTGGCCGGCGCTTTGGGAGCACAAGACGCTCAATGCGAAGTCTTGGACCGATCTGGTCAAGCGCGGAGTCCAGCTTTCGAAGCCGGTCTACTACGCCCAGCTGCAGATCTATATGGCTTACATGGAGCTTCGCTCGGCGCTGTTCACCGCGCTCAACAAGGACAATCAGGCACTGCATCACGAGGTCGTGCCGTTCGACGCCTCTGCTGCCCAGGCGCTGTCCGACAAGGCCGTTGAGATCGTTCGAGCCGCGCAGGCAGGCGAATTACCTCCCCGCATCGCCCAGAATGCAGACTTTTATCTCTGCCGCTGGTGCGCCTATGCACAGCGCTGCTGGGAGGGCGACGTATGACTTTCACGCCGTCTCCGCAGCAGGCTTCGGCCATCCGTGCGATCGTCGATTGGTATCGCGACCCGCATCGCAAGAAGCCTGTATTCCGCCTGTTCGGCTATGCCGGATCAGGGAAGAGCACCATCACGCGCCACGTCATCGAGGCACTCGGCCTCTCGCCCCTGAGCCGCGATGGCAGCGCGAAGGGCGGCGTGCTCTTTGCCGCCTATACCGGCAAGGCGGCGCTGGTGATGACCCGCAAGGGTACTCCCGCCTCAACCATTCATGGTCTGATCTACCGGGTCTCGGAGGCAACGGCAGAAGAGATCGCGCGCGTTGAACAGGAGGCGGCAGACATCCGCGCGCAGCTCGGCGCTCTGCCCCCAGCGGAATTATTGTTCGCCATGGAGCGGCTGAAGCGGCTCGAACTCCGCCTCGCCGATGTGCATCAACCGCGCTTTCTGCTCAACGAGCAGTCGCTGGTGCGCGATGCCGATCTGATCGTCCTCGACGAGGTGTCCATGGTCGGCCCCGAAATGGCTGCCGATCTGCTTGCCTTTGGCAAACCCATCCTGGTGCTGGGCGATCCCGGCCAATTGTCGCCGATCAAGGGAACAGGTGCCTTTACCGATGTCGCTCCTGACGTGATGCTGACGGAGATCCACCGGCAGGCGGGCGAAAGCGCCATCATTCGCCTGGCCACCATGGCGCGGCAGGGTCTGCCGATTCCCTACGGCGCCCATGACCAGCATGTCTGGAAAATGCGACGCACCGACGTCACCGCCGAACAGCTCCTGCGCGGTGGTCAGGTGATCTGCGGACGCAACGCCACACGGATCCAGCTAAACGCCGCCATGAAGCATGCCGCGGGCTTTTACGGCACCCACCCTGCTGGCGGAGACGAAAAGATCATCTGTCTCAAGAACCGGCATGACCTCGGACTCGTCAATGGCATGTTCGTGTCGCTTACCGACATTCGCCATGAAGATCATCTCTCCTTCAGCGCGTCAGTGACCACCGAGGATGGAGCAGCAATCGCTGGAAGGCACCGCTTCTACAAAGGGCACTACGACGATCACGTGGCCTTCGACAGCGATCGCCTACGCCGCGACTGGAAGGACATACGCGGGCTGATCGAGACCGTCTGGGGCTACGTCATTACCTGCCACAAGGCCCAGGGCAGTTCCTGGCCCCATGTCGTTGTGTTCGACGATGGTTTCGGCCGCACGGCCGAGGATCGATCGCGCTGGCTTTATACCGCGATCACGCGGGCGGAATGGGGGCTTGCGATCCTTGATTGATCTCAACGACACCCGTCCGCCGCCAGCGCCGCGGATCCACTACGACCTCGACGCCATTGTCGCGGAGTTGCGGGCAACCGCGCAGACCTGGGTGCCGCGGCTGTTCCCGAACGGCCGCCGTGTCGGCGACGAATGGCGGCTTGCCAACATCAGGGGCGCTCCGCCGCGCAAGCAGGGCAGCTGCGTCATTGCGCTCACTGGCGATCACGCCGGGGATTGGCACGAGTTTGACGGCGGCCAGGGCGGCGGGCCGCTGAGCACCATCGAGGCGGCAACAGGGCTCAACGGTCGCGATCTGTTTGCCTATGCCGCCGACCTGGCAGGATGGTCTCCCGGCGCTCCGATGCGTCAAGCGCCGCCGCCAACGGCGGCTGTCGATCGAGACGCCGAGACAGCGCGCGAAATCGCCTTCATCCTCAATCACGCTCAGCCTCTCGCCAACTCGCCGGCGGCTGCCTACCTGCACGGTCGCGGGCTTTTCGTGCCGGAAGGTGCCGACCTACTGTTCCATCCCGACCTGACACATTGGGAGACGAAAACCGGCTACCCAGCCATGCTTGGCCTGGTGCGTAACTGCGCTGGCGACATCATCGCGCTGCACCGGACCTATCTGTACCTGGATCCGAACGACGCGGGCAAGGTCACGAAGGCACCAGTCTCAAAGCCGCGCATGGTCTTGGGCAAGAGCGGTACGGGCGCGGTCCGGCTTTCCGCGCTGAACGAGAACAACGTTCTTGCGATGTCCGAAGGCATCGAGTCTGGCCTCGCTGCGATCACCGCTTGTCCCGGATTGTCGGTCTGGGCAACGCTCTCGACCTCCGGACTGGAGCAGGTCATCCTGCCAGTTGCCGCCAAACGGATCCTGATCCTCGCCGATCATGACGCGTCAGGCGCCGGCCTTCGTTCCGCCGAGACCGCGGCACGCCGGCTGCGCGGCGAAGGACGCGAGGTTTCGATCGTCCTGCCGCCGCAGGAGGGCGACGACTTCAACGATCTGCTGCTGCGCGACGGGCCGCAAGCCGTGCGCGATGTGATTGAACATGCGTTGCGCCCCGCGGCCCCGGATGAAGCGTCATCGCCGCTCGGACAACACCGTCCGCTGAATTACGCTCTCGCGGATTCTTCCGTTCCGCTGATGCGCGCCGACGAGGGCGACCTAGCCCGCGCCGTCGATCGGGCCTGGAGCCTGTTGCTTGCCTCCAACCGCACGCCTTGGCTGTTTCGATACGCGGGGCTGGCAACCTGGGTCGTGCCGGACGACGAGGGCCGTCCCGTCGCCGTTGCACTCACCGACGAGCGGCTGCGCCACATGCTGGCCCGGCTGGCCGATTGGCGACGCCTCAATGCCAAGGGCGAGCTCGTGCCAAGCCACCCGCCGACGGCGCTCGTCAAATCGATCCTGGCGACACCCGATCCCGGCCTGCCAGTTCTGGTCGGCATCGTCAGCGCGCCTGTCTTCGGCCGCCATGGCCGCCTCCTGACGACACCCGGCTATCACCCAGATGCCCGACTGCTCTATTGCCCTGCACCCGGCTTCGACGTGCCCGCCATCCCACAGCAGCCCTCGGGGGGTGAAGTCGCAGCTGCACGCCAGCTCATCTGCGACGATCTTCTGGGCGACTTTCCCTTCGTTTCGGAATCCGAACGCGCGCATGCGGTGGCGCTGCTGCTGCTCGGCTTCCTGCGCGCCATGGTCGATGGGCCCACGCCACTGCATCTGATCGAAAAGCCCAGCCCCGGCACCGGCGCGACGCTGATGGTCGATGCGATCGCCACCATCCTCACCGGCGCCGGCGCCTCCGTCATGACCGAGGGCCGCGACGATGAGGAATGGCGCAAGCGCGTAACCGCCAAGCTTCGGCAAGTTCCGTCGATCGTCCTGATCGACAATCTGCGCAACAAGCTCGATAGCGCCGCCGTCGCTGCGGCCCTCACCGCCCCGTTCTGGGAAGACCGCATCCTCGGTGCTTCCGAGATGGCACGCCTGCCGATCCGCTGCATCTGGATTGCCACCGGTAACAACCCGGAATTCTCCAACGAGATGGCCCGCCGCATCCTGCGCATCCGGCTCGACGCTCATGTCGAACGGCCATGGCAGCGCGCAGGCTTTCGCCATCCCGATCTCATGACATGGGTTCGTGCCAACCGCGCGCCGCTCGTCACCGCATGTCTCACCCTCTGTCAGGCCTGGATCGCCGCCCGACGGCCGCGCGGCACTCGGACCATCGGCAGCTACGAAAACTGGGCGCAGATCTTGGGAGGCGTGCTGGAGACCGCCGGCATCAATGGCTTCCTCGGCAATCTGGAAGAGATGATGCGGGCCTCCGACGCCGAAGGCGTGGTTTGGCGCAGCTTCGTCGCCGCCTGGTGGGACCGGTTCGGGACCGCTGAGGTCGGCACCAACGATCTTTATGAGACGGCGCTCACTTGCGAACCGCCACTGTCACTTGGGTCTGGCAATGATCGCTCGCAGCGGATCCGCCTGGGCAAAGCGCTGGGTCGCCTGCGTGATCGGGTGTTCCAGCTCAGCAGCGTTTCGGTTCGCGCTGAAATTTGCGGCACGCTGCAGGGCGCACAGCGCTGGCGACTGGTTGTTGATGAAAAAACAGGCGCGGAAGAACATTCACAACATTCACGGCCGGTGAATGTTGTGAATGTTCGTGAATGTTCAAAAACCAACATTCACGGCGAAATCCCGAGTCAAACCAACGAGATAGAGGGTGCTTGTGAATGTTGTGAATGTTTTTCCAGACCTTACGCGTGCGCGCGGGCGCGAGCGCCCGCGAGAGAAGACCAGGAAAAACATTCACAACATTCACAACATTCACCGGACGCAGGAAAACTGCGGGTTTCTGACGGTGAATGTGCCGGTGAATGTCGTTCCAGACATTCACCGATCCCCAATCCGCCGGACTGGCTGAAGGAGGTGCTGTGATGTGGCGCCTGCCGCACGCCACCGGCCCACCCAGCGCTGCCAATCCGGCAGACCAGACGACGGCGGCCCGCGCAGCCAAGCACCAGACCGCCGTCGTCCTCCACCACAAACGAATCCCTGAACGGAGACCATCCATGGCTTCGACGACTCTGACTCTGCCTGCCGGCAATGCAATCCCACCCGCGGCAGAAATTCTGGATCGCGCACAACCTTCGATTCTTGCCCTCGATCTCGGCACTACTACCGGCTGGGCCATGCGGGATAGCGCAGGGCTCATCACCAGCGGCACGGCATCGTTTCGCCCCAGCCGTTACGACGGTGGCGGCATCCGCTACCTGCGCTTCCGTTCCTGGCTGGATGGCATTGCCGCCAATGCGGGGCCGCTGGGCGCTGTGCATTTCGAAGAGGTACGTCGGCACATCGGAACGGATGCGGCGCATGTGTTCGGCGGTCTGCTGGCGACGCTGACAGCCTGGTGCGAGCAGAACGGTATCGCCTACCAAGGCGTCCCCGTCGGCACCATCAAGCGCTTCATCGCCGGCAAGGGGAACGCCGACAAGCAAGCCGTGATCGCCGCCGTGTGCGCGCGCGGCTTTACGCCCGCTGATGACAACGAGGCGGACGCCATCGCCATTCTGCTGTGGGCGATCGAGACCAAGGGAGGCGTGCGATGACACGGGCGCGCCTCCCGAACCGCCGTTTCGCCGCGACCTCGGACCTCGAGCATGGCGGCAGTCGCTTCACGGTCACCGTCGGGTTCTATCCCGACGGCCGACCGGGCGAAGTGTTTACCCATGGCACGCGGACCGGATCGACCATGGATGGGCTATTGGCGGATGCCTGCGTCGTCGTCTCGCTGTTGCTGCAGCATGGTGTCGAGCCGTCAGATCTCGCCGCGAGCATGGGCCGGCTTGGCAACGCTGAGCCCGCATCCGTGATCGGCGCCGTGATCGATCTCGTTGCGCAGGCGGTGCCAATCCCGATGCAACAGGAGGTCTCGTGATGCGACGATCTCCTGGACGCCACCGCACGGGATCTGAGCGCATGCTTCGACATGCCGCTGGGGTCATGGCGGAGCGCGATGCGGCCTACGGTGACCCGGCGATTTCCATGGCGGCAGTTGCCGCACGCTGGTCGCTCACGCTGGGGCGCCGCGTCACGCCGGCACAGGTCGTGCTCTGCATGCTCGATCTGAAGCTGGTGCGGCTCGCGCATGACCCTTCGCACCGCGACAGCGCCACGGACGTCATCGGCTACGCCGCGCTCCTTCCGGAGGTCACGCGATGAGATGGGCTCCTCCCGGATACGGCGGCGAACGGCGGCCGCCTGAAAAGGTCAAGCAGGACGGCTGGCGTGAGCAGGGTCTGCTTGCGGTGTCGATCGACGATCACCGCCTCAATTGGCCGGAACGCGAGTTTGTTCGGCAACTCGGCGAGAAGCTTTACGGGAAACGCGTAACCAAAACTCTGAACGATGTCGCGGGGGACCAATGAACAGAAAGCTCAAAACACGAGCAAAACGCGGCGCCTCGCGTCCAGCAATTGCGCAGCAGAACCTCCGTGAAGTGACCGAGTTCGATCCCAACGGCATCGAGGTCACGCATCATCGGACCGTCGATACGCTCGGGCTCATGCTGCGAGCGGGCACCATTACGCCGGCGATGCATGATGCGGCCCGTGACTTCCAGGCCGCGTTCACCATCGCCTGCTTCGATTGCATGCCGCGATCCAACCTGATGCTGATGGCGAGGCCAGCTCCGGGCAAATATCGGCCGGCTGACTTTACCGACACGCAGATCGCCGCGCGCGAACGGGTGGCGAAAGCGCTCGACGCGCTCGGCGGACACGGCTCACCCGCCGGCTCGTGTGTCTGGCACGTCGTCGGCATGCAGACGTCGATCCGCGAGTGGGCGCTTCGCCAAGGGTGGAGCGGGCGTCCGGTGCGACAGGAAAGCGCCCAAGGGATACTGCTCGCGGCCCTCGGCGTTCTGATGAAGCATTACGGCATCCGCGAAACAGACCCGCGATGAGCCAAGAGCAAACAACGACGCTCGTCGTAATTCTTGAGTCGGATCAATTGCTTGCAGACAAAATGTAGCAAACGATTGATTTCGAATTGACGGGCGTCCGATGCAAGTCTAGCTATTTCACCACGGTCCACGAATGCGCCAACGATCGAAGCGACGGCGCAACGGACCGAAAAGCCTCCGATCATCGCGATGAAACTGGTCATCAACGCCACAGACCAAGTCCTGGCGCGGTTCGGCAATCAACTCGCCGCGCTGAGTGACGGAGAGGCGCGCACCGCCATGTCGCGGGCGCTCAATCACGAGGGCGACAAGGGGCGAACGCAAGTCAAGCGCGCGCTCGTCAAGCAGACCGGCATCAAATACGGCGCCATCGACAAAGCCATGGCAACCATCCGCTCGACACCGGCGACGTTGACCTATCAGCTCAAGGCGCGCGGAACGGAAACCAACATCGCCTGGTTCGGCGGCAAGCAGCGCGGCAAGGGCGTGTCGGCTGCGCCCTGGAACAAGCGGCGTATCTTCCGGCACGCCTTCATCGTGCCGCGGTTTGGTCGCGCCTTCATCCGCACGTCGAACAAGCGCCTGCCGATCCGCTGGCTCTACGGCCCCAACCTGGGACGAGAGCTTGTGAAAGACTACAGCGCTGCGGCTTGGCGCAGCGGAGTGTCGAAGATCGTCGACCGCATCGGCCATGAGATTGGGCGCATGCTCGGGACGCGGTAGCCCGGTTCTCGAAGGGGTTCGTCGATTATCGGCGGGGCTCGAAAGGATTGAGCAGTTTCGCTCCGAGATCGGCAACGTCTGCGGTGTTTCGGGTCACGAGCGTCAAGCCGTTGACCTTGGCGGTCGCGGCCAGCAGCGCATCGACAGTTGAAACCGGACGCGTCGCGCCAATCCGCCCCCATTCTTCGGCCGCAGCTCGGTCGATTGGTAGAATCCTTTCGGCAAAGGATGTCGTCACTGCCTTGAGCCAATCTTCCAATGCCTTGGCCTGCACAGGCATTTTGGCGCGCGCCCGCTCAATACCCTTGCGGATTTCACCGATGACAAGAACGCTCAGATACAGCTCACGATCCGAAACTGACTCAAACCAGGCAGCGACATTGGGATCACATCGATCACCCTTACGCACTTCCGAGATGATGTTGGTGTCGACCAGATAGCTCATAGAGCAACATCCCTGCCGAGATCGCGATCGCGGCTGAGATCGATACCGTCCAGCGGTGCTGACGCAAGCAGGCTCTTGAAGCCGGTTGCCATGCCGAACCGTTCTCTGAGCAGCGTCCTCGCCGCGGTCTGCGTCGCGGGATCGGTCAAAGCTTGAGCGATGCCGCGAATGAGCGGCGCATCGCCCTTGGCAACATGGACTTCGACCCGGACGACACCGCGTCGTTTGAGCTTGCGGCGGTAGGTCGTGATCGGTTTGGTTGTTGACGTGGCCATCGGCGATCGATCTCCTTGGGACGGGAGGATAACCGGAAACATCACCGGAAACAAGATTTCCGGAAACGTTTCCGGTTATCGTCAAAAACGAATACTCAAGTAGCATCAATAGCTTACGGGTCCTTCCTCCGAGGGCCTCGGAAGCGGTGGCGCCGCCGCCCGGAAAACGCGCGTTTTTCCAAATCGAAAAACTTCAGTTTGGTTTGGTTTCGCGGCCGAATAATCCAACGATATCAATGCCCGACCCTCAAAAACCCTCAGCCGCCTGGCCGGCAGCGAAAATCGAATTCTGGCCCTTGGAGCGGCTGACCGTGAACCCGCGCAATGCGCGCGTTCATGGCCCCGAGCAGATCGAGCAGATCCGGGCGTCGCTGCGTCGTATCCGCGCCGCGCGTTCATAGCTTGCCATTAGTCAGAAGAGCGTCGGCACTGCTCGATGAGCCGGACAAGAGGCACACCGCGGCAGCGGATCTGTCTCGGATGTGGCCAGCAGGACTTTATCCGCAGAGACAGCCTCGCGCGGAGATGCCGGAGTTGCGCTGCCAAAGAATCCGTTGTGAGGGCAAAAGCAACCCGAGCAAGCAGGAGCCATCGGCTACATGTTCGATGCGAGCATTGCGGATCGATGTTTCCAACTACCCCAAGCGCAGTAAAGGCTGGCCCGCCCAAGTATTGTTCGCGGGCATGCTACCATGACAGTCGTCGCGTGATACGCACGTGCAAGTTATGCGGCGCTGCGTTTTCAGTTCTTAAGAGTACGATTTCGGGGCGGACGAATGCTTCTGGAAGATTTTGCAGTCGTGGTTGCTATCACAAACATCTCTGCCGTACGGAGCGAATTAACGGGCGCGGCTCACGCTGGAAAGCAATTCGGGATGAGGCAATACGACGAGTCCCGTTCTGTTCGATCTGCGGCACTCTACGTCGCCTCGATGTCCACCATATAACGCCCTATCGACTGACTCGCGATAACAGCCAAGCCAACCTTATCCCGCTGTGCAAACGCCATCACACTCTGGTCGAAGGAATCTACCGCGACTTGGCGGCTGAAGAATTCGATCAGACAATCTTGGCCTTTTGGTTGAAGGTCTCACTGCTCGAACGACAGCTCGCAACCCGCGTCAGATTAAGACGAATCTGGGACTCTCTCCGTGCAACCCCTAATCCTAGAGAACTGGCCGATCGAGCGCCTGGTTGATTACGCCCGCAACCCGCGGCGCAACGACCACGTCGTCGATCGCATGTGTTCCGCCATTACTGAGTTTGGATTTCGGATCCCGATTGTCGCGCGCAGCGACGGCAGCGTAGTCGACGGCCACCTGCGTCTGAAGGCGGCGCGGCGCCTCGGTCTTGCAACGGTTCCAGTCGCGCTGGCCGACGATCTGACAGATGCGCAAATCAAGGCCTTTCGATTGCTGGCTAACCGCTCGGCGAGCTGGGCTGATTGGGATGACGAGTTGCTCCATCTGGAATTGGGCGAGCTCAACGCTGCGGAGTTTCCGCTTGAGCTGACCGGCTTCGATCCAGACGAACTCGACAAGCTGCTCCTGGTCGACACCGACATCGACGGCGACCCAGACGAAGCGCCCGAGCCGCCAGCAGAGCCGATCAGTCGCCCTGGCGATCTTTGGATTTGTGGCGAGCACAGGGTTCTTTGTGGTGACGCTACGGTGCTGAACGACGTCGAGAAGGTGCTGGGTGGCGAACTCGCCGATATGACTTTTACGGATCCGCCGTACAACGTGAACTACGCCAACTCGAGCCAAGAGAAACAGCGCGGCAAGAATCGACCGATCCTCAACGACGCGCTTGGCGAAGATTTTGGTGCCCTTCTCTACGACGCCTGCGTCAATATCCTCGCGCTCACTAAGGGTGCCGTCTACATCTGCATGTCGTCATCGGAACTGGACACATTGCAGAAGGCTTTCCGCGAGGCCGGCGGCAAGTGGTCGACCTTCGTGATCTGGGCCAAGAACACCTTCACGCTCGGTCGGTCTGATTATCAGCGCCAGTACGAACCCATCCTCTATGGCTGGAAGGACGGCGCCGATCACTATTGGTGCGGCGCCCGCGACCAGGGCGATGTGTGGTTTCTCGATAAGCCGGCAAAAAATGATCTGCACCCGACGATGAAGCCGGTGGCGCTGGTGGAACGGGCGATCCGCAATTCGTCCAAGAGCCGGGACATCGTGCTCGATCCGTTCGGCGGCTCAGGGACCACGCTGATTGCGGCGGAGCGGGCGGGACGGCGGGCGAGGCTGATCGAGCTCGATCCGAAATTTGTCGACGTCATCGTTCAGCGCTGGCAGGACACGACGGGAGGCATAGCGCGGCTCGCAGTCTAGAACATGGACTGGCTAAGATGTACTTCGAGCTCTCGCTTCTCTAAGGTTTGCCGCAGATCATTGACCGCCTCCATCCAAAGACAGATCCTTTGAGCGTCGACCATCTCCTGCTGGACTTCATGTTGCGGTGCGAAGCTGATTCTTGCTCTACCAAGAGCATTATTGAGCCGCTACGATGCCATCCAATCAGGGACGTTCTGTAATCGTAGGGCGATGATGATTACGCTTGAAGATTGCATTGGATTATGTGGTTTGACTGAAGAAGAGGTGCTCGCTCTTGCGGAACACGAACACCTTTCCGAAATCTGTGCAACAGCGCTCGCGCAATATCTTTTGTCCCAAGATCAGGGCAGCGAAAAAGTCCGGGACATGATTGTCGACGATATTCGGCAAGCGCAGCGAAGTGGCGACAAGCAGCATGTCTTAGCCTTGCTACATGTTCTTCACCATTTCCTTAAGAAGCACCCGGAGGCTACGCCATCTCAACATCCCTGGAGTGAGCAGCGCTGAAGGTGACGCCGGCGCTCTCGGGTAGCATCAAGCGAAGCCAGAAGTCTGCATTTTTGAATTGCAGCGCACGGGTCGGTACAGCGCACTAGACCATGAATCGAATGCCGCCGACCGCAAGATCAGCCGAAAACGCTCGACCGATCGCAACTACGCCGATTCGCCTTAAACGCCGGATTTCGAGCGGCGCCTCAGTGCGATAAGGCACGAAGTCCGCGAAACGAAACGGGATGGTCCGCCACTGCGGATCGGCACGAAAGTTCTGCCGGTAAGACTGCCAGGGCCGTGTCAGATCTTCGGTGCGCAGATGAATTCCATACTCTTCGCCGTTGCCGAAAACATCGAGCTCGATGCCCTGCCAGGCGCTGGCATCGACCGCTTTGCCGTCGGGCGCAAGATCGATCGCGATCTGGACGAAGCCACCATTGTTTTCGAGACTGACATCACCGCGCATGCGAATGGCAGGTCGGCCTGCGACGCTCTCGCGTACCATGGTGCCGTTGGAGACGCCACCCATCACACGGTCGGTAAACACTTGCCAGCGCGTGCCGATTGCAGAGACTGGGGGCTCACGGCTGAGATCGTCGATGACAGCCGATTTGGGACTCATGGTCTCGCCTTCCGCTGAGCCGCCGGCGACCGAGACGAACGCGGCAAGTAACAGAAACGTCCGGCGGTCACAGAGCATGATAAAAGGCGCGCCTCGGGTTGTTCGAACAAAAATGGCCCCCGGCAAATACGCGCCAGGGGCCACTCGTTCACCGGGCAATGTCAGGGGGGCTGGGGGACTGCCCGATTCCCTCGTCAGCTAAGGCGCCGCGGCTGTTCGGCAAGCTAGGATACTTCACAGCTCTGTGATCGGACCAGTCAGCCCAAGATTCGATAGACGCGCCCGCGTTTGTCATCCTTCTCCGAGGATATATCGAGCCCGAGCTTCTTTTTCAGCGCTCCCGCCATGGCGCCCCGCACGGTGTGTGGTTGCCAGGACAGCGCCTTTGCGATCTCGTCGATGGTGGCACCCTTGGGGTCTCGCAGCATCACGACGAGCTGCGCTTGCTTGCTGTTCTCGCGGGCAGCGCGTGGCAATTTCTGCTTCTTTGATTTCGCGGATTTCCGCGCGCGGCTCTTGGACTTCTTCGAACGTGAACTCATGAGATCGCTCCTTCGGCAGCTGGGCGCGACCATCGCGGCCCTGCTACCGACGCAAGCCCCGACGGCCTAACCGTGCGGGGCGAGGCTGAGGCGCTTCCGCATAAACGCGTCATCCGCCGTCAAAGCCAAGACGTTAATCGGATCATTTGATTGCTTATCGCCGGCGCACCGATCACTAAATGATCGTCCGTAACTCTTCGCCAATCATCGAGCCTGGTTGTTATGGCGCGAACCGCGGGACATACCGGCGCCCATGATGCCGCCGGCACCATTCCGATCGAGGTTGCTGCCAAGCTGTTGATGGTCACGCCGGAATGGGTTCGCCGATTGACCAAGGACGGCTGGATCGCCAAGAGCGACCGTGGCCGCTACCGCGTGGTCGACGTAGTTCAGGGCTATATCCGGTTCCTGAAGGACGAGGCGCGGCGTTCGACCAAGACGGCATCACATAATCGGCTACAGGATATTCGCACCCGCAAGGAGGAACTGGCAGTCGCGCAGACCGAGCGCGAGCTCGTGCCACTGGTGGAAGCCATGACGCTGGTGGACGAGGTGGCGGGTGCAGTCGTCGCGCGGATCAATGCGATCCCGGCACGCTTGACCCGCAACATCGAGCAGCGGGAGCAACTGCAGCGAGAAGTAGATGATGCGCTCACCGAAGTGGCCGACCGCATCGCAAAACTCCGTCGTTCTTATCGATCGGGTGACGAGGATCCTGCGCCCGAGGAGGAAGGTATCGACTGATGCCTGGGCGCGTGAGAACCGGGTCTATCCCCTTTCCTCGGGAAGGCCTGGGCCGAAGGACCCGGCGCTGACCCCTTACATGATCCCGTTCATGCGGGCCTTCGAGGATCCACGCTACAATACCGTGGTGTTCGTCTGTGGCGGCCAGATGGGCAAAACTGATTCTGTCATCGACGTGATCCTGTCGCGGCTCGATCAGCGTCCGGTACCGATCATCTACGCAGGACCGGACCGGAATTTCGTGACGGACCAGTTCGAGCCGCGGTTCGACGATGCGCTGAACCGGTCGCCGAGCCTTTCGGTGAAGCTGGCGCGCGGCAAGAAGAACAAGAAGACCCGCAAGATCGTCTCCGGTGTTCCGGTGCGTCTGGCCTGGGCAGGCTCGGCGAACCAGCTCAAGTCGGATCCCGCGGGTCTGGCCATCGTCGACGAACGCGATGGCATGGCCAAAAACATCAAGGGCGAAGGTGACCCCGTGCGGCTCCTTGAGGTCCGCGGCGATACCCATGCCGACTTCACGCTGGGCGTCACCTCGACGCCGACCGAGGGCACGGTCGAGATCGAGAAAGATGAGGTCACGGGACTTAAATTCTGGAAGGTGGTCGACCAGGATGACATCGATACCCTGGATAGCCCGATCTGGAAGCTCTGGCAGCGTGGCACCCGATATCACTGGGCCTGGTCGTGTCCACACTGCGAGGAGTTTTTCATCCCGCGGTTCGATTGCCTGGTTATCCCTAAGATCGACATCACGCCTAAGGGCGGCAAAGAGAAAATCGAACGCGACGCGACTGCGATCGAGGCGCGGAGGCTGGCTTTTCTGCAATGTCCCAATTGTGGCGGCGTCATCGAGGAGAAGCACAAATTCGAGATGAACGCGCACGGCGTCTATGTCGCGCCAGGGCAACGGATCGGACCGAACGGTGATTTGACCGGCGATCCGCCGGAAGGCACGACGCTGAGCTTTTGGGTCTCAGGGCTGGCGTCGCCATTCGTGTCGTTCGGCGAGCGTGCCGGCCGTTATGTCGAGGCGTTGAACTCGGGCGATCAGGAAGAAGTCCAGACAGTCATCAATGGGGGGTTCGGAGAACTGTGGGCGCCGGCCGGCGGGGATGCGCCGGAATGGGCGGATGTCGCCCGTCTCAAGCTGCCGTATCGCTCGGGTGAGATTCCGGACGGCGTCTTGCTGCTGACTGCCGGCATCGACGTCCAAAAGAACCGGCTGGTCTATGTCATCCGCGGATTTGGCACCCGCCAGGAAAGCTGGCTGATCGAGCAGAACGAAATCTGGGGGCCGACCGAACAGGGCGATGTCTGGACCGATCTCGCCGAGCTTTTGGCGCGGCCGATCGGCGGCGTCGTGATCCGCCGGGCCTTCATCGATTCCGGCTTCCGCCCCGGCAAGAAGGATGAGGTTCCCGAGCACCGGGTCTATGAATTCTGCCGGCGGCACGCGCGCGTCGCTTATGCCGTCAAAGGGTTCGAGCACCGCGACCAGCCGCTGTCAGTCAAGCGCATCGACGTGACGCCGAAGGGCAAGGCCGCAAAATACGGTCTTGATCTCGTCCGCCTCGACAGCGACTTCTTCAAGTCATGGGTCCACGAGCGCGTGCGCTGGCCGGATGATCAGCCCGGCGGCTGGCATCTCCCGAGTGACGTCACCGAGGCCTATTGCCGGCAGATCGTCTCCGAGGGGCGGGTCAAGAAGCCGTCGGGTGGCTACACCTGGCTGCAGCGATCGCGCGACAACCACTTTCTCGACTGCGAGGCGATGGCCTATGCGGCAGCTTACATGCTGGGCGTGCCGCGCATTGCCGATACCGCGCAGCCGCGGCAGCCAAAGCCGAAATCAAGACCACAAATTGAATCCTTGCAGCAGGTGAAGCCTGTGACCAGCGTCGCCGCCTTGGCGCGGCTCAACATGGGCCGATGAAATATGGCGACGGCAGCGGAGATCAATGTCTGGCGCGCGCAACTCGCCGAGGCCGAGGCCGCGCTGCATGCGGTTGTCGTTCAGGGCAGCGTCGCGCGCATGCGCCATGGCGACAAGAGCATGGAATGGAACGCGCAGAACGTCAGTACGCTGCGCGGCTATATCGCTGAGCTGCGTGGAAAGCTCGGGCTTGATGGCCGGGGCTCGGCGCGCCGGGTGAGTTTCTGATGGCAAGTCTCCTCGGGCCCGACGGCTTTATGGTGAAAGTCCCGGCCGCGCCGCGTTCCACGGCGCGCATGCTGGCGGCAGGCTATGCCGGCGCTTCGGTCACCGATCCGGATCTGGCGCAATGGCGCCCGCCCTTGTGGTCGGCGCAGACGGCGCTGTCGCCGGATCGTCCGGTGCTGGCGGCGCGGATCCATGATCTCGCCCGCAACGACGGCTGGGCGTCGGGCGGTGTCACCCGGCAAGTCGATGCCGTAATCGGCGCAGGCTGGCGGTTGTCGTCGAAGCCCAATGCGCGCTCGCTCAAGATCGATCCGGACGTGGCCTCGGATCTGGCCTCCGACATCGAGGCAGCCTGGAAGGATTTTGCCGAGGACCCGGATTGCTGGTGCGACGCCGGCCGGCGCATGACCATGGGCGGGCTGCTGGCGCTGGCGTTTCGGCATCGATTGATGGATGGCGAAGCTCTCGCCGCCATCCTCTGGTTGCCGCGCGGCGGACGATATGCGACTGCGGTTCAGGTCATCGATCCGGACCGGCTATCGAATCCATCTAATTCAGTCGACACCTATTGGCGCCGGCAGGGCATCGAGCTCGGCGAGCACGGCGAGCCACTGGCTTATTACGTCCGACGCTCGCATCCGGGCGACCAGAATGTGTTTCATCCGATGTTCTGGACTTGGGAGCGCATTCCGCGCGAAACCAGCTTCGGCCGCCGGGTGGTGGTGCACGCGTTCGAGCCGGGTCGCGCCGGCCAGTATCGTGGCGTCTCGGTGCTGGCGCCGATCGTCAAACGGTTGCGCATGCTTGGTCGCTACGACGAGGCCGAACTGCAGGCTGCCGTCCTCAACGCGGTGATGGCCGCCTTCGTCGAAAGCCCGTTCGATCATGACCAGTTTGCATCTGCACTGGGAGGGGGCGAGGAACTCTCCGCCTACCAGCAGCAGCGCCTCGACTACTACCAGGCCGCTCCGATCAATGTCGGCGGCGCCAAGATCGCGTTCACGTTTCCGGGCGAGAAGGTGACGCTGACCAAGCCGAACCATCCCAACAGTGTGTTCGAGGCCTTCGAGCGGGCGAGCCTGCGCAACATCGCCTCCGCCATGGGCATGACCTACGAGCAACTGTCGATGGACTGGGGCCAGGTCAACTATTCCTCGGCGCGCGCAGCGCTGCTGGAGGTCTGGCGCGGCTTCACCGCCCGCAAGGAACACTTCGCGCAAGCCTTCATGGCGCCGATCTACGCGGCCTGGCTGGAAGAGGCGATCGACCGCGGCATTGTCACGCTTCCAAAGGGAGCGCCCGATTTCGCGCAGGCCAAGGCGGCCTATTGCGCGGCAAAATGGATCGGTCCCGGCCGCGGCTGGGTCGATCCGCACAAGGAGGCGACGGCTGCGACCGAGCGGCTCGCGGCCGGCCTCTCTACGCTCGAGCGCGAATGTGCTGAACAAGGCGAGGACTATCTCGAAACGTTGCAGCAGCGGGCAAGAGAGCGCAAGGAAATGATGGCGCTCGGACTTAATCCCGACGCGATGTTCGGCCGGAAAGCCGCGCCATCCGACGACCATCAAGAAAAATCGTCGGACAAGCAGCAAAAGGCGCTGGCATGATCCTGCGTCCGGAATTGGCAGCGCGGATGTTCAATACGCCGCTCCTGATGCATCCGGGCAAGCTCGATGCGGCGCTCGCCGGCATCGGCGGACGGATCGTCGAGGGCGGGGTGGTGCTAGAGGGCGTCAGCGAACGCATCGATCATGTCGCGTTCGCGAATGGTCAGCCCTTGGCCGGTCGCATTGGCGACAAGGTCGGCCGGCTTTTCGACGACAGCGGCAAGCTGCCGTTTGCGATGGTCGAGGGGATTGCGCTGATCGCGATCGAGGGCACGCTGGTTCACAAGGGCGCTTATGTCGGCGCCTATTCCGGGCGCACCTCGTACGAAGGGCTGCAAGCACAGGTGCTGCGCGCCCTGCGCAACCCCGCGATCAAGGCCGCAGTGTTCGAGATCGACAGCTTCGGTGGCGAGCTTGCCGGCGCTTTCGAGACCGCGGACCTGATCGCCCGGCTGTCGGCCGAAAAGCCAACACTGGCCATTCTGACCGATCACGCTTTGTCGGCCGGCTACCTTCTGGCATCGGCCGCACGCCAGATCGTCATGCCCGAACACGGGCGCGCCGGCTCGATCGGCGTGGTGACGCTGCATGCCGACTGGTCGAAGGCGCTCGAGCAGCAGGGTGTGAAGGTGACGGTGCTGCGGGCGGGAACACAAAAGATGGCGGGCAATCCGTTCGAAGCCCTCCCCGACGAGGTCGCCCAGCGAATGGTCGGCGATCTTGAAGCGGCGAGGCAGACGTTCGCAGAGAGCGTTGGGCGTTACCGCGGCTCGCGTTTCACCGCACAAGCCGCCCTGGCGACCGAGGCGCAGGACTATCGCGGGCGGGATGCAGTTGCGATCGGACTTGCCGATGCCACCGGCCATGCGCTCGAGGCCTTCGACGGCTTCGTCAGGGCGATCAACGCCAGACATTAGGAGACAACGATGCGAGACGTAATCCTGGCCGCCGCGTGCGCTGCGGCCGAGAGCGACACCGTGCCTGCTCGCGAACCGGCGGAGCCGCTCGAGAAAGGCAATGACGTCGCCGTCCAACTGAGTGAAGCACGTTCAGCCGGTGTGACCGAGGGCGTGCGGCGCGGTGGACTGGCGGAACGAGATCGGATCAAAACCATCCTGACGGGCGAGACGGCCAAGGGGCGGGAGAGCCTTGCCCAGTATTTTGCCTTCGAGACCGATTTCCCGGCCGAGGTGGTGCTTGAGGCGCTGGCCAAATCGCCGGCGACCAAGGGTGGTCTTGACGAGGCCATGGCGCGGGAGGCGCAGCCGAAGCTCGGCGCCGGCGGCGAGCGTCCAACCAATCCGCCACGCGTGATCAGCACCGAGGACGTCTATGCGCGCCGGCGGGCTGCGACGACGGCCGCGGCCAAAGCTTAGCCGCACACAACAATTCTTAAACAACGCCAACGCACGTCCGCATCGCTCGACGCGGCGAACAGGAGAACTTTATGACCGTGCTCCATGAGAGCCCGCATGATGGCAACTTCATCCTTTCGGAAGATGCCGAGGGACGATTGTCACGCGACACCATCGTGATTGCCTCTGGCGCTGGCAAGCTTTTGCCGGGGACGGTGCTCGGACGGGTCACCGCGAGCGGCAAATTCGCGCCGTCGCCGGAAACCGCCGCCGATGGCTCGGAGACCGCCTCAGCCATTCTGATTGGCCATGTCGACGCAACAGATGCGGACGCAGTCGCGGTCGGGCTCATGCGTCATGCCGAAGTCAACCGCTTTGGGCTCATCTACCACGCAAGCGTCGATGACGACCCCAAGAAATCCGCCAAATGGGATCAGCTGCGCGCCGTCGGCATCGTGGTGCGCTGAGGGTCGGGAACGCAAGGAAAAGATCATGGAACAGATCCTCGACGTCTTTAACAATGACGCTTTCAGCTTTGTGTCTTTGACGGACTCGATCAACAAGCTTCCCTTCGTACCGGGTCGGCTCGGCTCGCTCGGGCTTTTCAATGAAGCGCCGGTGCCCACGACCTCGATCGCGATCGAAGAGCAGTCCGGCATCCTGACGCTGGTCAACCCAACGCCCCGCGGTGGTCCTGGCGAGACGCGTCCTAAACCCTTGCGCAGGGCACGGGTTCTGAAGGTCCCGCATTACCAGCTCGACGACAACGTGTTGGCCGAGGAAGTGCAGAATGTCCGCGAATTCGGCCCGCAGATGCAGCCTCGCTCGGTCGAGACCTATCTCGCAAGCCGCATGGAGATGTTCACCGCCCAGCTCGACGCCACGACCGAATTTCAGCGCGTCGGCGCCATCAAGGGGCTGATCGTCGACCGCGACGGCAACACGATCTACGACCTCTATTCGGAATTCGGCGTCACTGCCGTCACGCCGGTCAATTTCGCCCTCGGCAGCGCAAACACGGCGGTGCGCAAGAAGTGCAGCCAACTCGTGCGCACCATGGCGCAGACACTCGGCGGGGTTGCCTTCACCAGTGTCTATGCGCTCTGCGGGGATACCTTCTGGGACGACCTGATCGAGCACGCCGAGGTGCGCGATACCTATCGCTACCAGGAGGGCGTCAGATTGCGGGAGGGCGTGGTGTTCTCGACCCTCAAATATGGCGGCATCACCTTCGAGAATTACCGCGGCTGGATTGGTGGCGGCACCGATACGGGCGACACCATCACCCCGTTCATCGATCCGAACGAGGCGCATTTCTTCCCGCTTGGCACGCCAAATCTGTTCAAGACCTTCTTTGCGCCGGCGGACTATATCGAGACCGTCAATACGCTTGGCCTGCCGCGCTATGCCAAGGCGATCCCGTCAGATAACAATAAGTCGGTCCGGCTCGAGATGCAGAGCAATCCGCTGTCGCTGTGCCTGCGGCCGCGCGCGCTGATCAAGGGCGTCCATCACTAAAATATGTCAGTCAAACAGATCGGAATGCGTGCCGCTGCGGATCAAGATAATTGCGTCCGGCGTTTCATCCCAGACCAGCAACCAGTCTGGCTCAATATGACATTCCCAGAGCCCTTTCATCTCTCCCTGAAGGCGATGCGGACGATGCCTTGGCGAAAGCTTGTCGCCACTGGCGAGTGTAGCGATCAGGGCTTCGAGCTTGTCGAGGTCCTTGCCACGTTTGCGCGCCAGTTTCAGGTCGCGCAAGAATCGGTTTGTGGTCTTTATCTCCTTCACGCACGCGCCGTGCGCATGACGTCAGCAGCCGTCTTGAAGCTCTTGAGCTTCTTGCCGGAGCGCGCCTCGGCAATGGCGGCGCGGGTCGCGGCGTTCGGCAACCGAACCTCGAAGGGCAGCCCGCCCCGCAGAGAGATCTGCCGGTAAAACAAGCGGATTGCCTCGGTTGGTGACAGCCCGACCTTGGCCAGAACCTGCTCAGCCTCTTCTTTCAGGTCGGGCTCCATCCGGGCGCGGATCATTGCGGACTTCGACATGGTACTTACTCCTCCGACCTTATGTAGCACAGTTGGGATACATTTCAATAGGTGAGCCCCGCGCCGATGTCGCAGTTTTCCAAAACCTGGACCGCGAGCCAACCAGCGCTCGATCGCGCGTTCGCCGAGACCGTACGCCTCGTACCCATGCGGTCGGGCGGTTATGCCGACGCAGCCCCCGATCTGGATCGGGCCGAGCGGCAGGTGCTCGCGATCATCACCGAACGGCCGGATCGCAAGCGCACGGTCGAGAATGCCGTGGGTCGGGACTTTGATCGTGCCTTGGTCATGGCCGAGACGGTTGCAAGTATCGATGCGGGGAGACTCGGCGGCGAGTGGCCGAAGGTCGGCGACCGGGTCATCCTGCTCGATCGGCCTGACCAGCCGGCCTTCGAGATCACGGTCGTGGAAAGCGATGGTCTCGCCCGTGTCCTCCTGTCACTGGTGAGGAATGTGACGTGAGCCTTGCAGTTGCGGCGATCAAGATCGCGGCGCTCCGATCCCTCAAGGGCAGGACCTCCGCAGGCGAGGCCGTGTTCGATAGCGCGGTCGAGCCGTTCGATGCACTGCGCGATGAAGGGGCGCCGGTGATCGTGATCTATTGCGACAGCGGCAAGCGGCAGGTCACGGGACGAGAGCTCTTCAGCGCGCCGCAGGTGATCGAGCTGTCGATCGACATGTTCGTGGCGCAGGCGGTTACCGTCGATGCCGGAGAGACCGAGATCCGGATCCCGGCCTCGGATGAAGGCAACGAGGTGTATCTGCGAAGCCTCGCCTACGAAATCGAGAAAGTGCTCCTGGCCGAAACAACGGTTTGGCCCGCGCTGTTTCGGAGGCTCTGGTTCCGGACCGGGCCCCAGGATTTCTGCGAATGGGACCGCGGCGCCATCGCCGACAAGGGCCGCCGCCTGGCTCTGCTACGGGCCATATATAAAGTGGAGCCGATTGCCGAGCCGATCCCGGGCGCCGAACCGACCGGTGTTTGGGCCGATCTCCTGACCGCCATGGAAGCCGATGTCGAGCTCGAAGGTATCGCGCGATATTGGAGCCAGCTTATTGCCGGCACGGTCACCCCGGATTGGCAGCAGGCCTGGGTCGCTCTGGGGCTGACGTCTGTCCAGAGCATCGGGCTTGGTCCGATCCTCGAAGACCCGGCACCGGATGAGAACGCCCCTCCGCTCGCAGGCGCAACGCTGACGTTTCCGGGCGGCGCGTTCGAGGCAAACGAGCACAGCGCCAACGACGCGCTCGGACCGCAGGAACCTTAGTAGCGATGCGCGAGCTTGCCGAACTCGTGGTGCGCATTGCCGAATTGGAGCGCCGGCTCGCCAATCTGATGCGCCACGGCACCGTCGAGCAGGTCGACGCCAAAAAACAGCGCCTGCGCATCCGACTTGGCGAAGGCGACGACGGGGCGCCTTTCATCGGACCCTGGGTGCCGTATGCGCAAATCGCGGGCGATCTGAAGCTACATACGCCACCGAGCAAGGGCCAGCAGATGACCATGCTGAACCCGACCGGCGACTTTCGGCAAGCGGTCGCGATCCCGCTCACCTGGAGCGATCGCAACCAGTCGCCGTCCGAAAACGAAAGCGAACATGTGCTCACCTTCGGTTCGGTACGGGTCACCCTCAAGGACAGCGAGCTCGAGTTCAAGGTCGGCGACGACGCCCGCCTTCTGATGACCGCGGATAAGATCGTGGCCGAGGTCGGCGACAAGAAACTCGGTGTCAAAACAGCTGCGGTCTATTCGGTCAAGACCACCCGTCTTGGCCTCGACGACGAAGGCGAGGCGGACAGCATCAAGCCGAAGGTGATGACCGCGGCTGGGATCGCCAAACAGACCGAGGCCAAGGTCGCATAGACATGGAGGACACAAAAGCATCGGCGATGGCGAAGATGATGACGACCAAGGCTTACGAAGCGACCGGCCTTTGTGAATGGGTGGCCGGCCGCAAAGTGCGCGCGGGCGAGATCCTGCTCCTGACGCAAGATGAGGCCGATTACGAGCTTGCGCGTGGCCTGATCCGCGAGGCAGGCGCACAAAGGCGTGCCGAGGCCGCAGCGCCGCACCGGTCGACCCGGCGGAGATAATCCATGGCGGCCAAGCCGGTCGGCGCCGGCCTCGATCGCTGGACCGGCCGCCCGATCGCCGGCTGGGGTCATGTGATCTTAAGTCTGGAAGCGATCTTCTCGACCCCATTCGGGTCGCGGGTCATGCGCCGCTGGATCGGCTCCCTGGTTCCGAACCTGCTCGGTGAGAACCTCGTCCCCGAGACGCTGCTCAATTTCTTCACCGCGCTGTTTGCCGCACTCACCTTCGAGCCACGCTTCGCCTTGACGAGAATTGCCGTACTTTCCGAGGCCGACGAATTGCGGACCGGGAGGCTTCGCCTGGAATTGCAGGGTGTCTATCGCCCGCGTGCGCATCTTGGCGACTTCACCGTCGAAGGGCCGCGGCGCGTCATTCTGTTCGCCAACGAGGACGGTCTGGTGACCGTCGAAAGTCCGCTATGACCGTGGTCGTCAACGTCAACCGCTTCATTGCGCCGACGATCAATCCGGCGCACTTGCCGTTGCCGAACGCCATCGAGGAATTGGATCAGGAAGCGATCCTCGCGGCGCGCATGGCAGATTTCCAGGTTCGCGCTGATCAGGCGGGCTTTGCCTATGACGTGGGCGGTCTCGAATTCGACCCCATCAAGATCGACCAGGAGGCGCATGCCCATCGCGAAACCCTGATGCGGGCGCGGGTGAATTCTGCGGTGCGCGCGGTGCTTCCGGCCTATGCGCAAGGCAGCGATCTCGACGCCATCTCAGCCCGGACGAACGTCCAGCGCCTTGTGATCGAACCGGCAACGCCGGACGCACCCGCGGTGATGGAGAGCGATTCGTCGCTCCTTCTTCGGTACCTAACCTCGTTTGCGGTCCCCGCGGCCGGATCGCCGGATGCTTACGTCTATCATGCGGTCAAAGCCTGGCCGCAGGCACGGGACATTGCGGTGCTGGGGCCCGGCGTGCATGGCGTGCCCGGACGCGCTGCGGTGTACTTGCTGGGGTCTGACGGGACGCCTGCCGCAGCTGAGATTTGCGATCGCGTCCGCGCGGCGCTGCATGCGCAAAATGTGAAACCGCTGACGGACATCGTCACCGTGGCGCCGGCGGACATCATCCCTTACGAGATTGCACTCAGTATCACGCTGCCGCGTGGGCCGGCCCCCGCCGTAATCGCAGCGGCGGCGCGGGAACAGGTGCGCAAGGCCTCCGAGGCGCGCTACGCCATCGGCGCGACCGTTTATGCCAACGCGATCGAGGGCGCGGCCTATATCGGCAATGTGCTGCGGGTGCGGCGCACAGCGCCCGCGGGTGACATTGTGGTCGGGCCATCACAGGCCGCGTTCTGCAGCGAGATCACGATCGCGGTCGAGGTCGAACCGTGATCCCCTATCACGACCATATTCTTCCGGCCTCGGAGACGCCGTTCAACAAGGCGCTGGCGGCGCTGTCGACACGACTTGAGGCGATTGACGCGCCGACCCGCGCGGTCTGGGACCCTTGGTCGTGCCCGCCGGCCTTCTTGGCGGTGCTGGCGCATGCCTTTTCGGTCGATCTATGGTCGGAAGACTGGAGTCTGACGCGCAAGCGCAGCATCATTGCCAATGCGGTGCGCATGCACCGCGAAAAGGGCACGCTCGCGGCGATCCACTCCTATCTGCCCTATGTGGATGCGCGCCCGCTGGCGGTGATCGCACCGCCCCAGGTCGTCTATTCCGGGCCGCATCTGACGCGCGCGCAGCGCGAAGCCTGGCTCTCTGGGTTGCCGCAGGTGCGCACCTGGCGCATGCGCGAGCGCGGCCATCGCGGGCTCGCCATGCATGCCGGCGGCTATCATTTCGCGAGCTTCTTTCGGGTTGCCTTCCCGGTGCCCTCGACCGCGATCAAGCGATTGCAACGCCGGGCGCGCTGGGTGGTCGGCGGCACCGAGACCGACACCCGTGTCAGCGATTACGGCAGCTGGTTCCGCCTCCATATCAAGGCGCAGGGCAGCGGGCGGGTCTTCGTGCGCTCCTCCTTCAATGCCCGCTTCTTTCAGCCGTCAGAGGCCTGGCGGCGGATCGTGACCATTGCACCAAAGACGCGGGACCATTGGCGGGCGCCGGTCGGACCGCATCTTGAAGCGGTCACGTCAGAGCCGGAGCGGATCAAGGTCGAGGGGCTCAGAGATGCCGGCGTGTTCTGTAGTCATTACGTGCGCGGCGGTTATTTTCGGCCAACGTCGGCGCCGCTTCGGATCTACTGGCGCTTTGCCATTGCCGATGGAAGTCGCATCGCCAGACGCCCTTCGACCCAGTTCATGGGGATCGGACGCTATGGCTTTCCGGCGCATACCGCCCATGTCCAGGTGTCGATGCCCGCAACCCGCAAAGCCTTTGCGGCCGGCGAAGGCATCCTGTTGCGACGCTCGAAATTCTGGCTGCCACATGACCCAAACCGCACCCTCAATGCACGGCGCGCGCTGATCGCAGCAAAGCGCGCCTCCGACCGCCTGATGATCCGCTACGCGCCCCGGGCGCAGATCATCGCGGGAACAATTTTTCTGGCCGGTATCGATCATTTCGTCGTCGGCCGCCCCAGCCAAAGGTAACACGCCGTGGAAAAGCAGGTCATCTTTCGTGACTATCAGGAACAGACCGCGTCCGATCATAACAATCTGCAGTCCTTCGCGCGGACCTCGTTCGAGCATATCGTCGATGATGCGGTGACAAAGAGCCATCGCTATGCCGGCTTCAACGTGACCAAGAGCGCGCAGGCCGAGATCGCGGTGGCTCCAGGCCGATTCTATCAGGCCGGAGGCGCGGTCTTCGCACGCAGTTCGAGCCTCACCCAGAGCATGGTGCCGTACCTTGCCGCGGCCTCGAAGCGCATTGTCGCGGTGTCGGTATTCGGCCAGGAAAACGATACCGATGTCACCGAGCGCGATTTCCTGGTCAATGTCGAGACCAACCAGACCGAACCGGACAGCGTGGCGCTGACCCGCGCGCGCGACGCGGTGCTCGCTTTCACGGCGGGCAGCGAAAGCCCTGACCCGCAGCCACCCGCCATTCCGGTCGCGCATGTCGCCATCGCGCATGTCCTGCTCGATCCGACGCAAGTTCTCTCGGTCACCATGCTGACCGACAATGCGGTCGCCTCGACCGAAGCTCTCGACCAGCGCACCGATATTTTGGAGGAGTTCCGCCGCCAGATCGAGCCGCGGGTCGCCTCGCTCGCCTCCGATCTTGCCGCCCTTGCCAATCAAATCCGCCAGAAAGGCGAGATGACGGAGATTGCAAGCCTCTACGTCGATATCGCTCGCATGAAAGAGCGGCTGGAACTCCCGGACGATGCCTCCGCCTATGGCGCCGACCGCTTTCTCGATGACGAGGAGAGCGACGCGCAGAACGCGCAAAGTCTTGGCTACGACGCCAGGATCGAGGAGGGCCTGCGCTTTGCCCCAGCCAATGAAAGCGCCGCAGAGATGGACGTGTTCTCCTCAAACGATCCGAACGCGCGCTTGAGCAACGGACTCCTGCTTCCGGCCTACAGCGACGTGCTCAAATTGCAGGTCGGGCCGATGCATTCCGATCTCGGCATCGCCCAATACGGCTTCCAGACCCACGATATCGTGCAACGCACGATTTCGCGGCAGCGCATCCGCTATGGCGCGCAATTCAAGGTGTCGAGCAGCAAGCAATGGTGGCTTTCCGGCGAATACGATCCGGCGACCCGGATCTTCAGCAAGGATGGCGAAAGCTTCCTGGTGCTCGACCCCGACAAGGTGCGAAAGCACAAGAAAACCCGCCTGGTCGAGATGTTCATCGACGCCTGGGACGAGAGCTATTGGGACCAACTCGTCATCGAACACCAGATCGTCGGCGCCCAGGTCGCCCAAACGTTCCTTGTCTCGAACGACATGTGGCTGACCAGGCTCGGTTTTTACCTGACCGCGAAGGGCGCCGATGAAGCCGTCCATCTGACCCTGTGCGAAACCGCTAACGGCGTCCCCGATCTGTCCAAGGCGATCCTGCACATTGCGGTCCCGCACACGGCGCTGTTCCAGAATGCCTGGAATCGGGTGCAGGTGACCCCGACGTTCCTTCGCGCCGGCGGGCGCTATGCGCTGGTGCTCACCTCGAACGCCGCGCATCGCGTCGGCATGGCCTATGGGCAAAGCTACACCGACGGCACCTTCTTTTACTCAACCGATGGCGCGTACTATTACGGCGATCTCACCAAGGACCTGATGATCGAGCTGTGGGGCGCGCGGTTCAACGCGCCGCAGGTCGCAATCGAACTCAAGCCCATCAACCTCGATGGCGGCATGCGGGCGATCGATATTCTGGCCGGCACCATCGCCCCGGAATCCACTGAACTGATCTATGAGATCAAGCCGCCAGGCGGCGATTGGGTGCCCCTTGCTCCGGGCGGCCCGCCGGCGCTGACCGGCGCGCCGCCTTTGGTGCAATTCCGCGCACGCTTCATCGGCACCCGCGATATGCAGCCCGGCCTGATGCTTGGAGGCTCCCGCCTGTCGGTGTCGCGGCCCAAGACGTCATTCCGGCATGTGTCGGCGCCGATCATGCTTGCCGCGGCATCGAACAACATCTTCGTGCGGCTTCTGCTCGAATATTTCGACGACACGCCGCACGATTGCAGCTGTCGGCTCCGCATCGGCGGTACCGACGAATTGCCGGGTGTGGTGACAGATCGGGTGGTCAGCGCAGCCGAGGGGCGGATCGAGCGCACCTTCAATTTCCAGCTCGGCGCTGCGGTTGCCGGCTTCAGCATTGTGATCGAGGGCGCGACCAACTCGCCGGCATCGATGTTCCATGCCGCCGAGCGCATCCATTGGGCGCTCTGAGGAGTAAGCCATGAGCAGGACCGTGAGGAAACAGAAGCCGCCGTTTGAGCCGGAGAAGCTTTATCGCATCCGTCTCAGCCGAACGGTGCTCTATAACGGCGTGCGGCTTCGGCCATTGGACACCCATAAGGTCAAGGGCAAGATCGCCAACGCCATTCGCGACGCTATCACGCAAGCGGAAGCCGCCGACTGACATGTCGATTCGATACGATGTTTACCGGGTCAAGCGTGGCGACAATCTTGGCGATCCGGAGTTCTGGAATGTCCGGTTCCAGGAACTCGATCTGCGTCTCCACGCGCGCGAACTCGACGGCCAGAAGATCGATACCGCGGTCGATCAGATCACCGCGGTGGCGCTGGAGCGCATCAACACGACGTTTCTCAACTTTCTCGCCGACACCACCAACCGCATGAGCGAGATCGAGGCGCAATTCGACACGATGCAGACGGAAATCGCCGCGTCCGTGCAGGCCGTTCAGGCGCTTGCCGACCAGGTCGACGATCTGGTGCAGGGCATCATCGACGAAGGAACGTTCTGACAATGCCGGCCCGGATCAAGCTTTTGCGCTCGGCGACGCCGGGCGCCGTCCCCGACGCCCTTGAGAGTGGCCAGATCGCGATCAACGAGGCCGATGGCAAGCTGTTCTGGCGGCGGACCGACGGCGCCGTCCTTGCGGCCGATCTCAATATCGAGGCGCGGATCGAGGAGGCAATCGGCGACCTTGTGAATAGCGCGCCGACCGCGCTCGACACCTTGCAGGAATTGGCGGCGGCGCTGGGGAACGACGCGAATTTCGCAAGCACCGTCACCAATGCGCTGGCCGGCAAGGTGCCGACGACGCGAACCATCTCCGCATCGGGCCTCGCCACCGGCGGCGGCAGTCTTTCCGATGACCGCACTTTCAGCGTACCCGCGGCCTCCCAAGCCGAAGCCGAGGCCGGCACCGACAATACCAAGGCGATGACGCCGCTCCGGGTCGCGCAAGCCGTCAGCGCCCTCGCACCAGAGGGCGTTCCGCCAGCGCGGCAGATCCAAACCTCGGGTCTTGCAACGGGCGGCGGCGATCTCTCGGCCGATCGTACGATTGACGTGCCCGCGGCTTCCCAGGCCGAGGCAGAAACCGGTACCGACAACGCCAAAGCGATGACGGCCTTGCGCACCGCGCAGGCGATCGCAGCGCAGGGCAGTACCAAGTTCCAACCAATTCCTTCATCGGTGTCCTATCCCGTCGGCACATTGATCCTCGCGATGAAGAGCAATTCCGGCGGCGTGAACGAGGGTGCAACCATTGCTGGGTCGAACTTGCGCCGCGTGTTGTTCGGGCTTGATAGCAGCGGCGTACTCACCATCGACACCGGCGCCGGCAACCTATCGGGAACCTGGATGAACGTATCGGGGCATCAGATCAACCAGATGACGAACAACACCAACCGCGGCGTCGGTTACTTCGTGAGGACGGCATGAGCCTCGTAATCAGTAATCTTCGCTATGCCGATCCGCAGAGCATGCTGATCGACATGGACGTCACGAAGGACGGCGAAACCTTCCCTTTCACCTATGCAGCGGACGACAGCGCGCCACTCTCGAACGAGGTCCGCGCGCTTTTGCAGGTCGGCAGCCATCCGGTCGAGGCCTATGCGGAGCCTGTGCCCGATGCCGCGTCCTTGCGCGCCTATGCAGCAGGGGCGCGCTGGCGCAAGGAAACCGCCGGCCTTGCGGTCGGCAGCTTCCATGTCGCGACCGACGACCGCTCCAAGGCCCTGATCCAGGGCGCCTATCTGCAGGCGCAGCGCGATCCGGCCTTTACCGCACAATGGAAGACGGCCTCAGGCTCCTTCGTCACCATCACTGCTGCCGCGATCGAGGCGGTTGCGCTCGCCGTGGCCGCCCACATCCAGGCCTGTTTCGCCAAGGAAGCCGAAGTGGTCCAAGCCATCGATAATCACGTCATCGACAGCTTTGCGCAGATCGACGCGGCCTTCGACGCGCTGACGTAGGTCGCGCGACCAAGAACGCCAGAACCACGGGGCCGCCAAGCGCGGCCCTTGTCTTTTCCAGCCCTCGGAGACCTTCGATGTCCTCTCCCACCTTCGGCATTTCGATCACGCGGGTCGATAACCAACCGCGGCCCGCCATCGTCAGCGACATGTCCGTGGTCGGACTTGTCGGCACCGCGCCGCAGGCCAATGCGGACACCTTTCCGGTCAACACGCCGGTCGCGATCTATAGCGACGACAAGGCAAAGCTCACCGCGCTCGGTCTGACCGGAACGCTCCCGGACGCGATCGAAGGCATCAATGCGCAGCTTGGCGAATTCCAAGTCGCGGCGATGGTGGTGATCGTGCGGGTCGAGCAAGGACCCGATATCTGGACCACCATCGCCAATGCCATCGGATCCTCCGCCCAGAAAACCGGCATCTGGGCTTTCACGCTCGCCGGGCCCGTGCTGGGCGTGATCCCGCGCCTGATCGCGGTACCGGGACTGACCTCGCAACAATATCAGGGACTTGGTTCGCTGGTGCTCGGCACCCAAGGAACGAACCTCACCGAGGCCCCGACCGTGGTGTTCTCCGGCGGGGGCAACGATCCGGGCAAGGTTTTGCCGGAGGCCCATGCCGTGCTCGGCGAAGGGGATAGTGCCGGCAAGGTGGTTTCGCTCATTGTCGATCATCCGGGTGCCCATCTCTCCGGCTTGCTCACGATGTCGTTCACGGGCGGGGGCGACGCTCCGGACAAGGAGCTTCCGACCGCAACCGCAACCATCGAAATCCTCGCCAACCCGGTCTGCGCCGCGCTGACCCCGGTCCTCGAAAAGCTGCTGGCGGTGGCCGTCTTGGATGGGCCGGCGACGACCCAGCAGGCCTATACCGATTGGCGCGAGACCATGCAGAGCCACCGTTTGATCCCGGTCGAAACCGCCGTGAAGGTCGGGGTCAATGCGATCGTCAAACCCGCCTCGCCCCGGGTGATCGGCATTGCGGTGCGCCGCGATCACGAATTCGGCGGCCGCCCGTTTCATTCCTGGGCGAACCAGCCGGTGCAGGGCATCGTCGGCCCGAACCGACCGATCGAGTTCTCGCTCACCGATGGCGCGACCGAAGGCCAGGTCCTCCTTTCGCAGAATGCCGGCATCATCGCGCGCGGCGAAATGGGCGTCGAAACTGCGATCGCATCCGGCGGTTTTGTCTATATCGGCACCGACAATTGTTCCGAAGACCCGCTCTGGCAATTCTACCACATCGTGCGCGGGCGTGATTTCATCCACCTGATGTTCCTGCGCACCCTTCGCGGTTTTCTGGGCCGTCGCAACATCGATTACGGCACGGTGCAGGACGTGCTCGATACCATGCGTTTCGCCCTGCGCGACCTCAAGGCGGACGGTGACATCATCGACTACACGGTCGGTTTTACCCGCGACCAGAATTCGCCCGAACAATTGCGGCTCGGCAAATTCACCGTGGACTTCGCCGCAGAAGAGCCGCCGGTGCTGCGCCATCTCGGCATCCGCTCGGCGCGCTACCGCGCCGCCTTGGACGTTTTGCTCGACGACCTCCTGTCGCAGATCGACCTCGCCGCCTGACGACCAATTGCCGATATAGGAGCCCGACGTGAGCACGCTCTATGTCCTCGAAGCCGCCAATCTGTTCTGCGGCGATCACGACCCGAAGAATTCCAAGCACCTCACGCTTCAAGAACTGAAGCTTCCGACCCTCGAGGCGGACTATCAGGACCACATGCCCGGCGGCTCCAAGGTCGGTATCGAAATCGAGGTCGGCATCAAGAAGCTCGAACCGACCTTCAAGCTGGTCGGCTTCGATCCGGAATTGCTGACCCAGTTCGGGCTCGGCTCCCGGATCAAGCACATCTACACGGCCTATGGCGAAGTCCGCGACCGCCGCACCGGCGCATCGATCGAACTTCGCGCCGTGATGGAGGCCCGCCTCGGCAAGATCGAAAGCGACGCCTTCAAACGCGGCGACCTGATGACGACCGATTTTGCCCTGCACGAGGTCACGCATTACGAAGTCTATTTCAACAACCAGGAAAAATGGTTCTGGGATTTCTGGTCCAACACGTTGCGCATCAACGGCGCCGATGAGGGCCAGACCACCAACACCATCCTTCGCATTCCACGCGCCGCAACCGCCGAACGATAAAGGAGCCCCTTCATGACTGCGAAGACGCAAGGTCCGCAGCCGGCATCACAGCTCGCGACCTATAAGCTCCTGTTCCCGGTCACCTACAAGGACGCTGCCGGCACCGAGATCACGGTCGCAGAATTGGCGCTCCGCCGGCCGAAAGCAAAAGATATGCGGCTTCTGGAGCGGGTGCAGACCGATGGCGGCGGCGACATCGCCGCGTCCCTCGCCCTCCTGGCCGCCATCAACGACCTGCCCGAGACGGCGATCGATGAGCTCGATGCCGAGGACGTGTTGGAGCTGTCCGGAGTTCTGCTCGGTTTTTTGCCACAGAAGCTTCGCCGCAAGGATGGCGAAGCGTCGTAGCCGAAACGGCGCACATTCTCGCAACCCCGCTCCCCGACCTTCTGGACATGGACTGGGCCGAGGTCTGCGCCTGGCACGAAGAAGCCGCGCGGATCGCCAAGGCCAATATCGGACGATAGCCCGCAATGCCTGATCTGACTTCGCGCCTGATCGTGCGCCTGATCGATGGCGTGTCCGGTCCGGCGCGGGCGGCGGCACGGTCCCTGGCCGCGTTACAGACCGCCGGCCGGGCCACCGTCGCGCTTGGCACCGCCAGGCAGATCGCCGCGAACGCCAAGTCGCTCGCCCATCATACCCATGCGATGGCGACGGCTGTATCCGCGCCAATGGCAATTATCGGCGCGATCGGCGCCAAAACCGCCTTCGAATTCGAGAAGGCCGGTAACATGCTGGAGGCGCTCGGCGAAGCGACCGCCGCGCAACGGCAAGAATTCGAGAAAATCGCCAATGTCCTGAATGCCAAATATCCGCAGAGCGCCACCGAGATTATCCGCACCGGTACCGAGCTTCTCAAAGCCGGTCTCGACTGGAAGCAGATGCTGGGCGCCATGGACTCCACGCTCGCGACCGCCATTCTGGGCGACATGAAGCCGTCGGAGGTGGCGACGATTATCGCCGCCTCACTGAATGCCTTTCAGATGCCGAGAGAAACCCTCGAACAGGCGGCGCGATCGACCACGACTGTGGCCGACCGGATTTCCTATGCCGCGGTCAAGACCACAGCGTCGCTCCGCGACATGGGCGAAATGTTCAAATACGTGGCGGGTGCGGCGGGCGCGACCGGAAGCACCATCGACGATGTGACGGCCATCGCCATGGCTTTCGCCCAGAACAAGGTCGTCGGCTCGGAAGCGGGCGTAGCGCTCCGCTCGGCAATCGTGCGCATGGTCAGGATGCCGAAGGGCGGACTAGCCGCCCTGCAGCGCGCCGGTCTCAACCTGAACGACTATATCCAGGGCAAGCAGCAGATCACCGCCGACCGGATCATCGCGGGGCTCCTGGCCGGCGGCATCGATGCAGCGCCGCTGAAATCGCAGATCGACGCGCTGGTCGAGGATCCTGCCTTGCAGAACGCTCCCCTCAAGCTTGCGGCCAAGGTTCAGGCCCTGTTGCAGGAACACATGAAATCCACCGGCTCGGCAGTGGATGCAAGCACGATCGCCGAAAACGTGCAGGACAGCATCATCGCGGCCGGTACAAAAATCGACCTCATGCGCTTCTTCACCGACCTGAAAAAGAAGATGGCCGAAGGCAAAGCCACCATGGGCGATATTTCTCAGATCTTCGAGGGCCGGCATTTCGCCCGCATGCAGGCGGTGCTTGCGGCGGACCTCGACAAGATCAAGGCCGATATCGCTGCAAACGCCGAGGGGTTCACCGCGGAACGCTACAAGATTGCCATCAAGGGCATTGTCGGCCCCGTCTATGAATTGACCGCGGCGCTCGAAGGCCTGGCGGTGGCGCTGGGTAAGGTGGTGTTTCCAAGCCTGATCGCGTTCATCAATCAGCTCACGAACGCGCTAAAAAGCCTGTCCGAGACCAGCCCCGAAACCCTGAAATGGCTGACCTATATCGGTGCGGGACTGGCCGTGCTTGCCCCGCTCGGCTTTGCGCTTGGCGGTCTTGTGGCAGGCTTTGCGGCAGCCGCGGCGGCCGTGAAGTTGCTAGTTGGCGTCTTCATTCTGCTCGGCGGATGGGCCGCGGCGATCGTGATCGGCCTCGCAGCGCTGGGCTATGCGATCTACACCAATTGGGATGCTTTCAAGCGGTGGGCCGAAAACGGCATCGACGGGCTTCGCAGGTTCAATGCCGCCCTGATCGCGTTCGAGGACGGCGTCAGGGCCAAGATTGCCGACGTTACCTCATGGCTTTCCGGCCTCGGCGCCAACATTGCCTCCACGATCCGGCAGGGCGCTGCGGATTTGTTCTCCATTGGCGCCCAGATGCTGCAGCAGCTCTGGGACGGCATGAAATCGAAGCTGTCCGACATGCTCGGATGGGCATCCGGCATCGGTGCGCGGATCAAGGGTGCGCTGACCGGTAGCGCCATCACCGGCGAGAGCGTCGGCGGCGAGACACCGACCCCGCGCGCGCTCGGTGGCAATGTCACGCGAGGCCGCGCGTATGTGGTGGGTGAGCGGCGGCGCGAGCTGTTCTTTCCCGGCGTCTCGGGCACCATCCATCCGACGACGCAACTCGGCGGAGGCGGCGTCTCGGTCTCCTTCAGCCCGGTGTTCAACATCGACGGCGCACAAGACGCGCAAGCGGTCGCGCAGGAAACCTATCGCCTGTTCGAAGCGCGCGTGCGCGAACTGTTCCGCGGCCTGCAGGCCGATGCCGGCCTGCGCTTCGCTTAGGAACCCGATCATGCTGGCGCAGCTTGGTTCGGTCCAGATGGAAGTCTGGCCGCTCAACCTGACCGAAACTTCGCTCGATAGCGAAGCGACTTTCGCCGAAAAGTCGGTGATGGGCCGCCGTCCGCCCCTGGAATTCGTAGGACCTGGCGCGGAGACCTGGACCCTCAAATGCAAACTCTTTCCAAGCAAGTTCGGCGGGCTGTCGTCGCTGCAACGCCTGCAATCGCAACTGGCGTCCGGCCTTCCGATGCCGTTCATGCGCGGCGATGGCACCGCGCTCGGCTGGTTCGTGATCGAGAAAGTCAGCGAACGCGCCAACCATCTCGACCGCCACGGCGTCGGACAGGTGATCGAGCTCGATATCACAGTGAAGCGTTCCGACCCGCCACGCGGCGGCACGATCTTCTCGATCATCAGCGGCCTGGGATAGTCCGCACATGACCGAGATCGCCCGCGAAACCTTCACGGTCAAGTCCGACGGCATGTCAGTCGACTTGATGCTCTGGCAACGGTTCCGCCGTCCAATGCCGGGACTGCTCGAGCGCATCATGGCGCTCGCCGAAAACCAGCACCTCGAGCATTGCGGCTTCTTGCTCCCATTGGGCACCGCCGTGACCATCCCGATCGAACCGCCGCCGCGTGAGCAGGAACTTCCGGTGATATCGCTGTGGGACTGACAAGTTCAAGCGACTGATATGTCCAAGAGACTGATATGGCCAAGCGCGCCTTTTACCGGATCATGGTGTCTGGGCAGGATATCTCTTCGCGCTTCAACCCGCTTCTGATCGACATTCGCATCAGCGATCGCGAAGGCACCCATTCGGACACCGCCTCGATCCGCCTCGACGACCGCGATGGCCGCATCGCGCTACCACGAACCGGCGCGCCGATCGCGATCATGCTCGGCTGGGAAGGCGCAGGCGCTGCTTCGGTTTTCGTCGGCACCGTGGATGAGGTCAAATCGAGCGGCTCGCGCGGCGGCGGCCGCGAACTCACGATCAGCGCCAAGGGCGTGGATACCGAGGGCACATCCAAGCAGCCGCAGCAAAAGCATATGGACAACAAGACGGTGATGGAGGCGCTGCAAGAGGCCGGACGCGTCGCCGGCATCACCGCCATCAAGGTCGATCCGTCCTTTGCCGGACACCGCCGAGACTGGTGGGGGTTGAACGAGGAGAGCTTTCTGCATTTCGGCGAGCGCCTGGCGCGGGAGCTCGGCGGCATCTTCAAGGTGCGCGGCACCGAGGCGATCCTGGCCGCCAAGGGCGCAGGTTCCGCAACCGGGCTCACCACGGGTAGCGTCACCGGCCGCTACGGCGACAATCTCATTTCGTGGGACGTCAGTCCGACCATGGGGCGGCCTCGTCATCGGCGCGCGCGAGCGCGCTGGTACGACCAGAGAGAGGCCAAGTGGAAGGATGTCGAGGTGGATATCCAGGATCAAGGTGCCCGGGCGACCATGGGCGACCGTTTCTCCCGAGCGGATCGCACCGAAGCGCAGGGCTCGGCCAATAATGGCGCCAAGGACGCCGAACGCGAGAAGGGCGGCGGCTCGGCTACGATCGACGGCGACGCGGCGGCAAAGCCGGGCGGAACCTTCATTCTTTCGGGCACTCGGCCCGGCATCGAAGGCGTCTATCGCATCGAAGGCGTCGAACATGCCTATTCCCGAGCGGGCTGGACCACCAAGCTCGATCTGAAGCAACCGCAAGCCGGCCGATAACGGTCTCATGCACTGTCCGCGCTGAGTATCGCGCGCACGCGCATCTGAAACGACCCCACGGAGACGCCCCGCATGGACCTTCAATGGTGGATTACCGTCATCGGCGTCCCTTTGGTGGGTGCGCTGTTCTGGCTTCGCTTCCACGACCGGGAAATCGTCGACAAGGGCCTGCGCGAGATCAAGGACGAGCTTGCAAACTACAAGCTTCTGGTTGCCACGAGTTTCGTCACGGCAACCAGCATGAAGGACCTCGAGGTTCGGATCATGAGCCACCTCGACAAGATCGAACGAAAAATCGATCGGGTGATCGACCAGCGTCACCCGCCCGCCGATTAGGCGCGAGACCTTATTCGCCGTCTCAACCTCGGCCGCCCTTTTGGGCGGCCGTTTTGATTCCGGGAGTACCCAATGAACATTTCAAAAGCTGCCTACGACCTGATCCTGAAAGAGGAGGTTTCCAGCCGCCAGACCTATGAGAAGAAGTATCGCGGCCCGACTTGGCCGGGTCACTCCTCTGGGGTCACGATCGGCATCGGCTACGACGTGGGTTACGTCACGGCGACGGAACTGCGACGTGAATGGCAGGGACGCATTCCCGAATCGATGATCGCGGCACTCATTCCATGCTGCGGGGTTACCGGGAAAGCCGCGCAGGCGCTGGTGAGCCAACTACGGCGCGTAGGGTCGATCGACATTCCCTTCGACATCGCCAAGCAGCAATTCGACGAGGTTAAACTACCGAAGTTCGAGCTTCGTACGGCCCGCTCCCTGCCCAACACCGACAAGCTGCATCCGGACTGCTTCGGCGCCCTGGTATCGCTCACCTTCAATCGCGGCACGTCCTATTCGATCCCGGCCTCCAGGGACCCGCACGGACGATACCGCGAGATGCGCGCCATCCGCGCAGCGATGGCGGCGGAGAACTTCCATCTGGTCCCGGCTTGTTTTCGAGACATGAAGCGGCTCTGGCCCGGCTCTGGTCTCGTCGCGCGGCGTGAGAACGAGGCCAGACTGTTCGAGCGTGGGCTCAAGGCGCAGGTAGCGCCGCTGCTGTATGTTCCGCCAGAACCGGAACCACAGACGCCCACCACGTGCGCAGAGGTCACACCAGAAGTCATCGCCCACGTGCAGAAGCGGCTGCGCGCACTCGGTTACTATGAAGTCGGCGAAACCGACGGCGGCGAGCACGGGCTTGCCAAGACGCAAGCGGCGATCCTGGCTTTCCGCAACGACAACGGGATGCCAACCACGCCGGACATCGATGATGAACTGCTGGTTGCGATCGCAACCGCAAAGCCGCGTCCAGTCTCTGCAAGTCGTGCGAATGCGACTGCGAAGGATCTGGCACCGAAGGTGGAAGCCGTTGAGGCCGCTGGGAAGTCGAAACTCGCCGCGATGTGGCTTGCCGCCACCTCGTTCGTAGGCGGTCTTCTCAAGGGCGTGTCCGAACACGTCGAAACCGCAAAAGGCTACGTCACGCCGGTCAGGGATTTTCTCGGCGAAATACCAACCGAGTATTACCTCGTCGGCGTCGGTCTCTTGGCGTTCTTCATCTGGCGCAGCGCTCAACGCGCCGAGCAATCGACAGTGCAGGGTTACAACGAGGGCCGCATCCTATGATCGCGATCGTGAAGGGTTTCGCTTCCATAATCCCTCTCGTGGGACGAGGGCTCGGGATGCTGTTCGGTTTTCGAACGCAAACCCTGAAGATCGTCGGCATCGTCGGCGCGCTCCTCATCAGCGGCATCGTCATCGATCGTCACGCCACCTTGAAAGAGCGTACCCGCTGGGAAGTCAAGGCTTACGAAACGAGGATCAGGGCTCTGACAATCGATCTAAACGCCGAGAAAGCGGCGCGCGCCAACGATCTGAAAACGATCGACGATCTTGAACGCCAGAAGGCGAATGCGGAAAAGGCAAATGATGCGCTCAAAGACTACATTGATACGCTTCCGAAGGGCGATCAATGCATTGCTACTCCTGGGCGCTTGCGTCAGCTGCACAAAGCACGTTGACGCGCCGGCCCCGTTGGCCCGCAGCCTGCCGGAACAGCCTGCCTTTGCTCGACCGGTCAACACGGCAGATATGCGCGCGGGTGAATCCTGCTGGGTCGCCTATGATCGAAAGCGGTCCGGTGAGCGCCAGAACGCGTCGATCGTGACACGCTACAACGCTTGGTATGCAGATGTGCGTGGTAGCTACGCGAACCAGGACAACTAAGGAACCGAACGAGAGAGATGCTGCCGCTCCTTGGAGTCATCCGGGCGCAGGGGTCACGACCATCGGCGCAACAACAAGGGCGCTCAATCAATGGGCATTTGCTCGCGGCGCGACGGGCAGTGGCATGTCTCGTCCGTGGCAAATCTGCTCTTCCGTGCGCACCGGATCATCGGATCTTAAGCGGGAAATGCAGACGCGCTTCTGTTTCCGACCCAGCGGGGTTGGAAGGCCCGATTCTGGCTGTTTTCTTTTCGGTTCGCTTTCCTCCTTTTGCTGGTGCGGTTTGGGCAGGCCTTCGACGAAGTCGACAATCGGAGTTTTGCCCTCCATTCCGCGGCTCTGATGCGACCCTCGTTGTAGTCTACGCGCTCGGCGCTATAGAATTTCTGGACAAGCAAACCATGTTTACTGTAGTGTCAATAATTAAACACAACTGACCAAGGTTGAATTATGGCCCAAGAAGCTACAGCCGGATTCCGCAACGCAAGCTGGACCATGACTGGGTTGCCAGCTGATGTCTCGATCACGGTGCATCCATTGCAAACGCAAGACGGGGCGGCGGTTAACGGATTTCTATACGCAAAGCAGTCCGCCGAGACCGTGCTCTGCATCATGCACCCACGCGAATTTCTGGCAACGCATTATCTCGTGCCGGATCTGGTCTCGGCGGGTTATGCTGTTTTCACGCAAACTGCGCGATCCGTCGGCAACGATATGCGGCTTGAGCATGAGATTGCGCTGCTGGATGTGGCAGCCGGACTGAATTTTCTGAAAGGTGCAGGCTTCAAGCGCATCATTCTGATCGGAAATTCGGGTGGTGCCAGCCTGTACGCCTTCTACAATCAGCAATCACTTAAAGAGGCAGGGAGCCGGCATGAGAAAACGCCTGGCGGCAGGCCTACCGGTCTCGTTGAAACCTCAATGCCAGTAGCCGACGGTATCGTGTTTGTCTCGCCGCATCCCGGACAGGGCCAAATTCTGCTGAAGTGTATCGACCCTTCGGTTGCTGATGAGGGCGACGCGCTTTCCGTGACCAAAGACTTAGATTTTCTCGATCCGGCCAATGGCTATCGCGACGAGCCGGAGGGATCTCGATACTCTGCGGATTTTGTAAGGCGCTTCCGGGATGCCCAGTCCGAGCGAGTTGCACGGCTCGATACGGTCGCGCGCGCAATGATTGACGAACGGCTTTCCGCTCGCAAACGAGCTAAAGCGACCGGTTCGGCCGCTGACCGCCGCAAGGGTGCTCATACGCCGGTCATGACGATTTGGCGTACTGACGCGGACTTGCGGTGCTGGGACCTGTCGATCGATCCTTCGGATCGAAAACTTGGTTCTGTTTGGGGAAAGGATCCATTCACAACCAATTATGGCGCGGTAGGGTTTTCTCGCTTTTGCACGCCGGAGGCTTGGCTTTCGACCTGGTCCGGGCATTCGTCGCGGGCCAACCTGTTCGAGACCGCTAAAGCGGTTGAGCAGCCTTGCCTGTTGATCGACTATACCGGCGACAACACGGTATTTCCGACCGATTGCGCCACAATCTTCGAGGCGGTTGGATCGTCACGAAAAATCCGCAAGAGGTTCCGCGGCGATCACCACGGCCGGGCGCTGGAGAAAGGCGAGGAGCCCGGGCGAGTCGGAGCCGCAAAAGGGATCGTTGAGTGGACGAACGAAACGTTCGGATAGACTAAGCGTGCATTTCAGCCGCGATTCCAAGAACCGGTTCGTTTGTCGGTGCTAGTCTGATGGCATCAGATGTGAACGAGGTGATCTTGCCGTCCAGTCCCGCAGTCAGACAGCCAAACCATACTGCTTCACCGAGACCGGTCGTGTCCCGTCTGATCTCTATCTCGCCGTCGAATTCCACGTAGCGATAGCCGGCAATGACGGAATGAACTCGACAACGCTCATGATTTTCGGCCGCACGGACCAGCGGTTCAAATTCGGCGACGTCGAGGACGTAGAAGCCGCTCATGATACGTTTGCCGGCTCGGCCCCCTGCTGACGTTTGCGAACGAAGTCGGCCTTCGCTCGCCACAATTGCTCGATGTTGGTCCAATGGCCGGAATCTTCGAGGATGAGCGCCGCCTCTATGGTCATTCTGGCGTCAACCGCATCAAGCTCTTCCATATCGCGTAGCGAGCGTGTGATCTCCAGTGGATAGAAATTTGGATCACGAAAATAAATCGATTCCAAAATTTCATGCTTGACGAACTGGCTTACGCGGACGCCTTTGTCTTCCAGTCGCTTCTGCCAGGCAAGCAATTCGTCCTCGGTCTCGACACGCCACGCTGTGTGATTGGCCATCGCCATATATCCCTTTGGAACTACGAGTTCCCGGGGCTGGTGAGTGCCAATATAATAAAAGAAAGCGATGCAGCTTTCGTTACCGCTGTCGAAAAAGAAGTGAATGAAGTCTGCGTGATGTTCCTTTTCCCGACCCCATCCCTTAGCGGTGATAGCATGAACAAGCGGCAGCCCGAGTACGTCGCGATAGAATTCGACGGTCTCACGCAGCTTCCAGGTAGGACGTGCTGTATGATCGACGCCGTGCAGGGAAAGGCGTCCGGAGAGTGATGGGGCGAGCGTCATCGCGAAATCCTCCATCCAAACTTGTGGGGGCAATCGACCCAACCAATATGATCCAATTCAACACAAATGTCAATTGGCTGACACGTGTGCTGAAGATTTGGTTACGTTGCCCCGCGATCAATTAGCCCCAATATATCCCTGATTTCCGAGGTCAGCGCTCGGACGTCGCTTGCCGAGCCATTCGCTGCACGAGAACGTTGCACACTGTGCATGGCCAAATCCGAAATGCGGTCGGCGATTGTTGCGGCGCTTAGCCCGCCGTCCGGCACAAACCACCACGCTGTCCAGTTGCACATGCCGATAATTGCAAAAGCTGTCACGCGGCTGTCGACCGCGCGAGCTTCGCCTGCAGCCACGGCCTCCTCGATCAGATGCATCATGCCACTCAGCACACGGCGCTTAGCCTCACGGTGCCGAGCTAAGATAGGGGCCGGTAATTCGTTCTCACTTCGGTCAATGGCGATGAAGTGCAGCCGCCGCTCGGTAACCCATAGGACAAGATCCCGAGCGGCGGCGCCAATCTTCTCGATCGGGGATAGGTCGGTTCTCTTCTCGACATTGTCCAGAATGCGCGCGGCCGAAACCGTGACGCCGGTGAGGAGTTCCTCAAGCAGCGCATCCTTGCTCGGAAAGTAATAGTAGATTGCCGGTCGACTGAGGCCCACCGCATCGGCGACGTCTTTCAGACTTGTCCCGGCGAAGCCGCGCTGAGCAAACAGTCCGACTGCTCGATCCAGGACCTCGGACGACAGGATATCCTTGCGAACCCCCGATTTCCGTCCGGCTTCCTGCAAGGACCCCCGCGAACCTCTGATCGGAACGGTCTTTGCCGAAGGCTTCTTGCGCGGCGTCGAAGGCATGTCGATCTTTCCATTAAACGGTAAGCATACGTTCGACGTTTTCCCGTTCGGCCGCAAGCTGTTCTCCGGTCCCCCGCCAGGAAGTCCGGCCTCGCTCCAACACGTAGCAGAAGTCGGCGATTCGGCTGAGGGCTCTCAGGTTCTTGTCGATCACCAGCAGGGCCAGACCTTCGGTTTTCAACCGATGCAGCGTCTGCCAGATCTGGTGGCGCACCAGGGGGGCCAGCCCCTCGGTAGCCTCGTCCAGGATCAAGAGCTTAGGATTTGTCATCAGTGCTCGGGAGATTGCGATCATTTGCTGCTCACCGCCTGAAGTCTGCCATGCCGGACGGTCTAGCATGCTGCCGAGCCGAGGAAAAAGATCGATGGCGCGTTGTAGAGTCCAGCCGCCGGTCAGCGTGCCGCGCGCAAGGACCTCAAGATTTTCGCGGATCGATAGGCTTGGAAAGAGCTGCCGACCCTCAGGGACGATGCCGATGCCGAGACGGGCGATCACGTGCGGAGGCTTACCGACCAGGGACTGCCCGCCAAAGCGTATCGTGCCGTTGCGATGGGTGAGCGCGCCCATGATTGCGCGAATTGTCGAGGTCTTGCCCATACCGTTGCGCCCACATAGCGCGACCACGTGTCCTGGCTCGATATGCAGATCGACGTCGAACAGAACGTCAACGGGGCCATATCCCCCGGCGAGTGATCGCACGGCGAGCAAGGGCTCAGACATCGTCGTTATCCCCCAGGTAGGACGACCGGACCTTAGGATTGGATCGTATCTGCTCAGGCCTATCCGAAGCGATAACCCTGCCGTGGGCGAGAACAGTGACGGTGTCGGCTAGCGCAAACACCGCATCCATATCGTGTTCGACCATGACAATGGAGGCGCCGCCCTTAAGCGCTTTCAAAAGCATGGCCATGCGGAGGGATTCGTCCCGGCCTAGTCCTGCCATGGGTTCGTCGAGCAACAGGAGGCGCGGCTTGCCCGCAAGCGCGGTTGCGATCTCAACGAGGCGGCGATCGCCGTGGGAAAGCAGCTCAGTCCGTGCGAGGTGTTTGTCAGTAAGACCAACCGCATCAAGCGCGGCGACCGCTTTCGGACCGATATCGTCCAGATTTCGTAAAGGCGTCCAGAATCCAAAAGCATGAGGCCTGCTACCGAGTGCACCGATTGCTGGATTGTCGACCGCAGCAAAACTCGGAAATATCTTCGGGACCTGAAAGGTGCGGCCGATGCCGAGGCGAGCTCGCGCCTGAACGGGCAAAGACGTAACGTCTAATCCTGCGAAAACAATGGTGCCGGAATCCGGAATAAGTTGGCCACCGATCTGATTGAGCAAAGTGGTCTTGCCAGCGCCGTTCGGCCCGATGACCGCTTGCAGCTCTCCCGGCATGATGTCGATCGAGATGTCTTCACTGACAATCAGTCCGCCGAGCCGCTTGCAGACGTTATGTATGGAAAGGAGAGGAGCAGTCACGGTGTTACCAGCCGGCGCAAAGCGATGAAGAGGCCGTCGCGGAACAGAAGCACCCGGGCAATCACGGCGATGCCGACATACATTGCCCAAAAATCGGTGTAGCGTGAGATCATCTCTATCAACGCCAGGAAGATTGCCGCACCTGCAACAGCACCATAGAGCGTCCCAGCCATACCAAGGATCACCATGACCAGCAATTCCGCCGACAGATGCCAACTGAGTACTGAGGAGGGTGCAATGTAGAGCGTGAGGTTGGCGGAAAGGACGCCCGCAAGACCGGCGATTGCACCCGAGACGGTGAAAGCTGTTAAGCGAAGCCAGTAATTCCCGATGCCCGAAGCCGCGGATCGCATAGCGTCATCACGAGCCGCCTGCAGCGCCGAGCCGAAAGCGGCGCCAGACGCGCGCCGTGCGAACAGTAGCACCGCGATTAGGATCAGCGTGCATGCCAGGAAAAACACGCGCGGATCATCGAGTGGTATGCCAGCCAGCGTGGAACGCGACGGCAGGCGGAATCCGTCAGCGCCGCCGAGTCCCGGAACCGCATTGGCGCCGTAATAAAACATCTGCGCAAATGCCAAGGTGATCATAATGAAGTAAACACCCGTCGTTCGCAGGGCGAGCGCGCCAATGATAAAGGCGGCCAGTGTCGCCACTCCGATCGCGATCGGCCAGACAAAGAAGCCTTCGGTGTAGCCGAGCAGCGCGAGTGATCCGGTTACATACGCACCGAGACCGAAAAACGCAGCGTGGCCGAGGCTAACAAGCCCGGCGTAGCCGAGGACGATATCCACCGCAACTGCCGCCAGGCCCATGATCGCGATCCGGCTCGCGAAACGCAGCAGAGTTTGATCACCAAATGCGGCGAGAGCAGCGATGAAGATGGCTATGGCGCAGACTGTGGCGATTCGTAACGAGAGTGGGGTGGTATTCACCGTGGTTTTCCAAATATCCCGAATGGACGCCAGACCAGTGTGATGGCCATTAGTAGATAGATCGACATGTTGGCGAGTGCGAAGCCGGCGGTGTTACCCAAGGCGAATGGCAAATAAGTCCGGCCAAATACTTCGACAAATGCGACGAGAAGGGCGCCCACCAGTGCGCCGATAACTGATCCGAGGCCTCCGATGATCACAACAACCAGCGATTGGATCAGTACAGAATCCCCCATACCTGAGGTTACGGCAATCAACGGAGCTGTCATGATGCCCGCTATCCCCGCAAGCAGCGCGACAAGCGCGAAAACGCCGGCGCCCAAGTAGTCGACGTTGGCCCCAAGCGCCTGAACGACGACCCGGTTGTCTGCGCTAGCTCGGATAAGGCCCCCGGTGCGGGTGCGCGCAATCAGGTACCAGATCGCAAGTCCGATTACGATTGCGACCGCTGTGATGATCAGTCGGTAAGTCGGGTACGCGATCTCGCCAAGCATGACATGGCCGGAGAGGACATCGGGCAGGGGCACATAGACCGGGTCGCGGCCCCAGATCATCATTACCAGATCATTGAAGACAAGAATTAACCCGAAGGTTGCGAGGACCTGCTCGAGGTGGTCGCGCAAGTAAAGCGGTCGAATGATCAGGCGTTCAATGACGATGGCGAGGGCTGCAAGCCCGACAAGCGCTCCCAACCACGCCGCCACCGCGCTTTTAGTCTGCGACATGAAATAGGCGTAGAAATAGGCCGCGAGCATGAAGAATGAACCATGCGCCAGATTGATCAGGCGCATGGTTCCGAAAGCAAGCGTAACCCCGACCGCCATGAGGAACAGCATCAGCCCCAATTGCAGGGCGTTGAAGGACTGTTCCGCAAGAAACGCGAACGACATGGTGGTGGCCGGATTGCTGGAGAGTCGCTTCAGTCCTTCAGCGGACAGGAGCCGTGGTGGGGGTCCTTTACATCTTTTTTGATGACCTCGACGAACCGCACGTCGACCTTGCCGTCAGGAGTTCTCTCAACGCGCTGCAGAATGATGTCCTGAATCGGGAAGTTATTATTGTTGAACTTGAAGTTGCCACGCAGCGACTTGAAATCGGCCTTCTTCAGTGCGGCGCGGAACGCCTCGGTGTTTTCGGGTCCTGATTCCCTCACGGCCGCGTCAAGCAACATTATGGCATCGTACTGGAACATTGCGAATTGTGTAGGGTTGCGGCCGTGCTTCTTGCGGAAGTCCTCCACAAAGCGTTCATTGCCAGGGGTCTTCATTTCCGGATTCCAGCTATAGGCTGTTTCTAGGCCGAGCGCCGCTTCGCCGATGGCGGGAAGCAGCATGGAATCGGCAATGGCGCCCATTGAGTAGAGCTTCACGGTCTTGTCCAAACCGGATTGCTTCCACTGCTTCATAAAGGGCACAGCGGCGGCGCCGACATAAAAGGCATAAACCGCATCAGGTTTGGCGGCCCGCACCTGCGTCAGCACCGAGGAGAAATCAAGCTGGGTCAACGGTGTGTAAATCTCGCCTAGGTTCTCTCCGTTGAAATTCTTGGCAACAGACTTGGCGTGGTCCCAGCCCGCCTGGTAATCCATGCCGAGAAACATCATACGTTTTACTCCGGCGCGATTCAAATAATCAGCCAGACCGATGCCCCATTGTTCATTGGCGAATGCCACAACGAACAGGTTCTGATCGCACTTCTCGCCTGCCAAAACCGACGGTCCGGCGTTGGCGCCGACGACAAACACGCTGTTTTTCAAGAGCGGATCAATTGCAGCCAACATCGAGTTGGATGAGACGAGCCCTGTCACAATCTGTATCTTTTCTCGCTCGACCATTCGGTTCGCAGCATCCGCCGCGTCCACTGGACTCGACTTGTCGTCGATCTCAACCAGCTTCACGGGACGGCCGCCAAGCTTGTTTCCGAGATGTTCAAGCGCAAGATCAAGACCGCGCTTCTGCTCGGCACCGAGGACGCCGAATGTTCCGCTCATCGACGACAGGAATCCGAGCCGCACTGGTTCCTGAGCGTTAGCGGAAGCCGGGCCCGACGCGCCAAAAGCCAAAGCAGCCAATACTGATAGCAGGGTTTTCATGGGGTCCTCCGTAGCAATGCGATAGTTTGTCATTGTTGTTGAATAACTGACGATAACGTCTAGAACCGCCTTTGTCGATGCCTTTGGTTGTCGCAGCCAGTAGTCGCGGTTCAGGGCGCAAGAATGGAGGGGAAATGATGGATTTTTCGGAGAAATTGATTTCCACACGACCGGTCATGGTTCGCCGCCGGGTCAAATTCGGAGAATGTGATCCGGCGGGAGTCGTCTATACGCCGAATTTTTCTGAGTTCGCTTTGTCAGCCTATCAGTGGTTTATTTCGACGCTTCTCGGGGAGCCTATGTTCGGAGCGATGAGGCGGCTCGACTTCGATTCACCGATTAAGGCTTTATCCTTCGAGTTTGTTAACATGCTGCAGGTCGAACAAGTTTTCGACATGACCTGCCTGGTTACCGATATACGCCACCGAACATTTGATGTCGAAGTGACCGGTCGCAGTATAGATGATACTCCGCATAGCCTCTTTGTAGCGCGAATAACACCGATCATGTTGTCCCGTCTCGAGCGCCGCTCTATCGAAATCCCCAAAATGCTTCGGGCCCAACTGGAGTATTATCGAGAGCAGACCAGTTAAATCTGCTAAAGCAAGCTTTGTGCGCTTGGGTTCGCCATTATAATCCTCTGCTTGGTCTCAGCTTCGTAGGCGGCCAGAAACTCTGGATCAATTTTTCGCAGGCGTTCACGATCGACCTTCCCGGTCCTCATCATATAGCTATACGCGAATTCTAGCGGCGTAAGGTGCTGACGGGTGTCCGCAGACTCGTACCAAAGAATGCTTTTCATGGCAGCATCCTGAAAACCATTCGCTACCGGCCGTCGGGCGTTTTCGAAGGCGACAAGGCCAGCGGCGAAATCCCCACCGCAGGAATTTATAGCTTGGGCAAGCGCGGTCGCGTCTTCGAAAGCCATGCGTGTTCCAGAGCCAATAGAGGGATGCACAGTCTTTAGGGCATCGCCGATCAAAACCACCTTTCCCGAAAACCACCGTTTAGAAGTGACGAAGCTCGGATTGAACCAGACAGAGCGATTCGAAATCAGCTCCTCACCGTCGAGATATGCTTCGAAAATTTGACCGCAAAAGCGCCGACTCTCATCGTCGGTTTTAGTATCGAGACCGGCTCGCTGCCAGGTATCGGGATGGCACTCAATCACAAATGTGCCGAAATCTGGCGCGTAGCGATAGCTGTGCGCAATGAAAATGCCATAGGGTGTTTGTTCAAATATAAGTTCTACCGTATCGAAGCGATGCCGCGTGCCGTACCATGCCCATTTGTTGATTCGCGGCTCTACCACGGCCTGAAAATCGGTCTGAAGGGCGTTACGAACTGCGCTGTTAACACCATCCGCGCCTACGATGAGATCGTAGTCCGCAAGCGCATCAAGACGCTCGATACGTTTCGTATATTCAATCGTTACGCCCTGCGACTGGGCATGCGCTTGCATAATGTTGAGTAGCCGAACCCGCGGAATGCCAAGAAAGACGTTGCCGCGGATGGGGACGGCCGTGCCGCGGTGATAGAGCGTGATTGTGTCTTGTCGCTCGGCGGTCGCGAGCAGATCGCAGTGCAGGCCTTCGTCAATGCCCCTCAAGAAATCGAGCGCGACGTCGGCTAAAACGATGCCGAATCCATAGGTCGCATCCGGCGGGTTTTGTTCGTAAACGTGAACTTGGTAGGCTGGGTTTTCGCGCGCAACCAACTTTGCAAATAGAAGACCTGCGGGGCCACCGCCTACTACCGCGATCCTGGCACCAAATGTCATCCTCTACGAGCCTCCAGCGCTGCTGATTGCATGGCTTCTTCATCTGCGAGTTTCTTCGCAATGTCGGCGCGCATTGCGGCCTTATCAACCTTGCCGACACGCGTGACCGGAAAGGCAGATATACTTTCAACGCGCTCCGGCAATTTGTATTTCGCAAGTCCCGCTTCGAGCAAAAATACTCCTAGAGTTTTTACATCGGGAGCGGTGTGTCCTGGCTTTGGAACAACGTATGCACAAACCTTTTCGCCGTAGATCCGGTCTGGCATCGCCACAACCCGCGCGTCCAGAATATCGGGATGCCCAGCTATCAGACCTTCGAGTTCCTCGGCGCCGATTTTCTCGCCGCCACGGTTGATGTTGTCCTTTATTCGGCCCTCAAAAGAATAGTGCGTTTGCTCACCCACCTTGAAGGCACGCATGAGATCGCCGGTTCGGAAAAATCCATCCGAGGTGAAGCACGCCTCATTTGCCTTCGGGTCGTTGTAGTAGCCCACCAGCGTACTGGGGCCACGGAACGTTAGTTCACCGACGTCACCTAGTGCGACCTCTTCCTCAGTAGTAGGCTTGAGCAGCCTGATCTCGTCGCCAGCTGCCACGGGGCGACCACAGCCGCGGTGCCGCGCGTCAGCAGGATCGCTGGGCCCGCACGCGGTCAGCAGCCCTTCGGTGATGCCGAACATATTGCCCGACACAATGCCGGTATGAGCTTCCAGGGCGTCGGCGCGGGACAGCGTGAAAAACTGGCGTAGCGAAGACAAATCGAAGTCGCGGACACGAGGATGCTCAATAAGCCGCGGCGCGACGGGGCCGATACTGCCGGTAAAGGTCACACGGTGCGCTGGAATAGCCGCGAGGAATTTCTCTACATCAAAGTTGCTGAGAATCACATTAGTGCGCCGCGTTACAGTCGTCGGAATTACTGTGAACAACATTCCAGCATTGTGGATTAGCGGCAAGGCCCACATTCCGATGTCGTTTTCGTCCAGCTCGTAGGCTTGGGCGAGCGCCAGAGCCGAACCAAGATATTCGGAGTGAAAGCGGGGGATGATCTTCGGTAGTCCGGTGGATCCTCCTGAGAGCTGGAACAAGATTACGTCATCGGGAGAGGGATCATACGGGCGGACCTTTTCCCTTGCGATCTTGCCGTCATACTTGATAGCGAGTTCCTCTAACGAACAAGCATTTTGGGCCTGGCCCCGCGTAATGATGAGGTGTTGGACTTGCGGTAGGGCGTCCTTCATCGAGCGCGCAAATGCGATCTGGTCGAAGCTTGGCGAAACGTCTCCTTGAACGAAATATGCCGTGGCACCAGCGCTCGCGCCGAGCGATTTAATTTCGATTTCGCGGTATTGCGGCAATGTGCAAAGTGGCACAATGCCAGCCTTGAAGCAGCCAAACAGCGCAACGAAGATTTCCTTGACGGAGCCGATCTGAAAAATCGCGCGGGCGCCCGGCAGAAGGCCGCCCTCGATGAGGCCTGCGGCCAGCGATTCAGATAACGTATCGAGGTCGGCGAAGGTGTAGGTGCCATCTTCTGCTATGACCGCAGGCTTGTTAGGGACAACAGATGCGGCTTCGCGCAGGGACTCCCCCGCTGTCATTGGCAGCCAAGCCCCACTTTCGAGATGCCGGCGTTTATCCTCGGCCGAGCGATAAGATACGCCCGGAATGGGGAATCGCGGTTGTATTGGCCTCACTCGCGCTCGTCCTTTCAAGACAACTGAAATAAGCTCTGAGCTCCGACACCTGTTGCTTCCGGTGACATTTGAGAACGGTCTTTATTGACAAATAAGACAAAACTTAGACACATATGTCAATGCTCTTTGACGCCCCATGAGTTTCGGCCGCTCCCGCAGCTCCGATGGCGGCGAGATCGTTAAATCGAAGCTCTCCTATGAAATCTTCTTTTCGGATCGGGCAGATCGTACCCAGTTCTAACGTCCAAGGAGACCGAAATCCCGTTGACGTTGCGGGCGCGCGAGAGCATTCGTCCGGAGCGATTTACGTTTCATTCTAGTCGCATGCGAATGAAGATCGTGGTCAGAGAGGAACTCGCTGCAATGGATGCCGAGTCCGATCTCTGCGCCGCTCTGGCCCTGGCCGGGATGGGCGACACGAAACCGAAGCCATCCGCGACCGGCATGGAGGCCCCGGAAAGTCCGGTCGATCTGCCGCCCGGCGTCGACCCTTCCGGCGGCATCTTCGATTGCTGATTGTCGAACGCATAGAGGCTCGCGCCGCCCGAATTACCGATCAAGATGATACGCTTAGATCGCGTCCTTCAGGAGGTAGATCCCGGCTGCCACGTCCAGCAGCGCGATCTCGTGTTCGAGCCGCATGTCGTTGCCGACCGATCGCGCTGTCTGAGTGAAGACCGCATAGCCGGCCGAGACATCGTGTCCCCGCCTTTGGAGTTCGTGCTCAGCTGGCGCGCAACCATTCACATTTCTTTATGGTAATCTGCTTCCAGGTCAGGACAGATCTTCGCATCCACTACAAATACGCCTTGAGCTCCGTCTCTTACCCAATCTTCCAGCGGGGCTAGATCGGATACCTTGCGGACTTCAATAGCACGCGCCCCGAACCCCCGTGCAATCTCCGCTATGTTGGTACCCGCGAATTGCACCATGTCCACCTTGAGATTTTCGCGCCGAAAGCGATGCACTTCGGCGCCAAACGCCTCATCATCATAAACAAGAATACACATGTTTAAGCGAAGCCGTACCGCGGTCTCGAAATCCGCCAATGACATAAAGAAGCCGCCATCACCGGTACCAAGGACCGTTAGTCGTTCTGGACGCGAGGCTGCAAGGCCAATAGCTGATCCAATGCCGAGCCCCACTGACTGGAATGAAAAACTCATGCAGGAGGCGCGCGCATCAGGCACGCGAAGATAGCGTGGTACCCAGCCCATAAAATGTCCGGCGTCGCATGCGACTAAGCGGTCGTCCGGCAGAATACGATCGACGGCAATGCTTACAGTGCGAGGATCGATGAATGTGTCGGTTGATTCGTCGTCGTAGGCCTCATTTTGAGGCAGACTTGCGGTAACCTGCGCACGTAGAGCGTCGCTGCGCCACTTAGCTGATCCGCTTTGGCGCAATTTTAGCGCCTTTATGATCGCGTCTGCTGTTAACGCCGCGTCACCTTGAACGCCGTGATGCACCTGGCGCTGCATGCCGAGACGGCCGGCATCGATGTCGATCTGTGCCACGACCGCTTGTGGACCGATTAACTTCCCGAACTTTGTGGTCCATTGGGTAAACGTGGCGCCAAAACCAAGAAAGAGGTCACCCTCTGCCAAAAGCGCCGCTGCGGACTGCGTGGAAAACCCACCGCAAATACCAACCGACCATGGATTGCCGTTGAAAAATCCGTTTGCGCAAACGGTTGTCGCCATGAGCGCTCCTGTTTCTTCACCCAGCTGCGTCAATTGCTCCTCTGCACCAGAAATCACCGCCCCACGTCCGGCAAGAATTACCGGGCGCTTGGCTCTTAAGATGTCATCGACAAGCGTCTCGATCGCTTTTTCTGACGGTACAATTCGAGCCACCAACGGCGTCACATACGGCGCGGCGACATTCCCAATGAGCAGTTCCTCCTGCATGTCGATCGGTAGGCTGAGCACAACCGTTTGGCGGTCACGCATGACGCGCGTGACTGCACGCATAGTGTCGTTGAGAGCGGTGCGGGATGAATGGATGCGTTCCGCTACCGCTCCAACTGAGCGAGCCATCCCGGCCTGATCGAAATAGAAATTGGACGTGACGCCCCCGACAGGCGCATCGCCCGCAAGCACCAATAACGGAGTGCCGCTCTTGGCTGCCTCAGCGATACCGGTCAGTGCATTGGTAAGGCCGGGGCCGGAATGCACACTGAGGAGAGTCAGTTCGCCAGTGGACTTAGCGTAGGCATCGGCCATGACTGCCGCATTGCCTTCATGCCGCGCGGCAACATACCCCACGCCAGACTCGATTAGTGCGTGGGTTACTTTAAAGTTCGCAGTGCCGATGACGCCGAAACAACGTCGCGCCCCTAAGTCTGCGAGCATCTTTCCAATGCGCCCGGCCACTGTCTGCGACTGATCCATCCGCCACCCCCGCTTGCAAGCAACTCACGCCGAACCTGAAATTACTCTGCGGCGGCCCGCACCGGCAAACGCCCAGACAGGAGCCTTCCAGCGTTTGGTACCACCGGCTCAAGGTGTAGTTCCTCAAGCATCCGGAAGGTCGTACAGATTGCTGCAGACACTACGGGAAGTCCCAGCCGGTTTTCCACCACCTGCACGGCCTTCAAAGATGGCATTTGAACGCAAGCGGACAATACGATCACGTCGGCGTTGGCGATAGTTAATCGGTCCGCCAGCCCTACGAGATTTTCGGGCTCATGCTCTGCGACGGCAAGGTTGTCTGGGATTTCGAGCGAAATCGAGTCGATTACTTCGATGCCCTCCGCTTCGATATAGTCAATGACGAGTTTGGTCAGGGGCTTCATGTAAGGGGCGATCACCGCAATTTTTCGCGCCCCCAGACGTTGCAGCCCGTCGATCAGCGCCCCGGCGCTTGTTACAACCGGAGCCGGCGCATTGTTGGCCAGCGTGCATTCGTGCAACCGTCGGGCAGACTGCCGGTGATAGCCGTGGCCCATGCTCATGATGGCGACAAGGCAGGCGTAACCAAGGACATCTACACGCGCATCGCTCAATTCGAGCGCGCAGCGATCGGACTCTCCGTCCATTGCGGCGAGCTCTTCCCTCGTCACCTTTTTCATGCGCATGCGACTTGAGTGAAAGGTGAAATGCTCAGGCCGAACGCTTTCTCGCGAACGCATGAGGGCGGGGATTTCTGTTTCCATCGTTACGTTTGAACTCGGCACTATTTGACCGATCCGAAATAACTTCTTCACTCTGACACCCTCCCTGACTGCGACGAAAAATCACGTCGTAGGGCCGATTGACATTATTGTCAGGTTTCTGTCTTATTAGTCAATAAACGATTGTCAACGGAGTGGGAATAAAACTCCGGGCAACGCAACGGGCGCCAGGCCCCTTCGGGAGGAACGCATGAAATCTCGCCGCATCGTGTTGATGGGGGCCGCAAGCCTCGGTCTGGCTTGGGCTATGCCTGCATTCGGACAAACATATCCAAATCGGCCTATAAAGTGGATGGTTGGCTATCCGGCTGGTGGTGCTTCAGATTTTCTCGCACGTGTTCTGGCCACAAAAATGGGTCCGGATCTTGCTCAGCCGTTAGTAATTGAGAACAAGCCTGGGGCAGCTGGTATCATCTCAATGGATGCGACCGCGAAATCCGATCCGGATGGATACACGATCGCGAATACGGGAAATGGAGAATTTGTTTTCAATCTTGGTCTTTACAAGAAGCTTCCTTATGACGCTGACAAGGATTTTGCCTTGGTCGGTACGATAGCGAAAGTTCCGATGGTTTTGATCGTGCAACCGTCGATGCCCGTAAAGAATCTAAAAGAGCTAATCAGTCTCGCGAAAAAAGACCCTGGTAAACTCAATTACGGATCGGGTGGCATTGGGCATCCGGTACAAATGGGCATGGAAATGCTGAAGCACCGCGCGGGAATTGACCTCACGCCGGTGGCATATCGCGGAATGGCGCCTGCAGTTCAGGACTTTCTCGCGGGATCAACCTCGTTAATGTTTGTGGATCTCGCCGCAGGCCTCGGCATCATTCGCGACGGAAAAGCGCGACCGATCGCTGTTTCAACAAGGGAACGCTTGCCCGCTCTACCTGACGTCCCCACTATTGAGGAAAGTGGCATTCCAGACTTCGATGTTTTCGCGTGGCAGGGGATGATTGTTCCGGCGAAGACGCCCACGGCGTCGGTTGAAAGGCTGCGCAAGTCGCTTAATACCGCCCTTCAGGATGCGGAGATCGTCAAGCGCTTTAATGAAGCTGGCATGCAACCGATGATCAGCACACCGGCTGAATTCGCAACCCTAATACAAAACGATCGCAAGTTGTGGCTACCGCTTATCAAGTCTCTGAACCTGTCGCTCGAGTGACAATCGCAGCAGGCGCCGCTGATGTTACGAAAGCCACGTCTGCAAGCGGGTTAATTCGAACGAGCCGTGCCCCGGCTCAGCGCACCGGCGGAGGGTTGACTCCTTGCAACAGAGGCGTGATGCGGCGCACGGTGCCCGCCGGTTGGTGCGCTCCGATCCATCGGTCTGGACCTTCAGCTGCTGCTCTCCATAGCCCTGTGACGTAAGATTCTGTGACTGAATTTTAAACGCATCCGTCAGGATGACGGCGACTGGGCGGATTCAACCGACCGTCGCAACACCTTTATTGTACTGGCCGATCAGGAACTGATCCAGAACCTCGGCGGGTGTCTTCCATCCAAGTGTTTTGCGGGGCCTCGTATTCATCGCGTGGGCGACAGCATCCAGTTCTGCAGCGCTATGCCTGCTGAGGTCTGTGCCTTTCGGGAAGTACTGTCGTAGCAAGCCGTTAGTATTTTCGTTCGAGCCACGTTGCCAAGGGCTTTGCGGATCGCAGAAGTAGATCTGCAGCCCAGCATCAATACGCAAGCGCGCGTGTTGTGCCATTTCCGCCCCTTGGTCCCAGGTCAGCGATCTACGCAACCGCCCGGGAAGTTCGCCCATTGATTGGATATGCGAATACGTGTCCTTGCCGATGTGGGCCATAAGGATCCTGGAGGGGCCATTTTCACGCAGCTTCCACCAGCGGTCTGGAAACTTACCGTGATCATAGGGGGGCACCATGATTCGGTGCAGCCGTTTCCATTCGGCGCTTGCACGAGAGATACGCCGAAGGCGAGTTCTTTTTCGAAAAAGGCGATTCGCTGCGTATTTCGCAAAAACGGGACAGCGATTTCGCTAATTGACGGACATGCGTTTCGCTAAATCGCGGACAGCATTGCGGCGCTGGCTTTTGGTTGCCTGGTGAACTCAACTTGGATTCGTTTCGCTGTTTTCGGCGCTGGTCAAGGGGGATGCTGCTTTTTTCCTTCGCATGCTGTCGCCTTCGAGAGCGACACGGTGGGCATTGTGGATGATCCGGTCGAGGATGGCGTCGGCGATGGTGGGTTCACCGATCATGTCGTGCCATTGAGCAACCGGCAGCTGGGCGGTAATCAGGGTCGATTTGCGCCGGTAGCGTTCTTCGAAGATTTCCAGGAGATCGAGGCGTTGCTGGTCGTTGAGCGTGTGGGTGCCCCAATCATCGAGGATGAGCAATTGGACCCGCGCGAGCTTGTCAATGAGGCGCGGGAAGCGACCATCGAGACGCGCCATGGCGAGGTCTTCGAACAGGCGCGGCATCCGCAAATAGAGGACGGAATGATCGAGCCTGGCGGCCTGGCGACCGAAGGCACAAGCGAGCCAGGTTTTCCCCGTCCCGGTCTGGCCGGTGACGATCAGGTTTTCGTGGGCTTTCAGCCAGGCGCCTTGGGCCAGCTGAAGGGTATTGCGCCGATCGAGCCCACGCCGGGCGGCGAAGTCAATGTCTTCGATGCAAGCATCGACGAAGCGCAGTTTGGCTGCGGCCAGGCGATTGGTCAGGCGCTTGTCGGCGCGCGTCGAGATTTCGCGATCCAGCATGAGCCCCAGCCATTCGTCACGGCTGAGACCGGCAGCGTCGTCCTGCTCGGCGAGTTGCCGGTAGGCCGCCGCCATTCCGGCAAGGCCGAGCGCCTGCATCTGATCGAGGGTCGGGTGGGTCAGCATACTGGTCCTTTCCTTCATTGATAATATTCGCCACCACGGATGTTGGCGTGTGAGGGCGTGGCTTTGATGGGTTCGGCAGCCGGACTCGCCCGGTCGAGCCCGGATTTGAGGATGGCGCTCACCGAGGAGTAGCTGATCGCGTTGATAACGAGCGCTCTCTCACAGGCCGCTTCCAGCCGATCGCGCTCGTAGCGCCGCGCCAGCGCGATGATCCCCATGGCAGAGCGATAACCCTGCTCGGGATGCGGACGCTCACGCATCATCCGCTCGACCAGGGTGGCAGCGTTGATACCGATCCGGGCCGCCATCCTGATCAGCCCCGCCGGCGTCATATTGGCGTAACGCTGATGAGCCTTGGGCATGTGCTCGTTCACCGTGACATGGCCGCTGCGCTGGGAGCGGCGGACGTGGCTGGCGACCCGCACGTGATCCTGGAAGATCTCGACAGCCCGATAGGTGAGCCGGACGTCCACCCGACGCCCGATCAGCCGATGCGGCACCGAGTAAAAGGTCTTGTCGACTTCGACGTGATAATCAGGATGTACCTTGGCCGTTTTCCATTCGGCATATTCGAACGGCTCGCTGGGCAGCGGCGCCAGGGCAGTGCGCTCGATCTCCTCGAACAGCTGCCGGCGGGATTTCCCGACATGACGCATCGGTCGGTTATTCAAATCCTCGAGCAAACCGCCGATCGCAGCATTGAGGTCCGTCAGGCTGAAGAACCGCCGGTGGCGCAGCCGGGCCAGGATCCAGCGCTCGACAATCAGCACCGCGCCCTCAACCTTGCCCTTGTCCCGCGGCTTGCGGCTGCGGGTCGGCAAAATCGTCGTGTCGTAGTGCTCGGCCATGGCGGCAAAGGTTTGGTTGAGCGTCGGCTCGAACCACAAGGCCTTGACGACCCCGGCCTTCAGATTGTCGCAGACGATCGCTTTGGGAACCCCGCCGAAGTACGACAAGGCTCGGGTCTGGCCTTCGATCCAGTCCGGCAGTCGCTGACCGAAGCTCGCCATGGCGAAGGTCAGCGACGAGGCCCCGAGCACCGCGACAAAAATCTGGGCCGCACGGATCTCGCCGGTTCGCGGATCGATCACCTCAACCGTCTGGCCGGCATAATCGGTCTGCATCACCGCTCCCGCCGCGTGGCGGTGGCGGAAGCTCGGATTGGCCCGACGCTGGTAGGCCGCAAATTTCTCGCAGAACCAGGTGTAACCGTAGCCGTCGGGATGGGCCGTCCGGTATTCCTGCCACAGCAGCGTCAGCGTCACGCCCTTGCGCTTCAGCTCCTGTGCCACCCGGGGCCATTCAGGCTCGCTCAGGTCCTGCGGCGGCCGCCCGACCCGCCGGAACAGGGCCTGCTGCAACGCCGCGTCGCTGTCGTAAATGGGCGGCAGCGGCCACCTCAGGCCGGCTTCGCGGGCCCGCAACAGGTAGGTGGCAACCGAGGTCTTGCTGAGCTGCAGCCGTTCCGAGATCGCCCGCACCGATAGGCCGTGCTCGAACGTAAGCCTCAGGATCGATCGTAGGTCCTTCACAGTGGTCCGTTTCGCTTGCTTCCGTCTCGGCATTGCCCCTCTCAAACTCAGCTTGAGAGAAGACATTGGCCTGAACGGCGCTCCCGAAAACCAACCCCCGCAAACTGTCCGCGAATTAGCGGAATCCCTGTCCTGGAATTACTGAAATCGCTGTCCGCGAATTACCGAAAACCCTGTCCGGGAATTTCCGAAACACGCAATTCGCCACACGGTGAGCGGCCGGATATGCCGACACGTCGCCGAAGACAGATCTGTTTTTGTGCCACCCGATGCCGGACCCCGGCCTATATTCCGTCACGAGAACTTGCTGGAAGCTGCCCGGCGCATTTCCCGCGAATGCTTCTGCTCGCGCGCCGAGGCCGCCTAGAAACTCCGGCATGTCCTGCGTCTTGCTGAGTCTGCCCCCGTTGAAATCGTACCGCCAGCCGAAAGACGCGGCCCGGCGCTTGCCAAGGAAACCTTGGAACTCGAGCTCTTTAAAAGCGAGTCCTTCCATTTGGCGCAGAAGCGCACGGCGGGCACTCGTCTTCTTCCGGGTGCTGGATTTCGCGGGTTCTGGCCCCGTTCGCCTCGACCCGCACGAAATAGACGACTTTCGATCACGGAGCCTCTCGCGCAGCAAGTCAAAGCCTCCAAATTCAGAGAATGTTTGCTGCCAGTTCCTCTCCCTCCGCCAGTCCTATCGTGCCGAACGCTCTCCACCGCCTCACGAGTCCGCGAAAATCCCCAATAACCACGGGCCTTGGTGGGAAATACTCCGCACTGCGAAACGCCAGCTGACGTCCGAAGTTCTCTCCCTAGACCCATCTCTCTCCAAGCCTCCCGACTTCGCGGATTTGGTACGGTTCTCGTAAGCGGCTGATGTTGAGTTATTTTTCGTGATGCCGACCTCCCCACTTTGCAGGGACGTCGCGAGGAGCGGAAGCAGCTGGAAACGAAAACGGACTTTGATAGCTCGTAGGTTTTTGGTTCTCTCGGGTATGGAGCGTCCCCGTCGGCGAAGCCGCGGAAGGTGCGCGACACGCAAGGCAAGGTCGCGACCTTGCTCAAACTCCAATGACGTCGTGGAAAGTCATCTCCGCGACCTCTTAGATCGTCATCTCGACGAGCTTCAATGAGACCGCGCGTCAGGTTCTCGATCGTGTCGCCCTGGATCGAGATACTTCAATGAGGTCGCGGCTCTGCGCTATAAGCGCGCATGCTTCTGGCAGCTTCAATGAGGCCGCGGCGTCGCAACGCCGCGGAAGACTGGGAGCGGATGAAGCCGCCGTTCCGGCGCGGCGCGGCTTCAATGAGGCCGCGGCGTCGCAACGCCGCGGATCGCGAGTTGGGCGCGACTTGGGCAAATCAGGTCAGCCGCTTCAATGAGGCCGCGGCGTCGCAACGCCGCGGATGATTTTTTCAACACATGTTATGCGCTTGACACATTAGACGCTTCAATGAGGCCGCGGCGTCGCAACGCCGCGGATGACCTACATCCCTACCGCTGAAATCATCACCGGTCTCCGCGCTTCAATGAGGCCGCGGCGTCGCAACGCCGCGGATGGGCTAGTAGGGTACTGAAAGGCCATCCGGAAGCTCCCGCTTCAATGAGGCCGCGGCGTCGCAACGCCGCGGATCCCACCTTGATGAATAGACCGGACTGAATGCCGTAAACGCTTCAATGAGGCCGCGGCGTCGCAACGCCGCGGATGTCAGCCAGCGCGGTGGGGGCCGGGTCCGGATTTGCGGTTACGGTCTGCGCGCTTCAATGAGGCCGCGGCGTCGCAACGCCGCGGATGTCGGCGACTGGATCGTGTACAACGGCACAGTTTGGGAGCTTCAATGAGGCCGCGGCGTCGCAACGCCGCGGATGATCTGAGTGACATGGCAGTGTCTCTTGCAGCTGAGGCGCTTCAATGAGGCCGCGGCGTCGCAACGCCGCGGATGCTCCTGTTGGCAGAATTAGCGATGTCGGGTTGTGGGGCTTCAATGAGGCCGCGGCGTCGCAACGCCGCGGATCCTATGAGTACCGCGAGGTCTCAGCTGTGGCTTGAAGCTTCAATGAGGCCGCGGCGTCGCAACGCCGCGGATGGCGCTGATCGCGGCAAGCTCGTTCTGTGCCTGCTTGCGGCTTCAATGAGGCCGCGGCGTCGCAACGCCGCGGATGCGCCGAATAGCTCTGATCGCCGGTAGCGGCGTAAAACTTTGCTTCAATGAGGCCGCGGCGTCGCAACGCCGCGGATGT
>NZ_JBKBVB010000085.1:0-19190 GCF_046289595.1 Pseudorhodoplanes sp.
ACCGCTGCTGCTTCGCCTTCTTCCATCCGGCGCTGAACGACGAACCGTTGATCTTTGTCGAGGTGGCGCTCACCGCAGGGATTCCTGGGGCGATTGCCCCGATCCTTGCCGAGAACCGGGAGATCCTCGGCGCCAATGAAGTCGATACCGCGGTGTTCTATTCGATCTCCAATTGCCAGCGCGGCCTTGCCGGGGTGTCGTTCGGCAATTTCCTGATCAAGCAGGTGGTGGAGGAGGTGTCTCGGGAAAATCCGCGGCTCAAGACCTTCGTGACGCTGTCGCCGGTTCCGGGTTTCGCGTCGTGGCTGAAACGCGAGCGCTATTCCGATTCCCAGCGCGCGCTGTCCCCGGACGAGCTGGAGGCGCTCTCGGCGATCGATACAGAGGGATGGTGGCAGTCGGACGAGATCAGCGAGGCGGTAGCGGAGCCGCTGAAGCGCGCCGCGGCGTGGTATTTCCTGCATGCGCGCAATGCCCGTGGGCTGCCGGCCGATCCGGTCGCGCGTTTCCATCTCGGCAACGGCGCCAGGCTCGAGCGCATCAACTATCTTGCCGACCTGTCCGAGAACGGGCTACGGCAATCCCATAGTATCATGGTCAACTATCTCTACGATCTCGACGACATCGAAAAGAACCACGAGGCCTATGCCGAAAACCGCATGGTGGTCGCCGCCAATGCGGTGAAGAAGCTGGCCCGCCCCGGCCCGGCCGGCGAACTCGTTACGCTCCCCAACAAGATCTGAAGCTGCATCATGAATCTGTTCCAGACGATCCGCTCGCGCATCGCGTCGCCTGCGCATAATTTTATTTTCAAGGCCGACGGCGCGACGCTGTCTTACGGCGAGATGCTCGCGCGCACCGGCCAGATTGCCAATGCACTGGTCCTCGCCGGTGTCGAGCCGGGCGACCGCGTCGCGGTGCAGGTCGAAAAGTCGGTGGAGAACTTCCTTCTTTATCTGGCAACCGTGCGCGCCGGCGCTGTCTATCTGCCGTTGAACACCGCCTATACGCTGAACGAACTCGACTATTTCATTGGCGATGCGGAGCCCAAGCTCGTGGTTTGCGACCCGGCCAAGCGCGACGGGCTTGCCGAGATTGCGAAAGCGCGTGGCGTGGCCTCTGTCGAAACCCTGGACGCAAACGGGCAGGGCAGTCTGATCGAGGCGGCCAACAAGGCGCCAACGGATTTCGCCGATGTGCCGCGCGAGGACGACGATCTCGCCGCCATTCTCTACACCTCCGGCACCACAGGCCGCTCCAAGGGCGCGATGCTCACGCACCGCAATCTCGCCTCCAACGCGGAAACGCTGCGCGAATACTGGCGATTCACCGGCAGCGATATTCTGCTGCACGCGCTGCCGATCTATCACACCCACGGCCTGTTCGTGGCCGGCAACACCATCATGTTCGCCGGCGGAGCGATGATCTTCCTTGCGAAATTCGACGCCGACGAGGTGATGCGGCATCTGCCGAAGGCGACGTCGATGATGGGGGTGCCGACCTTCTACACGCGCCTCCTCAAGCATCCCGGCCTGACGCGGGAGGCCTGCGCACATATGCGGCTGTTTACCTCGGGCTCGGCGCCGCTTTTGGCGGAGACCCACACCGCGTTTCGGGAAAAGACCGGTCACGCCATCCTGGAACGCTATGGCATGACCGAGACCAACATGAATACATCGAACCCCTATGACGGCGACCGCATCGCCGGCACGGTGGGTTTCCCGCTTCCCGGCGTCGAGGTCCGGATCGCTGAGGCCGACAGCGGCAAGGTGCTGCCGCAGGGCGAGATCGGCGTGATCGAGGTCAGGGGACCGAACGTCTTTCCCGGTTACTGGCGCATGCCCGAGAAGACCAAGGCGGAGTTCCGGGACGACGGCTTTTTCATCACCGGCGATGTCGGCAAGATCGACGAGCGCGGCTACGTCCATATTGTCGGCCGCGCCAAGGACCTGATCATCACCGGCGGCTTCAACGTCTATCCGAAAGAGGTCGAGAGCGAGATCGACGCTCTCCCGGGGGTCGTCGAATCCGCAGTGATCGGCTGCCCGCATCCGGATTTCGGGGAAGGGGTGACCGCCGTCGTGGTCCTGAAAAAGGACTCAATTCCGGACGAGAAGGCGATGATTGCGAATCTGGAAGGCCGCCTCGCCAAGTTCAAATTGCCCAAGCGCGTCATCTTCGTCGACGACCTGCCGCGCAACACCATGGGCAAGGTGCAGAAGAACGTTTTGCGGGAGCGCCACGCCAAGCTCTATTCCTGAGGGGACTGCATGCGCCATCTGATCCTGGGAATTGCAATCGCGGCATTTTCGGTTCAGGGCGCACCCGGGCAGAGCAAGCCGGCGGATGCTTCGTCGCAAGCGGCCGCGGATTTTCGCAAGAAAATGAAGGAATGCAATGCCGCACGCGCAAAGCATGAAGCGGTTGCAGGTCCCTATTGGACGCTGGTGGCCGAGAAGCGAAAAGCGCGCTTTGCCAAACGGCGCAACGGCGAGGCGATTACGCTCGACGATTATGTGCTGGAGCAGCCGCCGGTCTATGCCGGACCGGTCTGTCCGCCCGATCCGTCGCTGCGGCAGGAAGACCAGCCGGAGGATAAACCCGAGCTCCCGGTGGTGGCGGATTTTCTGCGCAACGCCAAGGCGCATTTCGGCTTCGAGCCCGATCAGGTGAACGACAGCGAGTTCAAACGCGCCTATGTGGCGGTGGTGTCCGCCGCAGGCATCACCAGGGATCAGGCGGTGCGCGTCTACAGCTTCGAGACCGGCGGCAATGGCCGGTTCGATGCGCAGGCCGGCCTGATCTTCAACAAGCCCGGCGCACGCGCGGTCTCGACCGCGCTCGGCTATAACCAGCTGCTCACCGCCAATACCGTCAGCCTGCTGGCGACCAAGGGCGACCGCTTCGTCAAGGCTCTGCAGGAACGCGCCGGAGCCATGCCGGACGAGGACCGCAAGGCTTTGCAGCGCAAGGTCGATATCCTTAAGCGCAAGATCGCCTTCAGCCGCACCGTGCCGGTGCAATGGAGCGAACATGTCAGGCTGGCGCGCACGCCGCGGGGGATTGCCCTGCACGCGCTCAATCTCGACATCGATATCGGGCCGCTGCTGCAGACCCAGAAGCTGCTCGACTCGGTGGTGTTCGCGCGCGCAAAGGGGATCGAGCGGGAGCTGACGGCGGCGGAGCTCGAAATGATGAATCTCACCGGCGACGGCAACGGTTTCGATATGCTGGTGCTGCCGCCGGAGATGCGCGCCAAGGTGCCGACCTCGAATTATTTCCAGCGGCTCGGCTACGAGCGCAATCCGATCGCCCGCCGCACCCAGACGGTCGAAAAGCTGCTCGCCGAAACCAATGCGGTGATGGACCGGCTGAGCCGCGCGGACGGCGCGCAGGAGCTTTCGCGGCTATTCCAGCGCGAGGCCAGCAATTAACGGAAATGGAAACGCCCGCACGGTGTGACCGTACGGGCGCTATAGCTGTTGTACGAAGGAGCGCGGCTCAGTTCGCCGAGATGTTGCCCTTCTTGATCACGTCGCCCCAGCGGGCGTATTCGTCGGCCACGAATTTCTTCGTCTCTGCGGGCGTGCCGAGCATGGCGGTGAGACCCTGTTTCTCGAACTGGGCCTGCACGTCGGGCGATTCGAAGGCCTTCTTGGCTTCCGCGTACAGGAAATCCACGACCGCCTGCGGGGTCTTGGCCGGAACGAAGAAGCCGAACCACGGTCCGCTTTCAAGCTGCGGGAAGCCCGATTCGGCGACGGTCGGCACATCGGGGATCAACGGGACGCGCTTTGGCGAGGCCACCGCGATCGGCCGCACCTTCTGGCCCTGGATTTGCGGCACCGCGAGCGTCAGCACGTCGAACATCATGTTGACGTGGCCGGCGATCAGATCCTGCACTGCCGGCGCGCCGCCGCGATAAGGCACATGCGCGATGTCGATGCCGGCCACCTGCTTGAACTGCTCGCCGACAATATGGCCGGTGCTGCCGTTGCCCTGCGAGGCGAAGGTGACCTTGCCGGGATTGGCCTTGGCGTGGTCGACCAGCTCCTTCATCGTCTTGGCGGGAACGTTCGGATTGACCACCAGGATATTGGCGGTGCGGGCCGCGATGGTGATCGGGATGAAGTCGTTCTGCGCATCGTAATTCAGCTTCTGCAGATGCGGCAGGATTGCGTTGGTGGCATGGAAGCCGACGAAGACCGTGTAGCCGTCCGGCGCAGCCTTGGCGACGAAGTCGGCGGCGATGGCGCCGCCTGCGCCGGTCTTGTTCTCCACGATCGCGGTCTTGCCGCCTTCGGTGAGCTTCTGCGCAAAGGTGCGGCCGACGATGTCGGCGACGCCGCCCGGCGCGGTCGGCACGATGAGCCGGATCGGCTGGGACGGATATTGCTGGGCGCTGGCATGAGGTGCCGCCGCGAAAGCCATCGCTGCCGCGAATGCCAACGATAAGGTGCGTTGATAGAGCACTTTGGTTTTCTCCCTGTCTGTCGTTGTGGCGTTTCGATGGTATTTTTTATCACGGATTGACGGGGCGGGTCCGCAAAGACTATGTCGCACACGAAAAATCTGTACCGCATGGTGGGTTTTTGCGGGTGAGCCCGTGCCGGCCGGGAGTGCCCTTTCATTTTGAGCGGCAGCGACTACATCGCTCCTCGCAGGTTCCTGTTCATGTCACCCGTGATCTCCATTCGAAATCTGTCGAAAACCTACGCCACCGGATTCCGGGCGCTTAAAGACGTCTCGCTCGATATCCATGCAGGAGAGATTTTCGCGCTGCTGGGACCGAACGGGGCCGGCAAGACCACGCTGATCGGAATCGTCTGCGGTCTCGTCAATCCGAGCGCGGGCAAGGTGACGGTCGGCGGCCACGACATCATCCGCGATTTCCGGGCGGCGCGTGAACTGATCGGCCTTGTGCCGCAGGAGCTTCACACCGATTCATTCGAGAGCGTATGGGGCACGGTCAGTTTCAGCCGGGGCCTGTTCGGCAAGCCGAAAAACCCCGCCTATATCGAGACGATTCTCAGATCGCTGTCGTTGTGGGACAAGAAGGATTCCAAGATCATGACGTTGTCGGGCGGCATGAAGCGCCGCGTCATGATCGCGAAAGCGCTGTCGCACGAACCGCGCATCCTGTTTCTCGATGAGCCGACCGCGGGCGTCGATGTCGCCTTGCGCAAGGATATGTGGCAGGTGGTGCGCGAATTGCGCGATTCCGGCGTCACCATCATCCTCACCACGCACTATATCGAGGAAGCCGAGGAGATGGCCGACCGCGTCGGCGTCATCTCCCATGGCGAGATCGTGCTGGTGGAGGACAAGGCGGAGCTGATGCGCAAGCTCGGCAAGAAGCAGCTCACAATTCTCTTGCACAAGCCGATCGATGCGATCCCCGAGCCGCTTGCAAAATACGGCCTCTCGCTGATGAACGATGGCACCGAGCTGGTCTATGCCTACGACACCAAGAGCGAGCGCACCGGCATCACCGCGCTGTTGTCAGATCTGCGGGACGCCGACATCCGGTTTCGCGATCTGCAGACCGAACAATCCTCGCTCGAGGATATTTTCGTCGGCCTCGTGGAGCGCAAATGAACTGGCGCGCGATCGTTGCGATATACAAATTCGAGATGGCGCGCACCTGGCGCACGCCGCTCGGCAGCATTCTGTCGCCGGTGATTTCGACCTCGCTGTATTTCGTGGTGTTTGGCGCCGCCATCGGCTCGCGCATCCAGGAGGTGAACGGTGTCGATTACGGCGCTTTCATCGTGCCGGGCCTGATCATGATGATGCTGCTCACGCAGAGCGTGATGAATGCGTCCTTCGGCATCTATTTTCCCCGCTTCGTCGGCACCATCTACGAAATTCTCTCGGCGCCGGTTTCGTTCGTCGAGATCGTGATCGGCTATGTCGGGGCGGCCGCGACCAAGTCGCTGCTGCTCGGGGCCATCGTGCTTGCCACCGCGGGCTTCTTCGTGCCGCTGAAAATCGCGCATCCGGTCTGGATGGTGTCGTTTCTGGTTCTGACCGCGGTGACGTTCAGCCTGCTCGGCTTCATCATCGGCATCTGGGCGGACGGCTTCGAGAAGCTGCAGGTGGTGCCGCTGCTCGTCATCACGCCGCTGACGTTTCTTGGCGGCAGCTTCTATTCGATCGATGTGCTGCCGCCGTTCTGGCAAACGGTGAGCCTGTTCAATCCGGTCGTCTATCTGATCTCCGGCTTCCGCTGGAGCTTCTTTGAGGTCGCCGATGTCAGCGTCGGGGTCAGCATCGGCATGACGCTGGTGTTTCTCATCGCCTGCCTGATTGCGGTGTGGTGGATTTTCCGCACCGGCTACCGGCTGAAGAACTGAGGTTACGACCGCGTCGCCGTCCAGTCGGTCTCAACGCCGCCCTTGTTGGCCTTGCCGGTAATGGTCGAGCCGCTGACCGTGCCGGTAAAGCGGGTGCCGCCGGCGGTGAAGGCGATCGCGTCCCCTGTCATCTTGCCCTCGGTGACCGGGGCGATGACATTGCCATCCTTCAGCGTGCCCTTGATGTCCTGGTAGGTCTGCTCGAGCGTGAGTTCGCCCTGCGGGGTCTTCCAGGTGCCCTGCACCTTGGCCGGAACGATCCAGAAATAGGCGGTGCAATGCGAGGTGCAGCCGCCGTTGCCGTTCAGCGAGACCGTCTCGTCGGCGCGCCAGTCGCCCATGTCGAAGGAGTTCGAGACAACCCGGGTTCCGGGCTTCATGTCGAGAATGGTCGGACGCAGTTTGATGTTGAGATTCGGCAACAGAAACATGGTGACGACCGTCGCCTTGGAGAAGTCGCTCTGGAAGATGTCGGCCTTCTCGAAGGTGGCGCGCGCAGACACGCCTTCCTTTTCGGCATTCTTCTTCGACAATTCGACCATGTCGGGATTGTATTCGATGCCGTGCGCGGTGGCGCCGCGCTTGGCCGCGGTAATCACGGTGCGGCCGTCGCCCGAGCCGAGATCGATCACGTAGTCCTGCGGCGTCACCTTGGCCATGTCGAGCATCTTGTCGACCAGATTCTGGTTGGTCGGCACCCAGACCACGTCCTTGCCGCGCTGCCCGACCTTGGGCTCGAACGCGGGGGCCGGTTGCGCGATTGCGCAGGTGATCGCCACCATGGCGGAAAGACAGGATCCGGTAACAATCCGGACCGAGGCATTTCTGATCGCATTCATTCGATTGCTTCTCCCTGCGGCGATCAGGCGCCGCGCCTGGCCTGCCATTCGCTGCCCGGCGTTGCGATGCCCTCGATCACCTCGCCGCGCACGGTCCCGGTATAAACCGTTCCCCCTGCGGTAAACGTCACGCGATCGCCGAGGAGCCGGCCCTCGGTCAACGGCACTGTTTTGCCGTCGACCGTGATGGCCCCGCTCAGCATCTGGAATTCCTGCTTGAGCGATAATTTGCCGGCCTGCCCGCCGGCATTGAACGTCCAGTCGCCCGCGATTTGCGCGGGGACCACCCACAACAGCGCTTCGCAAAAGAAGAACTCGCACTCGCTTTCGAGCGAGGATTTCTGGTCGGGGTACCACGCTCCCATGCCGAAGGTGTTCGACACAACCCGCGTTCCCGGCTTCATGGCGAGGATTTTCGGCCGCAGCCTGATATTCATGTCGGGCAGCAGGAACAGGACAATGACGGTCGATTCCGAAAAATCGGTGTCGAAGATGTCGGCGCGCTCGAATGAGGCCAGCTTGGCGACGCCGGCTTCTTCGGCCTTCATTTTGGAATAGGCCACAAGATTTTCGTCATATTCGACGCCGCGGGCGCGCGCTCCGCGTTTGGCCGCGGCAATCACCGCGCGTCCGTCGCCGGAGCCGAGATCGACGACCTTGTCGTCCGGCGTCACTTTGGCAAGATCGAGCATCAGCTCGATCAGCGTCTCGGGGGTCGGCACCCAGATGGCATCCTTGCCCTCCTGGCCGATCACCGGCGGCTTCGGCTTTGCCGCAGGTTGCGCGAACGCGCCCGTTGTAACAGGCGTTGCCGCAAGGCAGACCGCCAGCGCCAATCTTGCGGCGCAAGCCGCGATCGCTATCAGCCGTCCACTCACGCCCGCCTCGCGCTCCATTTGCGGCCGGACTCGGTCGTGCCGTTGATCGATCGCCCGCTGACCTTGCCGGTATACGCGACGCCGCCGGCCGTGAAGGTGATTTCGTCGCCGTTCAGCTTGCCGTCGGTGATGCGGGTGACGTTCTTGCCGCGCCGGATGGTCCCGGTGAAGGTCTGGAAGCGCTGGCGGATGGTGACGGTGTCCTTGCCCATGCGCCAGCGGCCTTCGATCCGCGCCGGCACGATCCACAGCAGCGCCTTGCAATAGGTCTCGCAATCCTCCTCGACCTCGGCGACCGCATCGGGCTCCCAGTCGCCCATCTCGAAGGAGTTGGAGACCACGCGGGTGCCCGGCCGCATGCGCAGGATGGTTGGGCGCAGCCGCTCGTTCAGTTCGGGCAAAAGGAACAGCGTCAGCACGTCGGCATTCGAGAAATTGGTCTTGAAGATATCGGCGCGCCGGAACGTCGCCTTGTCGCTGACGCCGGCCTGTTTGGCATTGAAGCGCGACAGCTCGACCATCTTGGGATTGTATTCGATGCCGAGCGCAGTGGCGCCGCGTTTGGCCGCGGCAATCACCGTGCGCCCGTCGCCCGACCCGAGATCGATCAACCTCTCGTTCGGGGCGAGCTGTGCGAGATCCAGCATCTTGTTCACCAGCGTGTCGGCGGTCGGCCACCACACCACATCCTTGCCGTCCTGGCTGATCTCAGGGACGAAGGGCGGCTGCTCCGTTTTGGTCGCGGCTTTTTCCGCAGCTTTCGGCGCATCGGGTTCGGCGGCCTTCTGCGGAGAAGGCTCCGCAGCGGCGGCCGGCGGCGGCGATGTCTCGAGGCCGGGGCTTTGCGGGACGGAAACCGGCGCCTCGGCCTTCGGTGCCGGTGCCTCGGCGGCGCGCGGATCGCGCCTGGCCTGCCACGGCTCGCCGGCGCTGGTCGTGCCCGACATCACGTCGCCGTCCACCTTGCCGGTATAGTCGACGCCGGCTGCGGTGAAGACGATCTCTGCGCCGGCCAGCTTACCCGCGGTGACCGGTGTGATGACATTGCCGTCGGCGATCGTGCCTTCGACATTCTGGTAGCGCTGCTTCAGCGTCAGCGCCTGCGACCGGCTGCCGCGATCGATGGTCCAGGCGCCATCGACCTTGGCCGGGACGATCCAGAACAGCGCGCGGCAATAGCCCCTGCAATCGCCGCCGGCGGTGGCCTCCTCGTCCGGTTTCCAGTCACCCATCGCGAACGAATTGGAGACGACGCGGGTGCCGGGCTTCATGTCGAGGATGGTCGGCCGCAGCCGCTCGTTCAGTTCGGGCAGCAGGAACAGGGTCAGGACATTGGCCTTGGAGAAATCGGTCTCGAAAATGTCGCCGTGGATAAACGTCGCCTTGTCACCGACGCCTTCCTTCTGCGCATTGGCGCGCGACAGCTCGACCATCTTCGGATTGTATTCGATGCCGACGGAAGTGGCGCCGCGCTTGGCCGCGGTGATGACGGTGCGGCCGTCGCCGGAGCCGAGATCGTAATGGATGTCGGCCGGTGTGAGCTTGGCCATGTCGAGCATCTTGTCGACCAGGGCCTGCGGCGTCGGCACCCAGACGACATCCTTGCCTGGCTGGCCGACGGTCGGCTCGAAGGTCTGCTCGGCAGCCTGTCCGGCCGGTTTTTCGACAGCCTGTTCGGACGGCCTTTCCGCCGGCTGCGCCAGCGCCGCATTGAGCGCGAGCGCGGCGGCAATCGATGCAATCGCCGCAACACGCACGGCGCAGGTCGAGACTTTCATGAGCTCAATTCTCCGTCGCAATCAGGCGCCCCGCTTGGCTTGCCACTTTTCGCCGGATTTGGTCACGCCCTCGATCGTCGCGCCATTGACCGTGCCGGTATATTCGGTGCCGCCTGCGGTGAAGGTGATCTCGGCGCCCTTCAGCTTGCCGTCGGTGATCGGGGTGACGACATTGCCGTTCTTCAGCGTCCCGGTGAAGTTCTGGTAGGTCTGTCTGAGAGTCAGTTCGCCCTTGTCGGTGGTCCAGGCGCCGTCGACCTTGGCCGGCACGATCCAGAAATAGGCCTTGCAATAGGACGAGCAGCCCTCGGTGACGACGGCTTCCTCGTCGGCCCGCCAGTCGCCCATGTCGAAGGTGTTGGAGACGACGCGGGTGCCGGGCTTCATGTCGAGGATGGTCGGGCGCAGCTTGGCGTTGAGGCTGGTCAGCAGGAACATCGTCACCACGTCGGCATGCGAGAAGTCGCTCTTGAAAATATCGGCATTCTCGAACGTCGCCTTGCCGGCGACGCCTTCCTGTTCGGCGTTGTATTTCGACAGCTCGACCATTTTCGGATTGTACTCGATGCCATGGGCGGTGGCACCGCGCTTCGCCGCGGTAATCACGGTGCGGCCGTCGCCGGAGCCGAGATCGACCACCTTGTCGGCGGCGGTCACCTTGGCCATGTCGAGCATCTTGTCGACCAGCGCCTGCGGCGTCGGCACCCAGATCACGTCCTTGCCGTCCTGACCGACGGTCGGCTCGAACGGCTTTTGCGCCGGCTGTGCGATTGCCACATTCAGCGCCACCGCAGCGGACACACAGGACACCATCGCGGTTCGCGAAACGACGCTCAGCAGGCTCATCGAAAAAGTCCTCCAGTGATACGTGGCCGCGCACTATCCGCGGCGGAGTTGGACAGAATGTGTCATTGCGATCAACCCGGACGACGCCTTCCGCCTAGGAGCGCCCGTAAACCGGGACGATGGCGCCGCGTGTGACCGCGTTTTCGGGGGATGCAAGGAACAGGATGGTTGCAGCCACCTCCTCGACTTTCGGCCACAGCGCATGATCGGCTTTCGGCATTGCCTTGCGGTTTGCGGGCGTATCCATGATCGAAGGCGCCACCGCATTGACGAGAACCCCGTCGCGCGCGACTTCTTCCGCGAGAGCCGCGGTCAGCGCGGCAACGCCGGATTTGGCGATTGTATAGGCCGTCATGCCGGCCCCGGTCCGTGGTTCCAGCGCCGGGCGGGCGGCGACATTGACAATCCGGCCGCCGTCCGGGCCGAACGCAGCCAGCGCCGCGCGGCAGCACAGGAAGCAGCTCACCAGATTGGTGTCGAGCTGCGCCATCAGGTTCTCTTTGGCGCTGTCCTTGAGATTTTTCGCGGCAAAGCCGCCGGCCAGATGGATCGAGGCCCACAGCGGCCCGACCCCGGAATAGAATGAATCGGTCTGCGTCTGGTCGGACAGATCGACCGAAGCATACAGGCGGACGCGCTCGTGCGACCGGTAGGGGAACCTGTCCGCATCGTCCGATACATACAATGGAATATGACAACTGGCGCCGCGCTCCAGCAGGGCCGCGACCATTGCGGTGCCGAGCGCGCCGGTGCCGCCGGTGACAACCACATGACGGCCGCGGAAATCCAAGCCGCTACTCCCGCCCGCGCTTGCTGCGCGTCGGCAGCACCTGATGCTGAATCCAGTTACGGATCTCACGCGTCCGCACATTCTTGTCGAGCACGGTTGCGTCGAGGCCAAGCCGCCAGGACAGCGGCTTGTCGTGGGGCCTCGCATGCAGGGCCGCCACCGTCTCGGCGTAGTCGATCAGTTCGTCGTGATCGTTGAAGAATTTTTCCTCGATCAGCCGCTTGCCGTGGCGGCGGAAGCTCGCGGCAATATCGGCGAGCGAATATTCCGGGTGATATTGCACGCCCCAGGCGGTGCAGCCGTTGACCTTCACCTCGGCGGCCTGAACGGCCGAGATCGTGTTGAGCGCCAGCACATGCATGTTGGGGGCGAGGGTCTCCACCTCATCGAGATGGATGGTGACGGCGTCGAACACCTCGTCCTTGCCGGCAAAGACCGGATGGCCGCGCCCGGCCGCGGTGAGGCGGATGCGCCGCCCGAATCCGATCTCCCGGCCCTTGGGGTTCCGCCGCACGCTGCCGCCCGCGGCCGTGGTGATGACCTGCAGGCCCCAGCAGCTTCCGAATAACGGGGTGTTGGAATCGAACACCGCCCGCGCCAGTTCGATCTGCGGATCGATATGCGGCCCGCGGTCATAGATGTGCAAAGCCGAACCGGTGATGACCACGCCGTCATAGGATTCGAGCCCGGCAGCGTCGGGCAGATTGGCGCCCGGATCGGCCGGATAGCAGATATCGATCGCGGCCTGCGGCAGGAATTCGCGCAGCAGGTCGGCATAGCCCTGACTTGGGGCCTCGCCGCCGGCCGCCTTGAGCAAGGCGCGTCCGTCCGCGGTATTTCCCTCGATGACAAGCAGGCGGGGGGCAGACATTCCAGATCCGTCGGGCTGCCCAGAGCAGGCAGACGCGGTATTTATATAGAGGTTTGCGGCCATAATGCGAGAGCTTGGCGCGTTTGCCCCTCACATTAGGCGCTTTTGGTCCGCCGAAATGGCCCGTTTTGTGACAGGTGGATAGAAGGGCGCGTGAGCGCCACTTGCTCTTGGCGGACCAACGCCGCCGCGCCATGCTGATGCGGCGGACGCAAGGCGATCAAGGGCGATCAAGGGCGATCAAGGGCGGGCACGGGCGGGAGAGGGCGCGAATGGCCGATTTCGACCTCGCCATCATCGGCGGCGGCATCAACGGCGCGGGACTGGCGCGCGACGCCGCCGGCCGCGGCCTGCGGGTGCTCCTGGTCGAGCAGGGCGATCTCGCCTCGGGCACGTCCTCGGCCTCGACCAAGCTCATTCACGGCGGCCTGCGCTATCTGGAGCATGGCGCCTTTCTTCTGGTGCGCGAAGCGCTGAAGGAGCGGGAAGTGCTGTTGCGCAATGCGCCGCACATCATCCGGCCTTTGCGCTTTCTGTTGCCGCCGCAGCCGAAAATGCGCTCGCCATTGCTGCTGCGGCTGGGCCTGTTCATTTACGACCATCTTGGCGGTCGCAGGATCCTGCCGCCGACGCAGACTGTCGATCTGATTCATAATCCGCTCGGCACGCCGCTGAAACGCGCCTACACCACGGGCTTTCTGTACTCCGATTGCTGGGTCGACGATTCCCGGCTTGTGGTTCTGAATGCGCTCGATGCCGCGGAGCGCGGCGCATCCATCCGCACCCATACCAGATGCGTGCGCGCCGAGCGCAACGAGCTGTGGCGCCTTGTTCTGAATGCACGGGGCCGGCGCGAGGTGGTGACGGCGCGTGCGCTGGTGAATGCCGCGGGCCCCTGGGTCGGATTCGTGTCGGAAACCGTTGTCCGGCTGCCCGGACCGGCCCGCGTTCGCCTGGTCAAGGGCAGCCATATCGTGGTGAAGCGACTGTTCGACCATGACACCGGTTACATCTTCCAGAATCCGGACCGCCGCGTGGTCTTTGCCTTGCCGTTCGAGCGGGACTTCACCCTGATCGGCACCACGGATGAGAATTTTCAGGGAGACCCGGCGGACGTGTCGCCTTCCGGGGCGGAGATCGCCTATCTGTGCGACACTGCCTCGCGCTATTTCCGAACCCCCGTCACGCCCGACGACATCGTCCATGCTTTTGCCGGCGTGCGCGCGCTGTTCGACGACGGATCGAAACGGCCGGAGGATGTTACGCGGGACTATCATCTCGCCTTCGACAAGCCCTTCGGACAAGCGCCGCTGCTGACCGTCTATGGCGGCAAGATCACCACCTATCGCAGGCTGGCCGAAGCGGCCATGACAAAGCTCTCCGACATCTTTCCGCCGACCCGGCCCTGGACCGCGCAGACGCCGCTGCCCGGCGGCGATTTTCCCTATGACGGGGTCGACGCGCAGATCGAGAAGGCGCGCCGCGCCTGGCCGTTTCTGGAAGCTTCCCATGCCGGGCGGCTGGTGCGCGCCTATGGCACGCGCATCGGGGACGTTCTTGGAATGGCTGAAAATTACGAAGCGCTCGGTACGCGGTTCGGCGCCGATCTCACCGAAGCCGAGGTCCGCTATCTCATGCAGAAGGAATGGGCCGCCGATGCCGAGGATGTGTTGTGGCGCCGGACCAAGCTCGGCCTGCGCTTTAACGAGATCGAGCGCGCGGCGTTGCAGCGTTTCATGACGCCGTTGCCGGCATTGAAAGTGGTGACCTGACCATGGCTGTGCTTGCCATCGACCAGGGCACGACGTCGACCCGCGCCATCGTGTTCGACGCAGATATGCGGCCGCTTGCGATCGCACAGCAGGAATTCCGCCAGCTTTATCCGGCGCCGGGCCATGTCGAGCACGACCCGGACGACATCTGGACCAGCGTGATTGCGACCGCAACGGGCGCGATCGCACAGTCAGGCCTGACGGCGCGCGACATCGCCGCCATCGGGATCGCCAATCAGCGCGAGACCGTGCTGGTCTGGGATCGCACCACGGGCAAACCGATTCACAATGCCATTGTCTGGCAGGATCGCCGAACCGATGACATGTGCGCTGCGCTGCGCGCTGCAGGTCATGAGGCTGCGGTGGCATCGACGACCGGGCTTGTGCTCGATCCGTATTTCTCCGCAACCAAGATCGCTTGGTTGCTCGACCATGTGAGCGGGGCGCGCGATGGCGCCGAGGCCGGACAGCTCGCTTTCGGTACCGTCGATAGCTATATCATCTGGCAGTTGACCGGCGGGCGCGTGCATGCCACCGACGCGACCAATGCCGCGCGAACCTTGCTGTTCGACATCCATACCGGCCAATGGGATGCCGGTCTCGCCGCGCTGTTCCGCGTGCCGCTCGCGCTCCTGCCGGATGTGCGCGACTGCACCGGCGATTTCGGCACGACCGCGGCATTCGGCGGCGCGATCCCGATCCGCGGCGTCGCCGGCGACCAACAGGCGGCGACCATCGGCCAGGCCTGTTTCACCCCCGGCATGATGAAATCGACCTACGGCACCGGATGCTTCGCGCTGCTCAATACCGGCGAGCGCGCCGTGGCCTCGCGCAATCGTCTCCTCACCACCATCGCCTATCAGATCGGAGGAAGGCGTACCTACGCGCTAGAAGGCGCGATCTTCGTCGCCGGCGCCGCCGTGCAATGGCTGCGCGACGGGCTGAAGCTGATTGCTTCGTCCTCCGACACCGATGCGCTGGCCGCGCGCGCCGATCCGTCCGAGGCGGTTTATCTGGTGCCGGCCTTTGTCGGGCTCGGCGCGCCCTATTGGGACGCGCAGGCGCGCGGCGCCATATTCGGGCTGACCCGCAATTCCGGCGCGGCGGAACTGGCGCGCGCGGCGCTGGAGGCGGTCGGCTACCAGACCCGCGACTTGATCGAGGCCATGCATGCCGACTGGCCGGCCGCGGCCGGCACCGTGCTGCGGGTCGACGGCGGCATGAGCGCCAGCGACGCCGCCATGCAATTCCTCGCCGACATCCTGAATGCCCCGGTCGACCGGCCGCAGGTGATGGAGACCACCGCCATGGGGGCCGCCTATCTCGCCGGCCATGGCGCCGGCCTTTATCCCGGCTTCGACGGCTTTGCCGCGGCCTGGCAGCGCGCACGACGGTTCGAGCCGGAGATGGATGCGACGATGCGCGCGCGCAAATGGCAGGGCTGGCGCGATGCGGTGCGCCGTACATTAACGCCGTATTGACTCTGTGCGGCGGCGCTTCCGTTGCAATCCGCATCAAATTGTAGCGGTGCGTTTCAAGCCGCCGAAACCCGCAAATGCTCTTATAAACAGAGGCAAATCAGCAGAGTGGGACGGGCGTGAGACTGCTCAGATCGAAGGGGATCAAGGAACTCGTGCAAGCCACGCGGGTTCTGGTGGTCGATGACGACACCTACATGCGTCAACTGGTCCGCAGCCTCCTGCAGGCGAACGGCATCCGGCATTATCACGATGCGCCGGACGGCGTCAGCGGGCTGGAATCCATCATCACGCTCAATCCCGATGTCGTCATCCTCGATTGGGACTTGCCGGACATCAACGGTCCGGAATTCATGCGCATCGTGCGCTCCCCGCTCACCTTTCCGGTGCCGGCGGTTCCGGTGATCATGCTGACCGGCAATGTCGAGCGGGAAAAGATCATCGAGGCGGTGCGGCTCGGCGTGAATGAATTTCTGTGCAAGCCGGTGTCCGCCAAGACGATTTTCGAGCGCATCGTATCGATCCGGGTCAAGCCGCGCGAAATGGTCCGGATCGGCAATTATTACGGTCCGGCGCCGCGCAAGATTGCCGGCGGCCTCGATGCGGTGACCGAGCCTCCCGAGCCGGCCTGGCTGACCTAGCCTATCGCCGGCCGCAATCGCCTGCCTGGTCCCGCGCGTGTGCGCCATGCGGCCGCACCAGATGCTGCGGGCGCATGCGGGATGTCCTGCGAGCGCAGAACATGGTCAATGCAATCTTGAGCCTGCCGTGCAAGCCGACTAGCTTGCGGAACGGACGCCATTCCCGTTCGCATTTTCGGAACCGATCATGCCCGACCACCCGGCCAGTCCTGCGGACCGGCCACAATCGACGACGCCGATGGTGCGCTTCGACCGCGTGAGCAAGCGCTTCGGCGATTTCACCGCCGTTGACAATGTGTCGCTCGACATCGCGCGCGGCGAGTTCTTTGCGCTGCTCGGCCCCTCGGGCTGTGGAAAAACGACGCTGCTGCGCATGCTTGCCGGTTTCGAGACCCCGGACGAAGGCGACATCCGGCTCGACAATGAGAGCATGCTCGGCGTGCCGCCTTATGAGCGGCCGGTCAACATGATGTTCCAGAGCTATGCGCTGTTCCCGCATCTGACGGTGGCCGGCAACATCGCCTTCGGCCTGCGGCAGGAGGGATGGGCCAGGTCCGACATCGACAAGCGCGTTGCGCAGATGCTGGTGCTGGTGAAGCTCGAGCAGTTCGGCCATCGCAAGCCGCACCAATTGTCCGGCGGCCAGCGCCAGCGCGTTGCGATCGCGCGCGCGCTCGCCAAATCGCCGAAAGTCTTCCTGCTCGACGAACCGCTCGGCGCGCTCGACAAGAAGCTGCGCGACGAGACCCAGTTCGAGCTGATGGCGCTGCAGCAGCGGCTCGGGCTCACCTTCGTCATCGTCACCCACGACCAGGAAGAGGCCATGACCATGGCCGGCCGGCTCGGCGTCATGCATGCCGGCAAGCTGGTCCAGGTCGGCACGCCGGCGGAAATTTACGAAGATCCGAAGACCCGTTGGGTCGCCGAATTCATCGGCGAGGTGAATTTGTTCGAAGGCAATATTTCCGGCCACCAGGGCGATCTCGCAAGCGTCGACACCAGGGCGGGCCGTCTTGTCGTCACGCGCAAGGACGGTTTCGACGACGGACAGACGGTTTCGGTCGCAGTGCGTCCGGAGAAAATCGAGATTGCCCGCGAGCCCGTCGCCGGCGCGCTCAACATGCTGCACGGGACTGTCGTCGATATCGGCTATCTCGGCGATCTGTCGGTCTACAAGCTGCGCGACCAGCACGGCCTGATGGTCAAGGCGTCGGTCGCCAACAAGGACCGCCGCGCATCGGGCCTTCTTCATCGTGGCGACGAGGCCTGGCTGACATTCGCGCCGGACGCCGCCGTCATGGTGAGAGACTAGAGGCAATGGCGAACGCTACGAAATTCGACCGTTGGTATCGCCGCGCTGCGATCGGCATTCCCTATGCGTGGCTGATCGTGTTCCTGCTGGTGCCGTTCCTGATTGTGCTGCGCATCGCCCTGTCGCAGTCCGAGCTGGCGCAACCGCCTTACAGTCCGGTCTTCGATCCTTCCGCCGGCTGGCAGGGCCTCAAGGACTTTTTCGGCGCGCTTTCGCTTGAGAATTTCCGCCTGTTATTTGGCGACTGGCTCTATGTGTCGTCCTATCTGCGCAGCCTGACCTTCGCCTTTGTCTCGACGCTGATCCTGCTCGTGATCGGGATTCCCATCGCCTATGGCATGGCCCGCGCACCCCGCGGGCTGCAGCCCGTCCTGGTGATGGCCGTTATCCTGCCGTTCTGGACCGCGTTCCTGATCCGCATCTATGCCTGGATCACCATCCTGCAGCGCGACGGTCTCCTCAACGATGCGCTGATGATACTCGGCCTCCTCCCGGAGCCGGTGACCTGGCTCGCCACCGACACTGCAATCTTCATCGGCATCGTCTATTCCTATCTGCCCTTCATGGTGCTGCCGCTCTATGCCTCGTTCGAGAAGATGGACGAGACGCTGCTGGAGGCCGCGGCCGATCTCGGCTGCCCGCGCTGGAAGGCGTTCTGGCTCGTGACGCTGCCGCTCGCTTTGCCCGGCGTGATCGCGGGCTCGTTCCTGTGCTTCATCCCGATTGTCGGCGAATTCGTGATCCCCGATCTGCTTGGCGGCTCGGATGCGCTGTTCATCGGGCAAACCTTGTGGACCGAATTCTTCTCCAACCGGGACTGGCCGGTGGCCTCCGCGCTCGCCACCGTGCTGCTGGCGATTTTGCTGGTGCCGATCGTGTTCTTCCAGTCGGTGCAGTCGCGCGCGCTGGAGCGCAGGTGAGATGCGCCGCGCCTCGCCCTTCAACATCGTCTCCGTCGCGCTCGGCCTCGTCTTTCTCTATGTGCCGATTGCGATCCTCGTCATCTATTCCTTCAACGATTCGAAGCTGGTCTCGGTCTGGGGCGGCTGGTCGCTGCGCTGGTACCGGGCGCTGCTTCAGGATTCCGCGCTCCTGCAGGCGGCATGGGTGTCGTTGCGCATCGCCTTCATGACCGCCTGCCTTGCCACCGTGCTCGGCACGCTGGCCGCACTTGCGCTGGTGCGGATGGGCCGCTTCCGCGGCCGGCTGCCGTTTTCCGCCATGGTGTACGCGCCGATGGTCATGCCGGAAGTCATCATCGGGCTCGCCCTATTGCTCCTGTTCGTCGCCATCGACATCGATCGCGGCATCTTCACCACCACGCTCGCGCATACCACGCTGACCATGTGCTTCGTCACCGTGATCGTGCAGTCGCGGCTTCTGTCGTTCGACTGGAGCCTGGAGGAGGCGGCCATGGACCTCGGCTGCCGGCCTCTGCGCGCCTTTCTCACCGTGACCTTGCCGCTGATCCTGCCGGCGGTGCTGGCGGGCTTCATGCTCGCCTTCACGCTGTCGCTCGACGATCTGGTGATCGCAAGCTTCACCACCGGACCCGGCGCGACCACGCTGCCGATCCGCATCTATTCGGAGGTGCGGCTCGGGGTGAAGCCGGAAATCAACGCGATCTCC
>NZ_JBKBVB010000086.1:0-2898 GCF_046289595.1 Pseudorhodoplanes sp.
GTCTTTCGATCTCGGCTCCGAACGCAAAAAACCCTTTGCGGGGAAGAAGGGCGCGCGCGCGACCGACCAGCTCGCCGAGCTCGGCGAGGCCTGCGACGCCGTCGTCACCATGCTGCCGAACGGCAAGGAAGTGCGCGAGGCGCTGTTCACCATGCAGGGCGGCGCGCTGGCGGCGAACCTGAAAGCCGGTGCGATCGTGATCGACATGAGTTCGGCCGACCCGGTCGGCACACGCGCGCTCGGCAAGGATCTTGCTGCGCGCAATCTCAAGCTGGTGGATGCGCCGGTCTCAGGGGGCGTGCCCCGCGCCACGGATGGATCTCTTGCGATCATGATCGGCGGCGAGCCGGATGCGGTCACGACGGCAAAGCCCGTGCTCGCCTGCATGGGCTCGAAACTGTTTGAGGTGGGATCGCTGGGCTGCGGCCATGCGATGAAATGCCTGAACAATTTCCTCGCGGCGACGAGCTTTGCCGCCGCTGCGGAAGCCGTCGCGGTGGGGCGTAAATTCGGCCTCGATCCGGAAATCATGGCGGATGTGGTGAACGTCTCGACCGGACGCAGCTTCGCCTCCGAAATGCTGATCAAGCAGCATGTCCTATCCGGAAAATTTGCCACCGGCTTTGCGCTCGGGCTTCTCGCCAAGGACGTCAAGATCGCCGCCGACCTCGCTGAGCAGATTGGCGTTGAGGCACCGGTCGGACAGCTCGTCTGCTGCCTGTGGGCGGATGCCCGCGATGCGCTGGGCGGCGACCAGGATCACACCAGGGCTGCCCTTCACTGGGACAAGCGCGCTTTGCCCTCCGCGGCCGAGTGACGCGGCCCGCCGGCCTTTGATGCGGACGCGGCAATGCCGCACTGGCCTCGGGGCGGTGGCGGCATTAGCCTTCCCTCCTTGGATCGCCGCCATAAGGCGACTTCAGGGAGGAGTCATCGATGAGACGCTTTGCCATTCCCGTGGCGGCATGTCTGCTCGCCACCGCCCTCTCCGTGCCGGCCCTCGCCCAAGACAAGCCGGTCGAATTGCGGTTCGGCCACTGGGTGCCGCCGACCCATCCGATGCATGTGGCGGCGGAATCCTGGGCGGAATCGATCAGGAAGGCCTCGAACGGCACGATCAACATCCGCATCTTTCCGGCACAACAGCTCGGAAAAGCATTCGACCATTACAACATGGCGCGTGACGGCATCGCCGATATCGCGCATGTGAATCCCGGCTATGAGCCGGGCCGCTTCCCGATCATCGGTGCGTCCGAATTGCCGTTTCTGTTCGCCAATTCAAAGCAGGGCAGCGCCGCACTCGATGCCTGGTATCGCAAATACGCTGACAGGGAGATGAAGGACGTCAAGTATTGCCTCACCTTCGCGCACGACCCGGCGACCTTCCACACCGTGAACAAGAAGGTCGTGGTGCCGGGCGATGTGAAAGGCATGAAGATTCGGCCGGCCAACGCGACCATCGCGCGTTTCGTGTCACTGCTCGGCGGCACCAACGTGCAGGCTTCGGCGCCGGAAGCGCGAGACGTGCTGGAAAAAGGCGTGGCGGAAGGCATCACCTTCCCGTGGGGTTCGGTGGTGCTGTTCGGCATCGACAAGGTGACGAAGTATCACCTCGATTCGCAGTTCTATGTGACCGAGCAGACCTGGGTAATGAACAAGGCGAAGTACGAGTCGCTTTCTCCCTCACAACGCAAGGTCATGGACGAGCATTGCACGCCGGAATGGGCGGAGACGATCGCAACCCCGTGGGCGACGATGGAATCGGCCGGCCGTGACAAGATCAAGGCGCAGCCGGGCAAGGAGGTCTATCCGATCACGGCCGAACAGCTTGCCGAATGGCGCAAAGCCGCCGGGCCGCTGAAGGCGGAATGGGAGGCCAATGTCAGAAAAGCCGGCCATGACCCGGACGCGATCTTCAGGGACCTGCAGGACGAACTGAAAAAACGCGACGCGCTTTACTGACGCGCTGATCGAAACCGCCGTCCGAACCAAAACGCCGGCGTGGACACCCCCGCCGGCATGCTTACGCGCATACGTTGAGTCCGCGAGCCAACGCAACACTCAGCAAGCGCTTGAAACCATGTGCAAACCACAGGCGGTCGGCTAGGCGGCCGAAAGCGCCTTCGTTAGACTTAGGTCGCATCCCGCAAAGACAACGCAAATGAGGCGCATGCGCGCGGTGATGCCGGCGTATCTCGCGTCGTTGCAGCAATCTGCGCCTCGAAACGGGGAGACATCGCAATGGCCGCCAGACAGCCGTCACAACATTACGTGCCAGCACTCGCGAAGCTTTATTCGGGATGGGAAGAATTCGCCTATCTCGTCTTGCGCGTCGCCGCAGGACTCATTCTCATTCCACACGGCATGCAGAAGCTGTTCGGCTCGTTTGGTGGACCTGGCATGAACGGTTTCATCGGGCTGCTGCAGAAGGTCGGCTATCCCATGCCGGCGGTCTGGGGCTGGCTGATCGCGCTTCTTGAATTCGGCGGCGGCATCCTTTTGGTGATCGGCCTGTTCACGCGCCCCGTCGCGGTTGCGGTTCTGATCTTCATGCTGGAAGCGGCACGCTTCCATATGGGTGTCGGCGGCTTCTTCTGGACCGCGCGCGGCAACGAATATCCCCTACTCTACGCCGCGGTGGCGTTGCTGCTCGTCGTCCGCGGTGCCGGTCCCTACTCGGTTGACGCCAGGATGAACAAGGAATTCTGAGCGACAATACGATCCGGGCCGACGGAACGCATCGGTCCGGATCTCATCTAGACTTCCGGTATGGACGTCTCGCGCAAAGCGCGGTTCAAGACCTTCACGGCGTCGCTCGTTTCCCCGCCGTGCGCCTTGTCACGCGGCCGCGCGGCCCGGCCCAGCACTTACACCGCCAGCGCCGGCGGAGGCAACGGG
>NZ_JBKBVB010000086.1:2908-19077 GCF_046289595.1 Pseudorhodoplanes sp.
TCTTCCCCGCTGTTCTCCTTTTCATGCTGCCGCTTGGCCCTTCCCCGCACTCCCCCCTCCTTCTCCGAGAGCGGCAGCGGCGCGGTGCGCCGCGTGATCGCAACCGTCATCTCGCCGACCTTCTCGATCTTGGCGTGCATCACATCGCCCGCCTGCACCGGGCCGACACCTTCCGGCGTCCCGGTCATGATGATGTCGCCGGGATAGAGCGTGTAGAAGTTCGAGCAATAGGACACCAGTTTGGCGACGCCGAAGATCAGGCGCGACGTATTGGATTTCTGCCGCACCTCTCCGTTGACCAGGATTTCCAGATCGAGATTCTCCGGATCGGGAATTTCGTCCGCCGTCACGAAACAGGGGCCGACCACCGAGAAGCGATCGAGCGACTTGCGCAAGGAGCGCTCTTCCGGGCCGCGGATCGTCATGTCGAGACCGATCGCATAGCCCGCGATATATTTCAGCGCACCCTCCTCCGGCACATCGAAACAGGTTTCGCCAATGATCGCGGCAAGCTCGACCTCGTGATCGGTACGGCGGTCCTTCTCCACCACCGGCACCGGCTCGGACGGCCCCGACAGCGACGAATTCGACTTCAGGAACACGCCGTAATGGTCGATGGTCTTGATGGTCTTGCCGAAGCTGATCTGCTGGTCGCGGTTCGCCTCGTCGATATGGGCGTGATAATTGACCGGGGCGCCGATCACCTTGGACGGATTGGGCACCGGATTGAGTAGCTTGACCGAGGAGATCGGCACGCCCGCCACGCGATCGGCCGCGGCTTCCATGTCGCCGCGCAATTTCGGTAGCGCCGCGACCAGCGGATCGTAGGCGGGCAGCGGCCAGCGGACCGCGGGAAGCTTCTCAAGGACCGCTGTAACATCGTGAACCTGATCGCCTCGAACCACACCGAGGCGATCATTGTCGAACCTGCAATAGCGCATGCGCCGCTCTCCAGCTCTGCCGTCATGTCCGCGGATAACCGTTCCAAGAACGGTGCCGCTTCGATCGCCGATGCCGCAGGCATCCGCATCGTGAGGCGGACAGCACTAAAAGAGGCTCATGGCCGCGGCAAGCCCGGCCATGACACAGCTGATATTCCGGACGCACCCGCCCGCACCGCGCGGATCAGCCGGCAGAGTCCGTTGCGGGTCAGTTCACCTTGGTGCCGGTCTTCTTGACGACATCGGCCCACTTGTCGATGTCCTTGCGCAGATAGGTATCGAACTCCTTCACCGACATGGTCATCGGCACCGCACCCTGCTTGGCCCAGGCGGCGCGGACATCGGGCCGGTTGACCACCTTGGTGATCTCGGCATTCAGCTTCTCGACGATCGCCGGCGGCGTCTTGGCGGGCGCCACGATGCCGAGCCAGATTGTCGCCTCGTAGCCGGGCACCCCGGCTTCCGAGACCGTCGGGATGTCGGGCGTCAGTTCCGAGCGCTTGGCGCCGGTGGTGCCGAGCGCCTTCACCTTCCCGGCCTTGGCATTCTCGTTCATGGTGGTGATCGCGTCGAAGGCCATCTGCACATGGCCGCCCATCACGGAATTGCGCATCTCGCCCGATGCCTTGTGCGGCACATGCACGATATCGGTGCCGCTCATGGCTTTGAAGAGTTCGCCGGCCATGTGATAGGGCGTCGCCGGCCCCGACGATCCGTAATTGAGCTGGCCGGGCTTGGACTTCGCCAGTTCGAGAAATTCCTTCAGGTTGTTGGCCGGCACCGACGGATGGATCACCAGCAGCAGATCGGAATAGTTGATCGGCGCGACCGCGACGAAGTCCTCCATCAGCTTGAACGGCTTGTTCGGCGTCAGCGTTTCGTTGACGGTGTGGGTGTTCGACATCACCAGGAACGTGTAGCCGTCGGGATCGGATTTTGCGACCGCGTCCGAGCCGATGATCGAGCCCGCACCCGGTCGGTTTTCCACCACGAAGGGCTGCTTCAGTGTTTCGCCGAGATGCTGCGCGAGCACGCGCGCATAGACGTCGGCCGGCCCGCCGGGACCGAACGGCACGACGAACTTCACCGAACGCGCCGGCCATTCCTGCGCCTGCGCAGCAAAAGATACCAAAAGCGCAAAGAAACCGGCAGCAACGCCGAGCAAATGCCGTCGTGACATCGTCATCCTCCCTGATTGTTGTTGTTCGAGTGATAGAACACCGGGCGCGCAGCGGCAATTCCGCGCCGGCGGATTCCTTTTCACAAGGTCAAAATCGGACGTGAAAACTCAATCGATGACGACGACGTCGGGATACTGATTTCCGTCAAACAGGCGCTCGCCTTCCAGCTTGCGGCATTCGAGTGCAACACGCTGGTTGATATAGCCCTTGTCGGTGATTTCGTTTCGGTCGATCGACGGCAGGTCCGGCAGCAACAGTACTCGCGTGACACGCATCGTGGCGCCGGTATTGACCTTGTTCCAGCGCGCGAAGGCATTGCGCAGATGCGTATGCACCTTGGGATGGGTTGCATAGAAGGGCAGATCGCCGTTGTCGCCGGTGATCTCCTTGCAGCCCGCGGCATTCAGCCAGGCGACGAGCCCGATCCGGTCGCGCCCCTCCCCGCAGACGATCGCATCCTGCAACACCGGTGAAGCCGCCGCCAGCGCACCCACCCGGAGCGCGCCGACCGTTACCCAGGTTCCGTTGGTCAGCTTGAAATCCTCCGCGGTGCGTCCGTCGAAGATCAGGCCCTGATTGGGATCGTCCGGGTCGGCGAAGCGCACCGCGTCGCCCGGAAGGTAATAGCCTTCCTCATCGAACATCGCCTGCGTGAGATCGGGCCTGCGCCAATAGCCCGGCGTGATGTTCGGACCGCGCACCCGGATTTCGAGCTTGCTACCGACCGGCACGAGCTTCACATCGACGCCCGGCACCGGGACGCCGACATTGCCGGCGCGTTCCAGCAGCACATGCGCGGAGGTCGCAAGCGGCGAGGTTTCCGTCGTTCCCCACGCCGACGTCATCGGAATGCGGGTGCCGGTGATGCGGATCGCAAGCGCCTCCAGCCGGTCCCACATGTCCTGCGGCAACGACGCGCCCGCATAGAACAACAGCCGCACGCGCGAGAAAAAATGGCGCGCCAGCGCATCGTCTTTTTCCAGGAATGGCAGCAGCGCGCCATAACCTGCCGGCACGTTGAAATAGACCGTCGGCGCGATCTCGCGCAGATTCTCCACCGTTTGGCCGATGAGCGCAGGCAACGGCTTGCCGCCGTCGATATAGAGCGTGCCGGCCTGCTGCAGGATCAGGTTGAAATTGTAGTTTGAGCCAAAAGTGTGGTTCCAGGGCAGCCAGTCGATCAGCACCATCGGGGCTTCTTCGATGAACGGCCAGCACTGAACCGATTGCTGCTGGTTCGCGGTCAGCATCCCATGGGTGTTGATGACGCCCTTGGGCAGGCTGGTCGAGCCCGAGGTGAACAGGAATTTCGCGATCGTTTCGGGGCGGATGGCGGCAACCGCCTGCTCGACCGCGGGACCGGACGCGGTCTGTTCCAGATCGGAGAACAGCGTCACGTTCGGCAGATTGGCACCGTTCTTTCCGGCCAGGATCGGCGCAGTGATATGCGTCAGCGCCTTCGCAAAGGGCGCAGTATCGGAGACATAGACGAGACCGGGCGTCAGCAGCTCATTGATGTATTTGAGCTTGGCGTGGTCCTGGCTCTGCAGCGAATAGGCGACCGAAATGGGCGCAATGGGAATACCCGCCGTATAGCAGGCGAGCGTCAGAAGACCGTGCTGCACCGCATTGCCCGACAGCACCATCACCGGCCGCTCGGCGTTGAGGCCGCGATCGATCAGCGCCTGTGCGACGGCGTCGGCCTTGCGCCGCGCCTGCGCATAGGTGACGCCGGCCCAGGCGCCAGTTGTATCGCGCTCCGCCATCAGCAGGCGCTCGGGATGCCGCTCGACGGCATTGCGGAACAGCGTTGCGAGGCTCGTCTCATGGGCCGCGAGCGGCTGGGCGGCGCGCAGCATGATCGAGCCGTCGGCGCGATCCTCGCGCAGCACATGCGGCTCGGCAAAGTGGATGGGACGGAATGGCGGTGTACCGGCCGAAGCTGCCGGTTTTGGCATTGTCGACGTCACGGTGCGTCCTCCCAAGACGACATGCACTATAATGCATATCGGCTTTTGTCTCTGTCAATGCGGCCGCCCCTCAGCCCGGCGCCGTCTGGGCGCGGACCGCCCGGCTGCGCATATAATTCAACGACAGCACGGCGATCGACGCGGCGAGGCCGATCCAGTCCAGCATGGCGGCGGCCGGGAATGCATTGGGCGGCATCAGGATCGCAAGCGCCGCCGCCCCGAATCCGAGCCGCATCGGCAAGGTCAGCGGGATGAAGCCGAACCCGACGATCGCGGCCGTGCCCATGAAAATGCCGAGCAGATTGCGCGCCAGATGCCACGCGACCGCGTGCCACGGCGCATTCATCAACAGAGCCGGTTCGAGCACGAAAAGGAACGGAATGAAGAAGGTACTCCACCCGACCGCGACCGAGACCCACCCCGTGGTCCAGCCGGAAACCCGCGCGATGTTGGCCGCCGCATAGGCGGCGATCGCGACCGGGGGCGTGATCATCGACAGCATGCCGAAATACATCACGTACATATGCGCCGCCATCGGCGCGACGCCGAGCTTGATCAGCGAGGGCGCAAGCAAGGTCGCGGTCAGCACATAGACGCTGACGGTCGGCATCCCCATGCCGAGCACGAAGCTCACAATGGCCGTCAACAGCAGAAGAATGAAAAGATTTTCGCCGCTGATGGCAATCAGTTGCAGCGTGAGGCCGAAGGCGATGCCGGACACATTCAGTGCACCCACCACCATCCCGGCGGCGGCGCCGATCAATACAATATCGAGCGCGGCGCGGCCGGTATCGAGCACGGCGCGGCCCATCTGCAGGATCGTGACCTTCTTGCCACGATAGCCGAACAGAAGGCTCAGCACGATCATCATGCCGGTGGCATAGACGGCCGCGCGCTCGATCGGGATCTGGAAGATTTCCGGCCAGGCCAGCGTCGCGATCAGGAACAGGATCGGAACCGGAAAATGCCAGCCGGAGCGCAGGATCTCCAGGAATCCCGGGATATCCTCCTCGACCTGCGCCGCTCCGATCCGGTGTTTCGCCGCTTCGAGATCGACATGGAAGAACAACGCGGCGTAGTAGAGCAGCGCCGGTATCAGCGCCGCGACCACCACCGCGCCATACGAAACCTGCAGGAATTCCGCCATGATGAAGGCGGCCGCCCCCATCACCGGCGGCATCAACTGGCCGCCGGTGGAGCCGACCGCCTCGATTGCCGCGGCTTTCGCACGCGCAAAGCCGGACCTTGCCATCAGCGGAATGGTAACGATCCCGACCGCCACGACATTGCTGACCGCCGCGCCGGAAATCATCCCGAACAAGGCCGAGCCGAACACGGCAATCTTGGCGGCGCCGCCGCGAAACTTGCCCATGCCCGACATCGCCAGATCGGCAAAGTAATTGGCGCCGCCGGTGCGGCCGAGCACCTGCCCCATCAGCGTGAACGGCACGACGATCAGCACGGCGACGCCGAGGATATTGCCGATCATGCCGTTGGTATCGAGCCCGAGATAGACCGCAAGCCGCGCCGGGCTCACATAGCGGGTCTGGAAGTCGCCCGGCAGGTTCGGCCCGATGAAGACATACGCCACCAGCGCCAGGATGATGATCACCAGCACCGCACCGGAGGTGCGCCGCGTCGCCTCCAGCGTCAGGACGATCAGGATCAGGCTGCCGACAATCCCCTCGACCGGCAGCATCGCAAGCTCGTAGGTCAAGGCCTCGTAGCGGACCGCGATATAGCCGCAGATCGCAAGTGCGAGCGCAGCACCGGTCCAGTCAAACCAGCGCGGCCGGCCGGTCCGGCCGGACAGCAGCGCGAGTGCGAGGCTGATACCGAGACAGACTGCGAGCAGTTGCTCCGTATAGAACGCAGCACCGAAATAGCGCCGCGGGATGTCCAGCACCCATCCGGTGACGCAGAGGATCAGCAGACCCTGCAGAATGTCGTTTGCAAGTGAAGCGGCGCGGCTCGCGGCGGCGGGCGCCGCCGCGTCCGGCGCGCGGTCCTGTTCGGTCACTGGACCGGCTGCGGCTGGATATTGTTGTCCTTGAAGTATTTCACCGCGGCGGGGTGATACGGAACCTCATATTGCTTGTACGCAAAGGCGGGCGTGAATTCACGCAGCACCGGCTGGACGGAAATCAGGTCGGCCTGGTTCTTCAGCAGCGTGTCGAGAAACGTGGTGACGAACGCGTCGCTGGTCTTGGCGTTGGTGAAGAACAGATTGTCGAAGCTGTACACCTTCATCGGCTTGTCGACGCCGACGAAGACCGGTCCGGGCTTCACCTCGGTCAGATAACCCCAGCGCTCGATCTTGCGCGCGGCATCCATGCCTTTCTCGTCGATCTCGATCATCCTGATCCCGCCGGTGGTGGCGTCGACTTCGCGGACCTTCGGCGCACCGAAGGCGAAATAGAAGGCGTCGGCCGCACCGGATACAAAATCGTCGGCGCTGCGCACCACATTCGGGACCATCACCGGTTTGATGTCCTTCTGCGACAGATTGGCGGTCGCGAGCATCGCCCGAACGGTCGGCTCAAGGGCCCGCATTGCCGAAAATCCGAACGGCACCCGCTTGCCTTTCAGGTCTGCGACGGTCTTGATATCCGAATCCTTGCGCACGAAGAAGCCCACGCGCAGCGGATGGACCGCGGCGATGATGCGTAGCTCCTGATTGCCCTTGGCGAGCCAGTCATGCACCTCCATCGCATTGGCGATGCCGACCTCGACCTCTCCGCGCGCAACCATCGGCACGATCACCTGATCGCCCGCCGTCGGCTGCACCAGCATGTTCATGCCGGCCTTTTCCTTCAGCACCTTTGCGACGGCGGAGGCAGTTGTGTGGTTCAATGTTCCGGGTGGGAGCGTCGCAAAACCATAGGTCTGGGCATGGGCAGCGTGGCCGTACAACCCTAACGCAGCACATGCGATCGCCAGCGATTTCACGTTGAGTGACATGACCACCTCCCTCTGACGCTTTTCTTGGATGATGGTCCGGCGCGCGGTCAAAGGCAACGCAGAACGCGGATGAATGGCGGTCGGTTCGGCGGTCAGGCGGCCGTCTTCGCAGCCATATTGTCGATGCGAAGCGATGGGGTCGACGCATCGAGACGCAGCGTGAACTCCAACCCAGCGATTTCGCAGCGATTTCGTCCGCCTTCCTTGGCACGATAGAGCGCCTGATCCGCCTCCTCGAGCAGATTTGCGATCACGATCGGTCCGGTTTGGCTGAGGGCCACGCCAATGCTGCAGGTCGCCCCGACCATACGGCCGTCTATGTCGGATGCCGCGTTCTCAAACGAGAGACGGATGGCTTCGGCTGTGTCCATCGCATGCTTTGCGCTGCAGCCTTGGAGGACGATCGCAAATTCTTCACCGCCGAGCCGACCGATCAGGTCATCCGGTCCGATTTGGGTCAAGGCGGTCTCGGCGAAAATCTGAAGCACCCGATCGCCAAAGGCGTGACCAAAGGTGTCGTTGATCGATTTGAACCGGTCGAGATCGACCAGCAGCACCGCAACAGGCTTGCGGCCAGTGCCGGCTTGCTGCGACATCGCCTCGGCATCGTCCAGAAACGCGCGGCGATTGGGCAGACCGGTCAACGGGTCGACCAGCGACGCCATTTTGTGCAGCAACTCGGTCCTTTCCTTTGCCATCGCCAGCAGGATGAATGCGATGGCAATGGTGAACAGCAGCGCCTCGAAACTCAGCACCACCATCCACACGCTGTCATAGACCTGCTTGTCCGGGATCCAGGGCAGCATGGCTGCAGCCGGAGTGTGCAACAGGAACAGCGCTCCATGCGCAAACAACATCAAGATCGCGGGCCAACGTGATACCAGCGCCTCGCTGCGGCCGCGCCAGAACTCGTAAGCGGCAGCCCAAGTGTAGCAGGTCACGATGAAGGAGGAGATCACGACCCGCGCTTCGATGGATTGCGCCACAGCGGGGACCCGGCAGACGATCAGCCACAGCACCGCCCCGGCCAAAAGCCCGACAATGCTGACCCCACGTCCGTCAAAGACCCGCGCTCCGACCCAGGTTGCCGCAAAGGAGGAAAACAGCACCGCATTTGACAGGTCGAACGAAACCCAGTGGGGTGCGGCGCCATACAGGCCGAACAGCGCAATCGAACCGGCCCGGAGCAGATGCGCGGCCCCCCACCACGCCACCGCGGTCACCGACGAGTTTTGTACCCAGGCAAACAGCAGCAAGAGCCCGAGCATCGCCTCGACATAGATCGTGACGAGAAACAGCGTATTGACGTCCAGAGTCATGCCCTTCCACCGGCGGGGTCGCCCATTTCGGGCTGTGCGCGGCCCGCGCCGCCCAACGCGGGACGTTTACCCGCCCCCGCCAAAGAATGGTTGAAAACCGGAGCGATCCGGGGGCCAGAGACTGCCGGATGGTTTCGCCAAGCTTACCGTCAGCCATCGCATTCGAGGCAAAGTGTTTGCAATATGAAACCTCGCCAGACGCCGTCCGTATCTGGCCTATTGCAAGACCGAAAGCGGGCTGAACGATGCGAATTGCGGTTGTGGGCACGGGAATCGCGGGCAACACGGCCGCCTTTGCACTCTCTCACCGGCACCAAATTACGGTCTATGAGCGCGAATTGCGCCCCGGCGGCCACAGCCACACCGTGCAGATCGACTACGACGGCACCCCGCTCGCGGTCGACACCGGCTTCATTGTCTACAACGAACTCAACTACCCGGATCTGACCGCGCTGTTCGCGCATCTTGGCGTGGAGACCCTCCCGACCGACATGAGCTTCTCGGTTTCGGCGAAGGGCGGACGATTCGAATGGATGGGCGGAGGACAAAAGCTGTCCGAGACGTTGAACGGCGTCTTCGCCCAGCGCAGCAATCTGGTTTCCCTGCCCTTCTGGTCGATGCTGCGGGCCATGCGGCGGTTCAATCGTCAGGCGATCCTCGATCGCGCAGCGGGCCACCTCGACGGTCTGACGCTTGGGGATTACCTGCGCGGTCATGGATATCCCGACCGGCTGACGCACGATTATCTGGTGCCGATGGGCGCTGCCATCTGGTCCACACCGGTGGACCGGATGCTCGATTTCCCGGCGGAGAATTTCGTCGCCTTCTTCGACAATCATCGCCTGCTGCATGACGAGCGGCCGGTCTGGCGCACGGTCCGCGGCGGCAGCGCGCGCTATGTCGAGGCGCTCACCCGCCCTTTTCGCGATCGCATCAGGCTGGGGGCGGCCGTCACCGCAATCGCACGCACGCGTGCGGGCGTCGTCGTGACCGACAGCACAGGCTGCAGCGAGCGCTACGATCAGGTGGTGATCGCGGCCCATTCCGATCAGGCGCTCGCCATGCTGAGCGACGCAAGCACAGCTGAGCGCGCCGTGCTCGGCGCGATCCGCTACCGTCCGAACGCAGTGTTCCTGCATCGCGATACCCGCCTGATGCCGAAACGGCGGCGGGCCTGGGCGGCGTGGAATTTTCTGCGTGGCAATGGCCGGGGCGAAGCCGGCGGCGACGTCGCCGTGACCTACTGGATGAATGCGCTGCAGCATATCGGCGCCGACAAGCCGCTCTTCGTCAGCCTCAATCCGCCCTTCGAACCCGATCCAAAACTGACATTCGCCAGCTTCACCTGCGAGCACCCGCAATTCGATGCCGCGGCCTTTGCAGCCCAGGCGGGGCTCTGCCGGATCCAGGGCACCAACCGGACCTGGTTTTGCGGCGCGTGGACCGGTTATGGTTTTCACGAGGACGGATTGCGCTCCGGTCTGGCCGCTGCCGAGCAACTGGGCGGCGGCGTTCCGTGGCGTGCCCGGGCTCCTGCTTACGCGGAGGCCGCAGAGTGATGCAGGGACGGATGACGACGCAGGAACCGGCCGCAACCCTTTATCGCGGGACGGTGATGCATGCCCGTCTCAAGCCGGTCGGCCATCGCTTCGTGTACCGGGTACTGAACCTCTTCATCGATCTCGACCGCCTCCACGAGGCGGACCGGCAGACACCGCTATTCGGGGTCAACCGGCGCGCGCTCTACAGCTTTCATGAAAAGGATCACGGTCCGCGCGACGGCACCTCGCTCGCCGCCTATGTGAGATCGGTAGCGGCCGGCGCCGGGATCGACCTGTCGGGCGGCCGCATCCGACTTCTGTGCTATCCGCGGCTGCTCGGCTATGCATTCAATCCGATCTCGGTTTATTACGGCTACCGCGCCAACGGCACCCTGGCGATCCTGATCTACGAGGTCCGCAACACCTTCGGTGAATATCACACCTATGTCTGTCCGGTTTTTCGCGGCGCAACAAGCCCGGCCGGCATCCGCCAGAGTTGCGACAAGCGCTTCTACGTGTCGCCATTTATCGGCATGGACATGCGCTACCACTTCCGCTTGACTCAGCCGGGCGAGACCGCCCGGCTTCGCATTCTGGAAACCGATTCCCAGGGTCCGCTCCTGGCTGCGACATTCAGTGGTTGCAGACAAGCCTTGACGAGCCCCCACCTGCTTGCGGCATTCTTCACGTTGCCGCTGGTGACTCTCAAGGTGATGGCAGGCATCCACGTCGAGGCTGCACGGCTGTGGCTGAAGGGGCTGCGTCCGCTTCCGCGCCCACAGCCCGCACCGGACGCTTCATGCACCGCGAGGGTCCGCGCCGTTCCCGATCTTTCGGGCTAGCCAGGAACCGAACGCGATGTCTGCTCCGACCCTCGTCACCCCACAAACGCGAAAGTCAGCGCTTTCGGGGTTGCCTGGGACGGCGCGGATCGCCTTTGCTCTTGCCGAGAATATCCGCTGCGGCTCGCTGGAGGTCACGCTGCCCGACGGACGCCGGCTGCTGTTCCGCGGTGAGACGCCCGGCCCCGCCGCCAGCATGACCGTCAAGGATTATCGCTTCGCCTGGCGGACCCTGCGCTCCGGCGATATCGGCGCTGCCGAATCCTATCTGCGCGGAGAATGGGATACGGCGGACCTTACGACCTTCCTCTACTTGTTCTGTATCAACCGCGAGATGATGGAACGGGTGCTCGGCGGCAACGCCATCGTGCGCTGGCTGCAGGTGCTGCGCCACTGGCTCAACCGCAATACCAAGCGGCAGGCGCGCAAGAATATCCACGCGCATTACGATCTGGGCAACGCCTTCTATTCGGCCTGGCTCGATCCGACGATGACCTATTCGTCGGCGCTGTTCGATACCGGCGGCAACGATCTCACCGCCGCGCAATTGCGCAAATACCAGAACCTCGCCCAGTCGATCGACCTGCAGCGCGAGCAGAATGTGCTCGAGATCGGCTGCGGCTGGGGCGGCTTTGCCGAATTTGCCGCAAAGACCTATGACGCACGCGTGGTCGGCCTGACCATCAGCCGCGAGCAGCACGATTTCGCGCGCAAGCGCATCTTCGAGGCGGGCCTCGCCGAAAAGGTCGATATCCGGCTTCAGGATTATCGCGACGAGACCGGCCGCTACGACCGGATCGCCTCAATCGAGATGCTGGAGGCGGTCGGCGAGCAATTCTGGCCGGCCTATTTCCGCCAGCTCCGCGACCGCCTGAAGCCCGGCGGCGCCGCCGGCATCCAGACCATCACCATTCAGGAGCGCTTGTTCGACAACTACAAGCGCGAGATCGACTTCATCCGCCGCTACGTTTTTCCCGGCGGCATGCTGCCGACACCGGAAACCCTGAAATCGCTCGGCGACCGCTTCGGCGTGCCGTTCCGGACCGAACGGATCTTCGGCGAGGATTATGCACGAACGCTTGCGGAATGGCGGGAGCGGTTCCGCGCCGCCTGGCCTCAGATCACCCCGCTCGGCTTCGACGAGCGGTTCCGCAGGCTCTGGGAATATTACCTCGCCTATTGCGAGGCGGGTTTCCTGTCCCGCAACATCGACGTCCGCCAGATGGTTTTTTCCCGCGGCGCCTGACCGGTAGCACAAGCGCGCTGTATGCCGGCGTTGCAGACCGGCCGCCCGCTTCGCGGCTTGTCGCATCAGGCGGGCCCCGATAGGGTCGGCCCAAATTGGTGCCGGAATCGACAGCATGAACCCCAAGGACGGCGTCGTCGACGCCATCGGCAACACGCCGCTGATCAAGCTCAAGCATGCATCCGACCTCACCGGCTGCACCATTCTTGGCAAGGCCGAATTCATGAATCCCGGCCAGTCCGTCAAGGACCGCGCGGGCCGGCAGATGATCCTGGAGGCGGAGAAACGCGGCGACCTCAAACCCGGCGGTCTCGTGGTCGAGAGCACCGCGGGCAATACCGGGATCGGCCTTGCGCTCGTCGCCAATGCGCGCGGCTATCGCACTTTGATCGTGATCCCGGAGACGCAGAGCCAGGAAAAGAAGGACATGCTGCGGCTGTGCGGCGCCGAGCTTGTCGAAGTGCCCGCCCTGCCCTACGCCAATCCGAACAACTACCAGCATGTCGGACGCAGGCTCGCCGACGAGTTGCGAAAGACCGAGAAGAACGGCGTCTTGTTCGCCGACCAGTGGAACAACCTCGACAACCGCAAGGCCCATTTTGTTTCGACCGGCCCGGAAATCTGGCGCGACACCGCGGGCAGGATCGACGGCTTCATCTGCTCGGTCGGCACCGGGGGCACGTTGGCCGGCGTCTCCACATATTTGCGCGAGCAGAAGCAGGACATCGCCATCGGCTGCGCCGATCCGCGGGGCGCTGCAATGTATCACCTGTTCAAGGACGGCAAGCCGACCGTCACCGAAGGCGGCTCGATCACCGAAGGGATCGGGCTTGCGCGGGTAACCCCGATCATCGAGGACATCAAGGTCGACCATTCCTATCTGATCCCCGACGAGGAAGCGATTCCGCTTGTGTTCGAGACGCTCGAGCACGAAGGGCTTTGCCTTGGCGGCTCGTCCGGTATCAACATCGCAGGCGCCATGCGGCTCGCCAGAGAGCTCGGCAAGGGCGCGACCATCGTCACCATCTTGTGCGACTACGGCACGCGCTATCAGTCGAAGCTGTTCAATCCCGATTTCCTGCGTTCAAAAAACCTGCCGGTCCCGGACTGGCTCACACGCAAGAGCGCGATCAAGCCACCCTTTGTATGAGTGAAGCGATGAACACGGAAGCCGGGCCTGCCAGCAAATCTCTCGTCAGCACGCAATGGCTCGAGGACCATCTCGACGCGCCCGACATCGTGGTGGTCGACGGCTCCTATTATCTGGCGGCGATGAAGCGAAATGCGCGCGAGGAATATCTCGCAGGCCATATTCCCGGCGCGGTATTCTTCGACATTGATGCGGTTGCGGACCATTCGTCCAGCCTGCCGCATATGCTGCCCTCGCCCGAGGCATTCTCCTCTGCGATGCGGGCAATGGGGATCGGCGATGGCACGACCATCGTGGTCTATGACGGCGCCGGGCTGTTCTCGGCGCCGCGGGTGTGGTGGACCTTCCGGACCTTCGGGGTGCGCGACGTCTACATCCTCGATGGCGGCCTGCCCAAATGGAAGGCCGAAGGCCGCCCGCTGGATTTTGGCGAGGTGAAACGCACCCCCCGCCATTTCACCGCGCGCTTCAACCGCGGTGCGGTGGCCGATGCGGCGGATGTGCAAAAGGCGCTCGCCCAATCTGATATTCAGGTGGTCGATGCCCGCAGCGCCGCGCGCTTTGCCGGCACGGCCCCGGAGCCTCGGCCGGGCCTGAAATCCGGGCATATGCCGGGCGCACTCAATCTGCCATGGGAGACGATTGTCGAAGACGGGCGGCTCGTCGCGCCCGACCGGATCAGGTCTGCATTCGAGGGAGCCGGGATCGACGTGGACAAACCGGTCGTCACCACCTGCGGCTCGGGCGTGAGCGCCGCGATTTTGTGGCTGGCGCTCGACGCCCTCGGCAAGGAGCCGAAGGCGCTCTATGACGGCTCCTGGACGGAATGGGCCTCGCGCGGCGATCTGCCGATCGCCACCGCGGGATGAGCATCCGTCCTCGCGCGCTTGGCCGTCCGGTGGCCAAGCCTGCCGTCGCGTGATAGACGCCTACATGCTCATGAATATGTCGCCGTCAACCAGTCCCGCCCGGGCCTCGCATCCCTCGCCCGAGGTCACGGGCTTCTATCATGAGCAGACCGGCAGCATCGCTTATCTCGTCGTCGATCCTGCGACCGCGCATGCCGCGGTGATCGATCCGGTGCTGGACTTCGATCCGCGTTCGGCGCGGGTCGCCACCGGCTTCGCCGACGCAATGCTGGAGGCGGTCGCGGCGCGCAAACTCACCGTTGACTGGATTCTCGACACCCATCCGCATGCCGACCATTTCTCGGCGGCCGCTTACATGAAGGACAAGCTTGGCGCGCCGATGGCGATCGGCGAGAAGGTCGCCGACATCCAGACGCTCTGGGAAAAGTTCTACAACCTGCCGCCCTACCATACCCGATACTGGGATCGGCTGTTCAAGGACGGCGACACCTTCAAAATCGGTTCAATCGATACGCGGGTGATGCTCTGCGCCGGGCATACGCTGGCCTCGATCACCTACGTCGTGGGCGATGCGGCCTTCATCCACGACACGCTGTTCCAGCCCGATTCCGGGACGGCGCGCGCCGACTTTCCGGGTGGCTCTGCGGCCGTGCTCTATGATTCGATCCAGCGCATTCTGGCCCTGCCCGACGACACGCGGCTGTTCACCGGGCACGACTACAAGCCGAATGGCCGCCCGGCGCGCTGGGAATCGACCGTCGCAGAACAAAAGCGACACAATACACATGTGGGGGGCGGACGCGATCGCGCTTCGTATGTCGAGATGCGCGAAGCCCGCGACAAGACATTGCCACTGCCCGACCAGATGCTGGCGGCCCTGCAGGTCAATCTGCGCGGCGGCCGCCTGCCGGAGCCAGAAGACAACGGCCGCAGCTATCTGAAAATTCCGCTGAACCTGTTCTGATCGCTTTCCGGACCATGCCCGCCCCAATCGGCGCGGGCGGGCCGCGTCGCGGGTATATGTCAGGCCTGCCTGTATTTCTTCAGCCGGAACGCGAGCGCGATCCACGTCACGCCGATCAGCATCGCGAACCATCCGATCATCCAGGCGACGGCCAGCGCACCGACGGCGGGGCGTGCGATCAGGATCACGCCGAAGATCACCGTGAGCAGCCCCGCAAGGCCAAGCAGCCATTCGCCCTCGATTTCCTTGCGCAGCTTGATAGCCCCCCAAATCTCCATCACCCCCGCAACGATTGCCCAGCAGGCGATGAACAACAGAAGGATGAAGGCGGTCATGACCGGCCAGGCAAAGGCCAGGATGCCGGCCGCAATCCCGGCAACGCCGACGATGGCAAGCCACCAGCGCGGCGCCAGGGTACTGCCCTTGCCGAAGATCGCCGTCCATAGCGAAAGCACGCCATCGACCAGGGCAAACGCACCCCAGAACAACGTCAGCGTGAGCAGCGTGATGCCGGGCCACAGGAATGTCAGGATACCGAAAATCAGCGCGGCGATGCCGCGCAAGAGCAAGACCCACCAATGGTCTGCCAGCGCCTGCGCGATGGCTGCGCCCGCAAGCGGACCGGGTGCCGGTTGCGCCTGAATGCTCATAGGATTGTCTCCTCGAAGAACTGCAGGCGCCGCCGCGGGCCAGACTGCCCCGAAGAATGATTGCGGCACGAAGCGAAAGCGAAGCTACATGCAAGCCAAGACTAGCGCCTGCGGCAAATCCTGACCAATCAAAAGCACACGACCGCGATGCGCTTCGCCCAGTTGGGGTGGAGCCCGGCGGGGCCAGGCCTCCTGCCCGCGCGCGATCAATGCAGGATCTGACTGAGGAACAATTTGGTACGCTCGTGCTGCGGATTGGAAAAGAATTCCGCCGGAACGTTGACCTCGACGATCTGGCCTTCGTCCATAAAAACAATGCGATCGGCGACCTGCCGCGCAAATCCCATTTCGTGGGTGACGACCAGCATGGTCATGCCGCTTTCGGCAAGCTCGACCATGGTCTGCAGCACCTCATTCACCATTTCCGGATCGAGCGCGGAGGTCGGCTCGTCGAACAGCATGATCTTCGGGTTCATGCACAGCGCTCGCGCGATCGCGACCCGCTGCTGCTGGCCGCCGGAGAGCTGCCCCGGAT
>NZ_JBKBVB010000215.1:0-3160 GCF_046289595.1 Pseudorhodoplanes sp.
CCATCCCGGCGCGCAGCACCGGCTCGACGTCGTCGAGATACATCTTGCGTTCGGCATCGTCGGTATCCGACCAGTCCTGCCCGGACCGGATCAGGCAAAGATTGTGGTGCGGCACGATGCGGACATGGCCGTTGCCGCCCTCCGCCCTCGGCGCGCCGGAGGCTGCCATCGGGTCTGTCTGGCTGAGCGGGATGCGGTCGCGCATGCCGCCCCAATAGGCGTGCTCGCGCACCATGTCGCTCAATCCCTCGGCGACGGCGGCGATGCCTTCCATCCGCCCGGCCGATGAAAATAAGGTCTCGTAACGGGTGATCGAGGGCCGCAGGACTTCGGTGAAAAAGCCGAGCGGACCCGGCCTCTCCTCGCCCGCCCAGCCCGCGCCATGGGCCGCGAACCAGGCATCGAAGCGCGAAGGATCGTCCCAGTAAGCGATGGTCACGACGGTCTCGTAACCCGCCTCGTCGGTATAGCGGGCGCGGTCGAAGTGACCGGGGCCGTTATCGGACTTGAACGCCTCCGCAAGAGCGTTGAGCGGTGCCGCGGCCGCAGCCTCATCGGCAGATCGGAACTGGATGCCGAAATACGCCATCACCACGCGGAAGACGCTCGGCCTGTGCCGCGCGACAAAAGCCGGATACGGCGGCGTGTAATCGTCGCCGTAGCGGGCATGGCGGGTGCGCGCGGTCTTGAGGTGATCGGGGATCGCCGATTCCATCAGGCCGCCTCCTCGCTCCCGTCCTTGACCAGCGACAGCGCTTCGCCGCGCGCGGCCGCAACGGCAGGCGCATCCGCGCCGGTACGGCTGACCTCTTTCCCGGCGCGGCGCTTGACCACCACGCGATCGCCCGGCGTCTTGTCGAGCACAAGGCGCGTCACATCGGGCCGTGCATAATGCCCGGCGGGATCGGCCGCAGCCTTGGCGAGCGCGATCATGCCGAGATCGATATCGGCATAGACCAGCCCCTCCTCCGTTTCCGGCAGCGGCGCGTGCATCAGCTGGCCGTCGGGCGCGTAGATCGTCGCAAAGCCGCCGCCCTGCAGCAGCAATTGCTTCTTCATGTCGTCGCCGCACAGCATGTCGATCATCTCTTTGGAGACCACCGCACAGGGTGCGATCGCAAAGCATCCGCCTTCGACCGCATAGATGCGGGTCGCGGCGTTGTTGACTTCCGGTCCGAGCGCATAAGCGCCGCCGCGATACAGCGAGAAGCTCGGCCACGCGGCGATGTGAACCTGTTCGTTCTGGGCATACATGGCGTATTTCGACAAGGGCTGCAGATGCTCCCAGCAGCACAGGGCGCCGACGCGGCCGAGCGGCGTGTCGAACACCGACAGGTCCGAGCCGTCGCCCTCGCCGAACACGGTGCGCTCGACATGGGTCGGCTTCAGCTTGCGGCGCATCGCAATCGTTTCGCCGTCGGGACCGATGATCCACTGGCCCATATAGAGCGAGCCGCCCTGTTTCTCGCTGTGGCCCATCACCACCATGATGTTGTTGTCTTTTGCCGCCTTGGCGATGCGGTCGGCCTGCGGCGAGCCATAGACCAGCGAATTGTCGTGATAGCGCTGGATGAATTGCATGCCCCAGGCGGGCGAATCCAGCCAGATGAACCACGGATAGCCGGGGATGAAGGTCTCCGGAAACGCGATCAGGGATGCGCCATTTGCCGCGGCTTCCCTGATCAGCGCGATGCACTTGTCGACGGTCTTGTCGAGATCGAGAAACACCGGCGCGGCCTGTACGGCGGCGGCCTTGAACTTCGGATGCGTGACGGACATGGCTTCGCTCCTGCACTGCGGCGGCCTCGCGCCGCCGGGTCATCTGGAACGGTATGGGCCGCAAATTTTTCCCGCTTGCCTCGCCCTCGCGGGCGACTTGACTGAGAGTCGCAACGGCAGGCGTCGATTTGCCTCATTTTTCGCGTAGACAGCCCAACCCGCGTTGCTACGCTATGTGCCATGCACAAGCTGTGGTCCACAGACGCTGTGGAAGCGCGCGACCGGCTCACCTATTGGGTCGAGGCGGTGTGCAATACCTATGTGCAACTCGATTGCGATACGCCGCATCGCGAACGCGCTTTCTGCGGCACCATCGAAGCCAACCAGCTTGCGACGCTCGGCCTGTCGCGCGTGACATCGACAGCGCAGCATGTGCGCCGCACACCGGCGAAGATCGCGCGCGCCACCGAGGACTATTTCCTCGTCAGCATCCAGACCAGAGGGCACGGCAAGATCGTGCAGGACGGCCGCATGGCCGACCTCGCGCCGGGCGACTTCGCGCTTTACGATTCGACGCGGCCCTATGAGCTGATCTTCGACGGCGCGTTCCAGCAGCATGTGCTGCAATTGCCGGGCGCCGTCCTGCGCAGCCGCCTGCGCGACACGCAGACGCTGACCGCACGCAAGGTCTGCGGCGACCGCGGCGCCGGGCACCTGATGATCGGCATGATCGAAACGCTCGCCGCCGACATCGATACGCTGGAAGCCGGCTCGGTCGCGGCCATCGCCGAGAGCGTGGAAAATATCCTGGTCGCGGGGCTTTGCTCGCTGCCGGGCGCCGCGGACCCTGTGGCGTCGCAACTCACGTGCTATCATCGCGATCAGATTAAGGCCTACGCGCTGCAGCGGCTGCGTGACCCGCATCTGTCGGTGAGCGCCATTGCCGCGCATCTGCGGCTGTCGCCGAGTACGATCTACCGGGCATTTGCCGCCGAGCCGGTTTCGCTCAACACCTGGATCTGGAACCAGCGGCTCGACGGCGCCAAGCGCGACATCTGCGATCCGGCGCTGGCCGGCCGGACCATCACCGAAATCGCGTTCGGCTGGGGCTTCAACGATGCGGCGCATTTCAGCCGCATCTTCCGCGCCCGCTTCGGCTGCTCGGCGCGGGAATTGCGGGCGGAATGTGTGCGGAAGGCGTGATTACGCCCTCGCGCCCCGCCCCTCCTCCGCCGCAGCATAGCGCTTGGTCAAGAGCGAAGCCGCCACCACCACGATTGCGACAAATCCAATCATGATCGTGGAGATCGCGTTGATTTCCGGCTTCACCCCGAGCCGCACCTCCGAATAGATGCGGATCGGCAGCGTGGTCGCGCCGGGTCCGGTGGTGAAGCTTGCGATCACCAGATCGTCGAGCGACAGGGTGAAGGCGAGCATGAAG
>NZ_JBKBVB010000087.1:0-19012 GCF_046289595.1 Pseudorhodoplanes sp.
GCTTCGATCAGCGCCAGGGTGTCGTCGAAGTCGCGGTCGGTTTCGCCGGGGAAGCCGACGATGAAGTCCGAGGTGAAGGCCAGCGCGGGCTGCGCCTTGCGCAGCCGTTCGATGACGCGCAGATAATCGTCGCGGGTATGCTTGCGGTTCATCGCATCGAGAATGCGGTCGGAGCCCGATTGCACCGGCAGATGCAATTGCGGCATCAGTTCGGGCAGATCGCGATGCGCCGCGATCAGGCTGTCGTCGACGTCGCGCGGATGGCTCGTGGTGTAGCGCAGCCGGTCGATGCCGGGGATCTGCGCGAGCCGGTACAGAAGCTGCGCCAGCGTAAAGGCGCGCCCGCCGGGACCGTCGCCGTGATAGGCATTGACGTTCTGGCCGATCACCGTGATTTCGCGCACGCCCGCCTCGGCGAGGCGCTCGGCTTCGGCGACGATCCGGGAAACCGGACGCGAGACTTCGGCGCCGCGCGTATAGGGCACGACGCAGAAGGTGCAGAACTTGTCGCAGCCCTCCTGAATGGTAAGGAAGGCGGTGACGCCGCGGGCGCGGATGGCGTCGCGGCTCGGGCTTTTCAGAAAATTGAATTTGTCGTCGGCCGGAAACTCGGTCTCGACCGGGCGCTCGCCGCGACCCGCCTGTTCCAGCAGGGCGGGCAGGCGGTGGTAGCTCTGCGGCCCGACCACGAGATCGACCACCGGCGCGCGCCGCATGATCTCGGCGCCCTCCGCCTGGGCGACGCAGCCGGCGACCGCGATCGTGACCGTGCGGCCGGATTTCGCCGCCTCGTCCTTGAGAAGGCGCAGCCGTCCGATTTCCGAATAGACTTTTTCCGCGGCCTTTTCGCGGATGTGGCAGGTATTCAGCACCACCAGATCGGCGTCCGCGGCGCTCGCGGTCTCGGCAAAGCCCTCGGGCGCCAGCATGTCCGCCATACGAAGCGAGTCGTAGACGTTCATCTGGCAGCCGTAGGACTTGATATGGACTTTGCGGGGTCCGGTCATACCGATCTGCGGGACGCGGTCGGCGCGGGATGCGTCAACGGTCCTGATCCTTGCGTCCAAATACGACAGACATGCCGCGGTTCCTTGAGAAAACCCCTCATACATCCAAACCGGCCGAAAAGGAATTGGACCTGCCGCCGGATGGCGAAGTTTTGGCTGGCCGGTCCGACATAAACCGGATTTTCCTGCCTTCAAGAGGCGGTCTTCTGCTCTTTCCGGACGCAAACGGGGCTGACGGGCGGCGCAGCCCTACTGATCCGAGCCGTCACCCTTCAGGGGGACGGCGTAGAGTTCGAGCCGGTGGTCGACGAGCTTGTAGCCCAGCTTGCGGGCAACCTCGGCCTGCAGCTTCTCGATTTCCTCGGATTGGAACTCGATGACCTCGCCGGTACGCAGATTTATCAGGTGATCGTGGTGCGCGTCCGAAATCTGCTCGAACCGGGCGCGGCCCTCGCGGAAGTCGTGGCGTTCGATAATACCCGAATCCTCGAACAGTTTGACGGTGCGATACACCGTCGAAATCGAGATCCGGTCGTCCAGCTTTGCGCAGCGCCGGTAAAGCTCTTCGACGTCGGGATGGTCGTCCGCTTCATTCAGCACGCGCGCAATGGTGCGACGCTGCTCCGTCATGCGCATGCCCTTCTCGGTGCAGCGCGCCTCGATGCTCGTCACGTTGCGGGCGTTGGAAATTCTGGCGACCACAGCCGTCTCCGATTGATGTGTTATTTTAATGTTATCGCGGCACGCCGTCCATGATCCATCCGTCAGACCAAATTGCGGCGCAATACCAGCGCTGCCGCCGGTTTGCCGCCCGGATTGGGGTAATAGCCCGCGCGGCGCCCGACTTCCGTAAATCCCGCACGGCGGTAAAGCCGCAATGCCGGATCATTGCCCTCGTCGACTTCCAGGAAAACCGTGCGGACACCAAGCGCCGCAAGCCGCCCGAGATGGTGACGCAGCAGCATGCGGGCAATGGCGCGGCCCTGAAAGCGCGGCGAAACCGCGACCGACAGGATTTCGGCCTCGTCCGCGGCAATGCGGGAGATGATGAAGCCCGCAAAATTCCGGCCGACGGTCGCGCGATGCGCTGCCACGTTGCGGTCGGCCAGGATGCCGTCGATCTCGTCGTCGCTCCAGCCGCGCCGGAATGAGCCTGCGTGCAGTTCCGCGATCGCAGCGACGTCTCGCGCCGTTGCATCGGAAACAACCGGTGGGCGGGCCGGCGCGAACATGTCGAATAACCATCTCATCGGCGCGGAAGAATCGATGCGGTTTGGGGATGGGCGTCGGGCGGACGCAGATAAAACGGCTTCGGCGGAGACTCGCGTGGTTCCGCCTGCGCGCCAAGCCGGGCCACCCAGGCGATATCAGGTGCCCCGCGTCCATCCGTCGGCGGCAAATGCGCAGGATCGGGCCATATCTCGGTCATCATCCGGGCGCCGGAGCCGACCAGACGTGCGGAGGCGCCAGCGGCCGCGCGCACCGCATCTTCAACCGGGATGATTCGCGGGGTGAGCAGGACGCGACCCTGCGCTCCATACAGTTCGAAATAGACATGCCGATGACGGCCGTCGATCGCTGCTGCGACAGGGCGGTTCGGGTCGGCGGCGAGATAGGGAGCCGCGAGCGCCGACAGCGTGGTGACGCCGACCACCGGCTTTCTCGCAGCAAGCCCGATGCCGCGCGCCGCGGCGATGCCGACGCGAAGCCCGGTGAAACTGCCGGGCCCGACCGTGACCGCGATGCGGTCGAGCGCGAAGAAATCGAGCGAGGCCTCGCGCATCGCGCCCTCGATCAGAGGCATCAGCGCTTCGGCATGGCCGCGCGTCATCGGCGTTGATTCGCTTGCAACCGCCGCGCCGACTTCGGAATCGAAAATCGCGGCCGAACAGGCTTCCAGCGCGGTGTCGATGGCGAGAACGAGCATGCAGGATATTAGAACATATCCGACAAGACAAAATGCCAACCGCCGCTCGTCCCCGCGAAGGCGGGGACCCAGAAATGGTGCTTCAAGCGTGCTGGCGGGGTTGCTGGACCCCCGCCTTCGCGGGGGTGAGCGGGAAAAACCCGATCACACCGGGCGTACTTCCGTGACGTCCGGCACGAAATGCCGCAGCAGATTCTGGATGCCGTGTTGCAGCGTTGCCGTGGAAGACGGGCAGCCCGCGCATGCGCCCTTCATCGACAGGAACACCACGCCGTCCTTGAAGCCGCGGAAGGTGATGTCTCCACCGTCATTGGCGACCGCCGGACGCACCCGCGTCTCGATCAGTTCCTTGATGGTTTTGACCGTCTCGGCATCGGCTTCGTCAAAAAACTCTTCCTCGCCGGCATCCGCCTCGCCGTCGCGCAGCAACGGCGCTCCGGACATGTAATGTTCCATGATGGCGCCGAGGATCAGCGGCTTGAGCTGCTGCCATTCGCCCGCATTCTTTGTGACGGTGATGAAGTCCGAGCCAAAGAAAACACCGCTGACATTGGGGATGCCGAAAAGCTTCTCCGCCAGGGGCGACTTCGCCGCCTGTTCCGCACTGGTAATTTCCACGGTGCCCTCGACGACGCTGCGTCCGGGCAGGAATTTCAGGGTTGCCGGGTTTGGCGTAGCTTCGGTCTGGATGAACATTGCAAGCGGCTCCGGGCTGGGGTCGGGTCTTGGCGAGCCCCATTTTTGCTATAGATGGCGTTTTGCGCGCCGAGGTCAACCGCCCGGACCCGGCTCAGGACAGGGCGTCCAATTCCTCGTCCGTCAGATGGCCAGGCACGATCGCTACCGGAATGGGAAATTCGCCGGCGGTCCGCGCGATCGCTGTGACCAGCGGACCCGGCCCTTCCTTGGCGGTGCCGGCAGCCAGGATCAGGATTGCGATGTCCTCGTCTTCGTCGATCAGTTTCAGCAGTTGCTCGATCCAGGAGCCCTCGCGGATCACCCGGTCCGGCGTGATCCCGGCAACCGCATTGGCGCGCGCGGCCGCGCGATCCCGCGCTTCGTTGGCCTCCTCATAAGCCTCCGCGCGCATGATATCGGCGACGCCGAGCCATTGCTGATTACGGTCCTCGATGTCGATCACGCGCAGCATGATCATGCCGACGCCGATGCGGGACACGCGGCGCGCCGCATAATAGATGGCGCGGTCGCATTCCGGGGAATCGTCGACCAAGACCAGATATTTCGGTTGGTGACCGGATTCGTAGGAGCGGCGTCGGCGGCTCATCGGCTGTCCCCCCACCCCTTGGATTCTGGCATGGCGCAGGGCGTCATCACAAGACAGCGCGCCGGCGGAGTTGAACGAAAGGACAAGCCGGGTTTCAGCGCCGGACCAGCCCGACAATGTCCTTGACCGCGGCCATGGTTTTCGCAGCAAGCACCCGCGCGCGATCGGAGCCGTCCGCCAGAATACCGTCGATATAGGCCGGATCGGCGACCAGCCGCTTCATCTCGCCGCCGATCGGGCCGAGTTTTGCGACCGACAGATCGACCAGCGCCGATTTGAAGGCGGAAAATTGCGCGCCGCCGAATTCGCGCAGCACCTCCGCCTTGGTGGTATTTTGCAGAGCTGCATAGATGCCGACGAGGTTGTCGGCTTCGGGACGCGATTCGAGACCTTTCTCCTCGCTCGGCAGCGGCTCGGGATCGGTCTTGGCCTTGCGGATTTTCTGCGCAATGGCGTCGGCGTCGTCGGTCAGATTGATGCGCGAATAATCCGAGGCGTCGGACTTCGACATTTTCTTCGAACCGTCGCGCAGCGACATCACCCGCGTTGCCGGTCCCTGGATCAGCGGTTCGGGCTGCGGAAAGAACACGTCACCGAAGCCATGCCCGGCAATGGAGGCGGCATAGTCATTGTTGAATTTCTGCGCGATGTCGCGCGACAATTCGAGATGCTGCTTCTGGTCTTCGCCGACGGGCACATGCGTTGCGCGATAGACCAGAATGTCGGCGGCCATCAGCGTCGGATAGGCGAACAGGCCGACCGAAACATTTTCGCGGTCCTTGCCGGCTTTTTCCTTGAACTGCGTCATGCGGTTCAGCCACCCCATGCGGGCGACGCAGTTGAACACCCAGGCAAGCTCGGCGTGTTCTGCCACCTGGCTCTGGTTGAAGACGATGTGCTTCTTCGGATCGATGCCGCAGGCGATGAACGCCGCCGTCACCTCGCGGGTGGCGCGCGGCAATTCCTCCGGATCCTGCCACGTGGTGATGGCATGCAGGTCGACCACGCAATAGATGCAGTCGAACTTGTTTTGCAGCTCGACGAATTTGACGATGGCGCCGAGATAATTGCCGAGATGCAGGTTCCCGGTCGGCTGCACGCCAGAAAATACCAGTTGTTTGAAAGCCATGAGCGACTCGTTGGGTAGCAAACGCGCGATCAGCAAAAGTCGGTACCGGCTTTGCGTCCGATCTCGCGCGAAATCAGAAGGCGCGGGTCAATGCCATGCAACGGCAGCGGCGGCAAGGGTCTCCAGGCTTTTCAGCGGCGCTGCAAAAGCTCCCGCCATTCGCGAGGCCGCACGATCCCGGTCAGCCAAAGGCATCCGGCGTAAACGCCAATGCTGCTGGCGATCACGGCCCCGAGCACGCCAACCTGTGTTAGCCGCGTCTCGATATGGACCAGCCCGAGGGATTCGGCCATCGCCCGGGCGAAGATTCCCATCGCCAGTGCGCAGACCGCGATCAGGATGAGGCGGCGCCATTCGCCAGCCGTGATGTGGAGAAGGCCGCGGCGGGTTGCGATCAGCCAAAGCAGGCCGGCGCTGATCCAGCCGGACAGTCCGACCGACAATGCGATCCCGGTCGGGCGTCCGAGCGCCATGAAGATGAGGCTGCCGATCAGCGCGGCCGCCAGTCCGACCCCTGCCGCGATCATCGGCGTGCGCGTATTCTCACGCGCGAAAAATACCGGCGACAATGCCTTGACGAGGACATGGCCGGGCAGGCCGATCGCAAGCGCCGCCAGCATTGCTGCGGTCGCATCGCTGTCGGTGGTCGTGAAAGCGCCGCGCTCGAACAGCATGCGGATGATCGGCAATGCCAGCAGCAACAGCGCGATTGCGGCAGGCATTGCAAGCCCGAGCGCCATCTCGATGCCGTGCCGGACCGTGCGCGGCGCAAGCTCGTGATCGCCGCCGCGCAGCGCATGGGTGAGCGCCGGCGTCATCACGGTGCCGATCGCAATGCCCACGATACCGAGCGGCAATTCGACCAGGCGGTTCGCGTAATAGAGCCAGGACACCGCGCCGGGCCAGTCCGAGGCCACCATCACCGCGACGATCATGGTGATCTGCGGTATGCCGCTTGCGATCAGACCCGGAATGGCAAGCGCGGCGAAACGCATGGCTTCACGGCGCGGCAACACGCCGAGCGGCGTCGCCTTTTCCGGGCCGATCCAGACCGCGCTGGCGACCAGGGCGAGCTGGCACAGACCGGCGCAGGCGATCGAAAAGGACACGATGCGGGCGGAGATGTCGCTGTCGCCCGCATGCGAAACGATGACGCCGGAGATGGCGATCAGGATGACGACGTTGAACGTCACCGCAGCAAGCGCCGCCGTGCTGTAGCGATGATTGGCGTTGAGTACGCCCATCAGCACCGCAACCGGTCCGGCCAGCACCAGATAGGGCAGCATCAGACGCGACAATTCGATCGACAGCGAAAGCGGCTGCGGCCGATCGGCAAAGCCCGGCGCCAGCGCCAGCATGAGAAGCGGCATCGCCAGCGCCAGCAGCAAACAGAGCGCGAGCAGCGCGATCGTCACCGTTCCGATCACGCGCCCGGCAAAGGCGCCCGCTTCATCCTCGCCGCCCTCGTCGCGCCGGCGCAAATAGAGCGGCACGAACGCGGCATTGAGCGCGCCCTCGGTTAGAAGCCGGCGGATCAGGTTCGAGAATTGGAACGCCACCACGAAGGCTTCGGCGCGGGCGCTCGATCCGAACAGGGCTGCGATCGCCACATCGCGCGCAAAGCCGAGCACGCGCGAGGCGAGCGTGGCTGTGCCAACGATGGCGACGTTGCGGGCGATCGACATAATTCAGTTCTGCCTATGGGATACCGCCCCGGGGTGCGCCCACATTAGCGGCTGAGGCCGCGCCCGGTCACGCGCACACATTTTTATCCCGCTGTGCGGAGCTGCATTTGCCCTCATCCGGAGCATCGCTATAGTGCGCCGCCTTTCTCCGGAGGAACCATCCCGAATGACCGCTCCCCGCTACGACGTTCTCGGCATCGGCAATGCCATTGTCGACGTGATTGCCCGCGCCGAAGACGATTTCCTGATCAAGCAGAACATGCAGAAGGGGGGGATGGCCCTGATCGACGAGGCGCGCGCAAGCGCGATCTACGATGCCATGGGGCCGGCGACGGAAAGCTCCGGCGGTTCGGCCGCCAACACGATCGCGGGCGTGGCGAGCCTCGGCGGCAAGGCGGCGTTTGTCGGCAAGGTCCGCGACGACGTGCTTGGCACGGTGTTCGCGCATGACATCGGCGCGCTCGGCGTCGGCTTCGATACGCCGCGCGCCAAGGACGGCCCTTCGACCGCGCGCTGCTACATCATGGTGACGCCGGACGGCGAGCGCACCATGAATACCTATCTGGGCGCCGCGCAAAATCTCTCCCCCGCCGATATCGATCCGAAGCTGATCGGGGACGCCGCGATCACCTATCTCGAAGGCTATCTCTGGGATCCGCCGCAGGCCAAGGAAGCGTTCCTGAAAGCCTCCAAAGCCGCGCACGATGCCGGCCGCATGGTGGCGCTGACCCTGTCCGATGCGTTCTGCGTCGATCGCTATCGCGACGAATTCCTCAAGCTGATGCGCGACAGGACGGTGGACCTCGTCTTCGCCAACGAGGCCGAGCTGAAGAGCCTGTACGAGACCGCCGATTTCGACACCGGGATCGCTGCTTTGAAGCAGGATGCCGCGCTCGCGGTGGTGACGCGCAGCGAAAAGGGCTGCGTCGTCGTCAGCAAGGACAGCACGCTCGCGGTGCCGGCAGCGCCGATCGAGAAGCTGGTCGACACCACGGGCGCAGGCGATCTGTTCGCGGCAGGCTTTCTGTTCGGGCTTGCCACCGGGCGCGATCACGCCGCCTGCGGCAAGCTCGCAGCACTCGCAGCAGCCGAGGTGATCCAGCATATCGGCGCGCGGCCTGCGGTATCGCTGAAGGCGCTGGCGCAGGAGAACGGGTTGCTCTGAGTCTGTTCCGTCATGCCCGGCCTGGTGGCGGGCATCCACGTCTTTGCCACAAAACGCGGATGGCCGGGTCGAGCCCGGCCGTGACGACGTGGAGACAGGCCGACGAAACGTCAGGATTGCCAGGCGAAGGCGACCTTATCCAGCACCTTGGTGCCGAACCGCTCCGACGAGCGCGCCACGGCGCGGCCGCCGAGCGCCCGATAGAATTGCACCGCCGGTTCGTTGTCCGACAGCGCCCAGATCACCAGGCTCTTCAGCCCGCTTTGCGCCAGATCGCGGCGCGCCGCCGTGAACAGCCTGCGGCCAAAGCCAAGACCCTGGAATTCCGGCTTCAGATAAAGCTCGTAGATTTCGCCGTCGTAATAGAGGCTGCGCGCTCGGTTGCGTCCGTAATTGGCGTAGCCCGCGATCGTATCGCCAAACTGCATCAGTGCGATGCGGCTGCCCTTGCGAATGGCAGAATGCCACCAGTCCGGTCCGCGGCGATTGACCAGTTTCTCCAGTTCGGTGCCGGGGATGATGCCCTGATAGGCCGCGCGCCACGCCTCGTCATGGGCGGCCGCGACATCGTTTGCGTCGGCCGGCTTCGCACGTCGAATCTCGATCAGGACAGTACTCATGCCGCCATATGAGCAAGCGGCGACTCGCCGTTCAAGCCCTATCCTTAACGAACGATAAAGGTGTGGATTTTTTGCACCGGTCCGGTCCGCAACTCTGGAATGTTCCGGAACGGCGATGCCGGGCGGCGCCTGATTTTGCTTGGCTTTTCAGAGGATGCCGTCCCGGCTGTGTCATCGCAGGACAACTGCGCCAAACGCCGATCATGATCCCGGCGGGGTGTCGCACCCGCCGAGTCACGCCATCTCTGCCTCTTTGCGGCGCTCCTCGCGCTTGCGGTCGTTGGGATCGAGCAGCTTCTTGCGCAGGCGGATCGATTTCGGCGTGACTTCCACCAGTTCGTCGTCCTGGATATAGGCCAGCGCCTTTTCCAGCGTCATCCGGATCGGCGGCGTGAGCCGCACCGCCTCGTCCTTCGACGTGGTGCGAATGTTGGTGAGCTGCTTGCCCTTCAGCACGTTGATCTCAAGATCGTTGTCGCGGGTATGCTCGCCGACGATCATGCCGCGATACACTTTCCAGCCCGGCTCGATCATCATCGGGCCGCGATCCTCGAGCTTCCACATCGCGTAGGCGACGGCCTCGCCCTGTTCGCTGGAGATCAGCACGCCGTTGCGGCGGCCCTGCACTTCGCCCTTGTAGGGCGCGTAAGAGTGAAACAGCCGGTTCATCACGGCGGTGCCGCGCGTGTCGGTGAGCAATTCACCCTGATAGCCGATCAGGCCGCGGGTCGGCGCATGGAACACAAGTCGCAGTCGGCCGCCGCCGGACGGCTTCATCTCGAGAAGGTCGGCCTTGCGCTCCGCCATCTTCTGCACGACGACACCGGAATGCTCCTCGTCGACGTCGATCACCACTTCCTCGATCGGCTCCGTGAGGGTGCCGTCGGCATCACGCTTCAGCAGCACCTTCGGCCGCGATACCGACAATTCGAAGCCTTCGCGGCGCATGGTCTCGATCAGGATGCCGAGCTGCAATTCGCCGCGGCCGGCGACTTCCATCGAATCCTTCTCGTCGGATTCGGAAACGCGCAGCGCCACATTGCCTTCGGCTTCGCGCAGCAGGCGGTCGCGGATCATCCGGCTCGTGACTTTGGTGCCTTCGGTGCCGGCGAGCGGGGAATCGTTGACGCGGAAGGTCATGGCCAGGGTGGGGGGATCGATCGGCTGGGCGGGGAGGGGGGTATCGACCTCCGGCGCGCAGATGGTGTGGGCCACGGTGGCATCGGGGAGGCCTGCAATCGAAACGATGTCGCCGGCCTCGGCCTCGTCGAGCGGGGTGCGCTCCAGCCCGCGGAACGCGAGCACCTTGGAGATGCGGCCTTCCTCGATCACCTTGCCGTCGCGGTCCAGCACCTTGGCCATCTGGTTCGGCTTTACGGTGCCGGACGTGATGCGGCCGGTGATGATGCGGCCGAGATAGGCGTTCGATTCCATGATGGTGCCGAGCATCCGGAACGGGCCCTCCTCGATCTTCGGCTCGGGCACGTGACGGAGCACCAGGTCGAAGAGCGGCTTCATGCCTTCATCTTTCGGACCGTCCTCGGCGAAATTCATCCAGCCCTCCTTCGCCGAACCGTAGAGGATCGGGAAGTCGAGTTGCTCGTCGGTGGCGTCGAGTGCTGCGAACAGATCGAAGACTTCGTTGACGACCTGAGAAGCCCGCGCATCCGGACGGTCGACCTTGTTGATTGCGACGATCGGCTTCAGGCCCATCTTCAGCGCCTTGCCGACCACGAACTTGGTCTGGGGCAGCGGGCCCTCAGCGGCGTCGACGAGAACGATCGCGCCATCGACCATGTTCAGAATGCGCTCGACCTCGCCGCCGAAATCGGCGTGTCCCGGCGTATCGACAATGTTGATACGCACATCGTTCCAGACGATGGAGGTCGCCTTGGCCAGGATCGTGATGCCGCGCTCCTTTTCCAGGTCGTTGGAATCCATCGCGCGTTCGGCGACGCGCTGGTTCTCCCGGAACGTACCGGATTGCTGCAGCAGACGATCGACCAGCGTTGTCTTGCCATGGTCGACATGCGCGATGATCGCGACGTTACGGAGCTTCATGAGATGGTTCCGGAAAACAAAGCGCGGGCCGGAGACGCCGTGAACGCCGGCCCGCTTATTGCGGCGCAATATAGTCAGGACCGGCGGAGACGCAACGGAACTTTGCGGGTCGGACGGCCGTTTGCTGCCTGCGGCGCAGGCTTTTGCGTCGTTTCAGGCCATTCCCAGCGATGCACGGCGTTCCGCGATGGCGCGGCGGGCCTGGTCCGCAGCCAGCGTTGTGGCTGCGGCGCGGTTCTGATCGAGATATCCCACCTCAATCTGCCGGATCGCGCGCTCTACGATATCGTCAATCTCGATTCCCATCAGGTCGAGTTCGACCGCTGCGGCGCTGCGGGCCCGTCGCAGGATGCCGATCAGGTTTTCCAGGTCGCCGCGGTCGCGTGCCGATGCGGCAGGGCGCCGGCCATAGCTTGCAAGCCAGGCGGCGCCGGAGCCGAAGAACGACAGCAGCATCAGGCCCCAATACATCGCCTCGCTGTAGCGCTCGAAAAATCCGGTCTGTTCGCCTTCGAGATAGGCAAGCGTGCCGGGATGCACCGCAAGCGTTGCGGCCTTGTCGGTGTCGGGACTGGCGATCTTGGTGAAGGCGGGGAAATCGCCGCCCTGCGCCTGCTTGGCATTGAACAGCCATTTGGTGAAAAGCCCGGCTAGGTCGTTGTCGAGGGAGCGGCGGGCGACGATGTAGTGCGACACCCCGATGGTCTCGATGGCCTCGGCCGGAAGGGAGCCGCCAAAGGCGCCGGCCGGAATTTCGGTGGCTTCGTAAACCGGGTTCTGCTGCTCGATGGCTTCCGACGACCCGACTTCCAGAAACGCCGGACCCTCCTTGCCGCGGGTGAGCGCGGCGAGCGCCTCCGCGGTGATCTTGCTGCCGACCGGGCCGACCGCGAGCAGCGCGTCGAATTTCGCAGCCTTCAGCTGCGCCGTCAGATCCTCGGTTGCAAATTGCTGCACCGAGACCGTGTGCGGGGGGACACCATATTGACCGAGGATGGCGTGCAGCAGCTGCATATTGGCGCGGGTGCGTCCGACAATGGCGACGGTCTTGCCGGACAGGTCTTCGATCTTTTCGACCGGCTTGGGTGGGGTCGTTGGTGCGGTTTGGCGGGGCGCTGGGGCTGTACCTTCCTCATCGTCGGGTGCGGATTCCGCGGTGATTTCTGCCTTGGCCGGATCCGCCGGCGGCACCGCCAGCACCGCAACGTTACGGCGGTGAATGGCGACGACCTGCCCGGATTTCGGCATCAGGACATCGCGGCGGACCACCGCGAGGTCGGCGTGCCCGGCTTCGATCGCCTCGGCGCTGCCCTGCGGACCCTCCTGCCGGTCCACGGTGATCCGCACCGGCGCCCGCTCGCGTGCCAGATATTGCGCGAGCTGCTGGACCAGGCGGTCGTCCTCGCTTTGCCGAGGACCAACCGCCATTTTGAGGGTGACCGGCTTCGATTGAATATAGGCGACGCAAAGCGCCAGGCCGGCAACGGCCAGGATCGCGGCAATGATGATCAGCAGCGGGTGCCGGGACATGCGCCGCAGCCGGCTGCGCGGCACGCGCGCCGGCGCGGCAGGCTCGGCCAAAAGCGGGGGGCGGGTCTGAATGTTCATAGGCGGGCGCGGGGCCCTCGGATCACCGGATTCTCGCTAATGCCGCTACAATTGTGTCGGTATCATGCCATTCTGAACGAATGGTCATGTTTGTTTTCCGGCCAAAAAGCGTCTGCGAGCCCGCTCAGACGCCGGCCGGGCGGCCCCAGGGACCGCGGCTGGAAAGCCGGCCCAGCCGGAAGCCCTCCGGCATGGCCTGGCTGACCATCATGAGTTCGCCCAGCGTCTCGGTGGTGATCAGTCCGACCAGCCGTCCGTCCGGCTCGATCACGGCGACTGCGGGCACCGAGCGCTCCTGCAGCAGCTTCACTGCCTCCTCCAGCGGACGGCGGCGGTCGATCGTGACCACGTCGGTGGTCATGGCTTCGCTCACCCGCGCGTCCGGCCCGAGCTCCTTCAGGGCGCGGATGATGTCGCCGCGGGTCAAAAGCCCGATCGGCTTGCGATCGAAATCCACCACCGGAAATTCGCTCTGGCTGGTCTGCAGCAGCACCTGTACCGCGTCTTCGATCGGGGCCTCGGGCGTGAGCGTCGCGATCTTGGTCATGGTGCCCGCCACCACCGGCACGCCGCGCGAGACCGCGCGTAGCGCCACCATATGCGCTTCCGAGGACGCGGCGAGATACACGAAGATCGCGATGAAGATCAGGATCGGGTTGTAGAACAGCCCGATAAAGCCGAGGAGAAAGGCGGCGCCCTGTCCGACGGTCGCGGCAATCTCGGTGGCGCGCACGAAGCCGAGCCTTGCGCTCAGCGCCGCGCGCAGGATGCGTCCGCCGTCCATCGGGAAGGCCGGGATCATGTTGAAGATGGCAAGGAACAGGTTCACCATGGCGAGCTTGTCGACCATCGGCACCGTGGTGTTGTCGAGCGAGGCCGCCGCCGCATAGGAGGTGAGATCGGCACCACCGACGGTCAGCAGCAGGCCGGCGATCACCACATTGACCAGCGGTCCGGCGATCGCGATCAGGAATTCCTCGGAGGGCTTTTCCGGGATGCGCTCCAGCCGCGCCACGCCGCCGATCGGCAGCAGCACCACGTCGGGCGTGCGCACCCCGAACGTGCGCGCCGTGAAGATGTGGCCGAATTCGTGCAGCAGCACGCACAGGAAGACGAGAACAATGAAGATCAGGCTGGACCAGGCCGCGGCGGGGCCGCCGGCGACGTACATGGCGCCGAAAATCCAGATCAGGAACAGAAGGAAGGTGATGTGGATGCGGACCGCGGTGCCCGCGATCGATCCGACCGTGATGGACCAGCCCATGCATTCACCTCCGAAGTACCGAGTAATCAAATAGTATCGACCGTACCTCGATTGAAGAGGCATCGGTTTTTCCGCCGCTCATGCCCGCGAAGGCGGGCATGCAGCCATCTGGCTCCGGATCCCAGCTGCTGGGGGACGAGCGGGACAGAATGGAGGATATCAAATGGCCGACAAACTCTCAGGCGAGGCCCGCAGGGCCGCGCTCGCAACCGTTCCCGGCTGGACCGAACTGACGGAGCGGGACGCGATCTTCCGGAAATTCGTCTTCAGGGATTTCAACGAAGCCTTCGGCTTCATGACGCGCGCGGCCCTGATCGCGGAAAAGCACGATCACCATCCCGAATGGTTCAATGTCTACAAGACGGTGGAGGTGACGCTGTCTACGCACGATGCCGGCGGCCTCACCGACAAGGACATTGCGCTGGCGATAGCGATGGACAAGCTCGCGGGGTGAATCCTCTCCGTCATGGCCGGGCTTGACCCGGCCATCCACGTCGTTCTTGTTGGACGATCAAAGACGTGGATGCCCGGCACAAGGCCGGGCATGACGCAATCGATAGGAGTGTGACGGGCTGCGCCCCGCACTCCGCTCAGCTATACATCACCTGCACGTTGGTGTTCTCGAACAGGCCTTCCTCGCCGAATTCGACGCCGATGCCGGAATTCTTCACGCCGCCGAACGGCACGTTCGGCTGGATCGGGCCGTGCTTGTTGATCCACACCGTGCCGCATTGCAGCTGCGCGCCATATTCCTTCGCCTTTTCGATATTCTTCGACCACACCGAACCACCGAGCCCGTTCGGGTTGTCGTTGGCGCGCACGATGACTTCTTCGACGTCCGAATAGCGGATGATCGGCAAGGCCGGTCCGAACTGCTCCTCGTCGACCAGCGGATTGCCGTTGTCGAGACCGCCGATGATCGTGACCGGATAGAACAGGCTGCCTTTCTGCGGCTCGCCGCCCATCAGCACCTCGCCGCCGCCATTCTTCGCCGCCTCAACAAGGCGCGCGACCTTGTCGTATTGCATGCGGTTCTGCACCGGGCCGAGCTGGGTATCGTCTTTCAGGCCATCGCCCATCGGGATGGTTTTCGCGAATGCGACCAGCTCGCGGCACACCGCGTCATAGACGCTGTCATGCACATAGAGCCGCTTCAGCGCGGCGCAGGTCTGGCCGTTATTGATGAAGCCGCCCCAGAACAGGCCGGGCGCGATCTCCTTCGGATCGACATCGGGCAGCACGATGCCGGCGTCGTTGCCGCCGAGTTCGAGGGTGAGGCGCTTCAGCGTATTCGCCGCGCTCGACATCACCTTCTTGCCCGTCGAGGCCGAGCCGGTGAACACGATCTTGCCGATGCCCTCATGCGCCGACATTGCGGCGCCGATGCTGTCCTCGCCGGCAATGCCGTTGACGACGCCCGCAGGCAGCACCTCGTTCATCAGCTCGATCATGCGCAGCGTGGACAGCGGCGTATACGGCGATGGCTTGTTGACGACCGTATTGCCGGCGCGGATCGCGGGGATGATGTGCCAGATCGCGATCAACACCGGCCAGTTCCACGGCGTGATCGAGCCGACGACGCCGATCGGGCGGCGATGCAGCTCGATGCGGCCCTCGTTGTTGTCCTGGATCACCTTCACCGGGATATCGAGCGCCGCGGTATAGTTCGCCCAGGCGCCGGCGCCGCCCATCTCGAAGCGCGAGCCGAGCCCATTCAGCGGCTTGCCCTGTTCGAGGGTGATGAGCCGCGCGATCTCCTCGGCATGATCGGCGATCTTCTGTGCCGCGGCATGTATCAGCTTCTTGCGGTCCTCGTGCGAGGTCTTCGACCAGGTCGCGAACGCGTTCTGCGCCGCCTCCACGGCCTGGTCGAGGTCCGCCGCAGTCGCCTTGGGAGCAAGCCCCACGACCTCGCCGGTCGAGGGATTGCGAACCTCGAAGTGATCCTTGGTCGGAACGGACTTGCCACCGATGGTGAGATTGTAAGTTTGCACTGGCATTTTTCCCTGACGTTATTGTTCCGGCGCGAAATGGACGATGGTCGCGCCCTTGGGCGAATAGTTCGGCACGTCTGCCGCAACCTTCTGGCCCATGTCGGACTGCATCGCCTGACCCATCGCCTGCGGCGAATCGAAGAAGGCCTGGAAGATGCAGAACGGCGCATTCTCGGCGGGCCCGACGGCCTCGGGATACGCGTAGTGACAGGATTTCAGACCGGGCAGCTGTTTCGCAAGCGGGATGTGCGTCTCCTTATAGTATTTCTTGAAATGCTCCGGGTTGTCTGGCTTCGGATAGATGACAGTCAGGCAATGCATGGGTGTGTTTCCTCTTGGTGTTCTGGCGTGTGCAGGACTGAAAGGGCATCCACAAACCGCTCATGCCCGCGAAGGCGGGCATCCAGGTCTTGAGTCTGGGTCCCCGCCTTCGCGGGGACGAGCGGATTGAAGGATTTCAGGCGATGCACATCCTACGCAGCCGCGGTTGCGGCCTGCGGCGACGATACACGATTGAGCCAGGCGTGAATGCGCTGCGGTGACGCAATGCGGTCCCACTGGCGTTCGGGATAGTTGAAATTCTCGGTGAACTCGTCGGCGAGCGCCTTGTTCTGGCCCATCGTCCCAATCAGCGCGCCCATCGCTTCGGACGGCGGCGCCAGCATCAGATTGGTCCAGCGCGAGGCCGCCAGCACGCGGTCCTGCCGCCGCATATCGACCTTTTCGCAGAACCTCGCATCGAGCGCGTCGGCGTTGACGATTTCCTCGCCCATCACGTACGCGGCGTAGGAAGCCATGTTGGCGCCCTGGCCCATCATGGGATCGACGACGGAATGCAGGTCGCCCAACGCGATGGCGCATTTGCCGCCGTCGAACTGCACCATGGTCTTGCGCACGGTGGGCACGACCCCGCCCTGGAGGAGATCCTGCGGCTGCGCGAGATCGAAGGTGGCGGTGTCGATGCGGTCATAGGTCGTCGGGTGATGCTTCTCCAGCTTGCCGAGCAGCACCTTCAGGAAATGCTTGCGGTCTTTCTCGTAGCTGAGCGTGGCGAGTTCTTCCATGTCGCCGCCCGGCACGTTTTCCATGAGGAGAGCATTGGCGATGCCGTCGAAGGTCAGAGTCGGGATCACGATCATCTCGCCATGGCCGGGAGAGACCGACAGCGTGACATTCATCGGGTCGGGCTGATGCACGCCCTTGTAGAGGCCGACGCAGAGTTTCCGCTGCGGCTGGGTATAGGGCGAATGTTCGGGGCGGTAGGAGAACAGGTCGCCAAGTGCGCCCTTGCCGGTGGACACGACCAGAAGGTCGAAGCGGTTCACCAGCGCCGGAATGTCGCCTTCCTCGATCTTGCGGATCTCGATCTTGCCGCCGCGGCGTGCGAAGTCGTTCATCAGCGTCGGCAGATAGATTCGGTAATCGACCGCGCGGCTCGGATTCTTGAAATCGCCGCGGAAGCGCAGCGGCTGCGGGAAGTTAAAGACGTGGTCATGATAGTAATAGAACAGCTTGGGATCGTCCCAGTGATGGATACCCAGTTCGTGTTCGCGCGCGATCGTCACCGCATGATGCGCGACGGTGTTAAGCAGCCGCGAGTGGCGATAGTCGTCCGCAGCGCGGTCGGTGATGATGGTGGCGTCCACACCATGCTTCTGCAGGTACAGCGCGAGATGCAGGCCGCCGATGCCGGCGCCGACGATTCCGATCGATCGCTTCAAGGTATCCTCCCACTTTCGGATTTCTTGCTTGTTGCGGCGAAGCTTAGGGCAGCGCCGGGGCTTCCGTATAGGGAATGAACAGAATAAGATTTATTCCGAATAGGAATTAGACCGATGGACCGGATCGACTGCCTGAAAGCTTTCGTGCGGGCGATGGAGGGCGGCAGCTTCTCGGCGGCCGCGAAGGAACTGGGGCTTGGCCAGCCCGCGGTCAGCAAACGCATTGCGCTTCTTGAGGAGGAGTTCGGCTCGCAGCTGTTCATGCGCACCACGCGCAAGCTGACGCCGACGCGCGAGGCACACCGCGTCTATGAACTGGCGCGGCAGGTGCTCGGCACGTTCGAGGAGGCGCGCGCCTCGATCCGCGAAGCGCCTGCGCGGCCGTCCGGCACGTTGCGGATCAGCGTGCCGTCATCCTTCGGGCGGCATTACCTGATGCCGATCGTGCGCGATTATCTGCGCGACTATCCTGATGTAAGGCTTGACCTGCGCTTCGACGAGCGCACCATCAATCTGGTCGAGGAGGGGATGGAGCTGGCGCTGCGCATCGGGCAATTGGAGTCGAGTTCGCTGATGGCGCGGCGGATCGGCAAGGTGCGGCGTTATCTGGTGGCGACGCCGCGCTATCTGAAGGAGCGCGGCGCGCCGCGCAATCCGGACGATCTGAGAGAGCATCAATGCATCGCCTATGCGCGGATGGCGCCGGCCAATCAGTGGACCTTCGAGTCCGACGATGGCCGCCATGTCGTCAGCGTGTCGGGCGCGGTGATGGTGGACGATGCCGACGCGATGCAGGAGGCCGTGCTGCAGCATCTCGGCATCGCTATCGTGCCGGCCTGGTGTGCGTCAGACGCGCTCAAGCGTGGACAAATGAAGGCGCTGTTGCCCGACTATGCGGTGTCGTCGCTGCCGCTGCATGTGGTCTATCCGGAGACGCACTGGATGTCGGCGCGGGCGCGCAGTTTTCTCGATTTTCTCGTCGCGCGCGCGGAGCGGTTCAACCAGTGAGCGGTTACCCCTTTTGCGCCGGAGAAAAGTCACCACATTATTCCGCGAACCTGTTGGGGAGCCCGCGACATGGCCCGCGCCCGTGACATCGATGAGTTCCTGAAGGCCGCCGCCGACGAGCAGGCGGTCCGCGATGGATTCTGGCCGAAAGTGGCGCGGCTGGCTGGCAAGCTGCCCTTCGCAGAGGATTTGCTGGCCGCCTATTACTGCGCCTTCGACCGCAATACCCCGAACCATGTCCGGGTGATCCTGCTGGGCGCGCTGGCCTATTTCGTGATGCCGATCGATGCGGTTCCCGACTTCCTGCCGCTGTTCGGATTTGCCGACGATGCGGCTTTGCTCGCGGCAGCCCTCAAGACGGTGGCGGACGCGATCCGGCCGGAACATCGCGAGGCGGCGAAGCGGAAGCTGGCGGCTTAGGTAGTGGACTCATAATGCCTGAGCCAGAGGCGTGACGCCGCCAGTGCGATGGCAGCAAGAAAGTTCCTGGCAAGCTTGTCGTATCGGGTGGCGATGCGCCGGAAGTGCTTCAGCTTGT
>NZ_JBKBVB010000088.1:0-19010 GCF_046289595.1 Pseudorhodoplanes sp.
ATCCTTAATCAGGCGCACCGCCTCAAGCTTGAACTCTCGCGTAAACTTCCGTCTCTCCATGACCACCCTCCGGTCCCATTAAAACACCTAACTCGGTGTCTTCGGAACCGGGTGCAGGCCAGGAAAGCTCGTCGTCTGCTGCGCGATTGGTCGCGCAGTATAGCTTTAGCGCTGGCTGTCATCGTCTTTGGCTTAGCCGCGCTCGGAAGCGTTGGAGGCTACTTGACCTTCGCAAGAGACCCCATCGCATTCGTGAAGTCTTCTACTGGTGGAGACGCTAAGTTTCGCGAGCTGATTAACACGCACTTCAAACTGAAAGTATCGGAAGCTGCCCTTTCGACGATGACCGACGACGAGTACGCCGACCTCGCAGACGATGAGCCAAGGTTGTGGGACAGGATTTATCACTGCGAGAATAGTTTTGGACACGATGACAGGTGCGCATTGCTTGTTGAGAAGGTGGCTTCAGCCAGGACCGAGCAAGCATTTGTCATGGACCTACTAACTGATCGGTTAGCTGACGCGGATTTTCAAGGGCAGCTTGGCAAGCAATTGCTGTTTTGGTCCATTGCATTCGTCTTCATAAACGCAGCTGTGATGGTCTTTTCATTCCTGCTCTCTTTGTCGATCACCTTATTTTTGATGCGCGCCATGGAAAAAGTCAGAGTATCGAGTCTATTGGTGTGCCTTATAGACCTTTTTCTGGCCGTGGCCGTACCCATCGCGGTACTGACTGCTGTCGTGACAATCGTGGTCTTTACTGTCCCCACTTCCGTTTCCGACATAAAGGCCGGACCGCAATTCGCAAACGACCTTGCTCGCTATATCGCTTCATTTGCGTTCGGGGCCAGCGTTTTTCCCCTTGTGTTCTCTAAGAGCATGTACAGCGTCTTCCTCAATGGTGACGGCTCATTTGAACGTTTTCTCTTGCTTTGGTGGGGCATATGGATTTACGGCCTCCACCAGTTTCAAGAGTTCACCTCCAGCATGTTGGCTGTCCTTAAGGGCGACATCAGCAGCGTAAATATAGAGGCCGCCCAGCGAAACTGGACTGTTGCAGCCAGCATACTCTTTTCTTTGTCCTACATTGGCTATGTTGCCTTCTTGTTGATAGCTCGTAGATCGGCAGGCTTTCGGGCGTTGGTCGAGCGCGTATTGAAGTTTTTCGTAGAGCATCCGAAAGGACCCCTAGGCGCGGCATCGCTTCTGGTAGCTGGCGCTCTCTTCCTTGCTGATCGATATCTAACGTAGCAAGTGTAGCCCGCATGGAGCGCAGCGTAATCCGGGGCCGTTCCCGCATTGCGCTTCGCTCCATGCGGGCTACAGGTTCGCGGGTGCGGCTCTGGGTCCCCGCCTTCGCGGGGACGAGCGGGGATAGGTTCGTATTTCGCGGCTCAAGGCTTCCGTGGAAAAATCTCCCGCCAAGTGCTATGTTGTGGCGATGACTACCAAGTCTAACCGAAAGCTGGAACCGCGCGCGACCACCATGGTGCCCGTCACCACCATGGAGGAACTGCCGGTGTTGACCGAGGGCGAGCGCGCGAAGCTTTTGGCCGACCTCAAGACGGCGGAAGCCGAGGCGGCCGCGGGTCAGTCGGTCGAATTCGACCCCGAAGCGTTCGAGAAGCGGCTGCTGGATATTTACCACAACAAGACGCGCTGAACCGACATGGCGTACCGGCTGCGCATCACGCCTTTTGCGCAGAAACAGATCGACGACTTTGTCACGTATCTCAGAGACTACAGCGAGCCCTTCGCTCGCGAGCAGATCGTGCGTCTTAAGCGCATCCTGGCGGTGGATATTGCGGCTGCACCGAATACGTGGAGCCATTTCGCATTCACTGGCGCGCCTTACCGCGCCTATCTGTTTCGTGTGGGCCGGCGCACGCAATACTGGGTCGTCTACACGGTCGATGACGATGCGCGGACTGTCGACGTCCTGCATTTCTGGAACGCGATGCGCGATCCCGAGCGATTTGAGATGACTTGACCCCTCCCAGCGGCGCCCCCTGATGAAGCGCAACGACATCCGGGGCCGCCCACAAACTTTCCGTTCCCGCATTGCGCTTCGCTCCATGCGGGCTACGAATGCTGAATGCGGGGCGGTGGCGCGCAACGGAGCGGATTGATATATTGCCACCATGACCAAGCACAGCATCGAAATCCTCCTTGAGCGCGTCGCCTCGTGGCCCGAAGACGCGCAGGACGAGTTCGTAAAATCGCTGGCGGAAATCGAGCGCAAGCACGCCGGTGTCTACACGCTCAGCGACGAAGAGCGCGCGGCGGTCCGGCGCGGGTTGGCGGATATGCGCGAAGGCAGGCTCGCGAGCGACAAGGCCGTAGACGCATTGTTCAGCCGCTACGGGGCATGAAGGTCCGCTACACCGAAACGGCGGCCGGAGAGCTTGAGGACATTCTTCGTTATCTGTCGGAGCGCAATCCGCGCGCGGCGACGGCTGTGGCCAGGCGCGTCAAGGATGTTGCATCGCTGCTTGCCGAGTATCCTTTGTCCGGGCGGGAGGTCGACGAGTCCGGTGTGCGGATGGCGTCGCTGGTCCGCTATCCGTTTCTCGTTTTCTATACAGTGACGGCCGACGAGGTGGTGATCCTCAATGTGCGGCATGCCGCGCGTCAGTGGCCGTGGGAGGAGTGAACAACCGTCGCCCGGATGAAGCGCACCCGTGGCTCTGGGTTCCCGCTTTCGCGGGGATGAACCGAGTGAAGGGCCAAGCCATCGCGTCTCACGTGATCTCAGCATGTCTCGAGAAACCAAGACCGCAATACCGCCGCGCCTCGTACCGTCGTGCCGCAGATTTGGCACCATCGCGGCCTAATCTGCGCGGCGTCTTCGGGCCGGTCATGTGTGGAGCAGCGTTGCGATGGGGCGGCAGCTTTTCAATCCGTGGATTTTCGCCGGTGACCTGATGGTCGCCAACATGCAGATCGGCGCGGTGCTGTGGCATCGGCTCGCCGCGCCGCAATCGGGCGCAGAGAGGGCGCGCATGGTCAACGAGAAGGTCGCGGCGGCCTCGAGCGGCGTGTTCGAGGCGCAGAAGGCGGCGCTGCGGCTGTCGCGCGACGCCGCACTCGGCACGATGTCGCCTGCACGCGCGGCCCTTGCCGCGGCCGAGCTGGGCGAGGCCGCAACCAAGCCCGCGCGCAAGACGCTCAAGGCCAACGCCAGGCGGCTCGGCAAGCGCAGCCCGCGCAAGACGCCGTAACCGTCACCGGTCCGTCATCGGCGGTTCATCGCCGCCCTGTGCCAGAATTTGCGGGTTCCCGCCCGACCCGATAACCTCCGCCCGCCAAACATCGCGGGGGGAGTTCTGCAATGCTGCGTCGTGTGATTGCCTGTGTCGCCTTGGTGTTCGCCGCAACGCTTGCGCACGCGCAGACGCCCGCCGACAGCCGGCTGAAACGGATCGCCGATTCCAAGACCATCAAGATTGGCTATCGCGCGGCGGCGACGCCGTTCTCCTTTGTCAATGCGCAGACCAGGGAGCCGGCCGGCTACACCATCGATCTGTGCCGGCTCGCCGCCGAATGGATCGGAAAGTCGCTGAATACGCCGCTCACGATCGAATGGGTCGAGATGACGACGCAGAACCGCTTCGACATGGTGGCGGACGGCCGGGCCGATATGGAATGCGGCTCGTCCACGGTGACGCTGTCGCGCATGAAGCAGGTGGATTTCTCCTCGATCACCTTTGTCGAGAGCACCGGCGTCGTGGTGCGCGCCAATACCGGCATTGCCAAGGCCGGCGATCTGAACGGGCAGCGGATCGCCGTCGCCGCAAACACCACGAACGAAACCGCGCTCGCCGAGCTGATCAAGCAGGGCAGGATCAAGGCGACGCTGGTGCCGGTGAAGGATCGCGACGCCGGCATCGCCGCGCTGGAAAAGGGCGAGGTCGACGGCTATGCGAGCGACAAGCTGCTGCTGGTCGGCGCGCGCTTCCAGGATGCCAAGGCGCTGAGCATGCTGCCCGACGATCTGTCGTTCGAGCCCTATGCGATCGCGCTGCCGCGCGGCGACTGGGCGTTCCGCCTTGCGGTGAATTCGGCGCTTGCCGAGGTGTTTCGCTCCGGCCTGATCTTCAAGATCTTCAGCAAGTGGTTCGATCAGATCAATCTGAAGCCCGGCCCGGCGCTGCTCGGCGCCTTCTCGCTGGGCGCGCTGCCGCAATGACCGGGTAGAAGACGGCGCTTGCCGCGAGGAATCTGACGATCCGTTCAGGCCCGTTCATCAAAGCGTGATGGCGGTTCAGAATTTCGCCGCTTGCCGCATGCTAAGGTCTCTTTCGGGCGCGCACCCTGACCAGGTGCCTTGTTCACGGTCGTGAGCGCGAAGGAGAGATCATCATGCGCAAGTTCGTGTTGACGCTGGCCGCTGCCGGAAGTCTCGCGGCGGCCACGATTGCCGCACCGGCTCCAGCCGAAGCCGGATGCCGCGGCTGCTGGGTTGGCGCAGGCGTCGCCGCCGGCGTGCTGGCCGGCGCAGCGATCGCGAATGCGGCCTATTACCAGCCGGTGACCTATTACGGCTACCGGCCCTATTACGGCCGCCGCTACTACGCGCCGCGTTACTACGCGCCATACGGCTATGGCTATTACGCGCCGCGCTACTATGCGCCGCGCTATGGCTACGGCTATTACCGCCCCTATCGCTACCGGTATTACTGGTAGCCGCGGAGCCTATCCGACGACGTCATGCCCCGCTTCACGCGGGCATGACGCCGCTTTGCTTGTTCGACGTCTTACCGCAGCCGCAAGCCGGCGCCGCCGCCGCGGCCGAAATCGCGTCCACCGCGCGGCGCCTGGAAGTTCTGCCCCCCGCGTCCGCCCCTTGGCGGACCGGCTTGAAAATTCGGACGCGGCGAAAAGCGCGGCGACGCATTGCGCTCGAAGCCGCCGCCGCGCTGCCGTTGTCCAGCCCGGGGTTCGATCTGCCGGTTGCGGTTGACGTCGCGGCCTCTGCCGCCGCGCTCCAGCGACCGTGGGCGGTCGCGCTCCCGCCGAATGTCGCGATCGCCTTTGCCGAGCGGCTTCGGTGTCACGACCTTGTCGGGCTTGCGGTCGCCGCGTCCGCCGGACGGACGGTCGTTCCTGCTGTCGTTCGGCCGGGCGTGATCCCCCTTGCCGGTGTCGCGGTCACCGGGCCGCGGATTGTCCCGCTTCGGATCGCGGATGCGGACCGGCTCTCTGATGCGCGGCGGGATTACCGGCACCACGACGGTGCCGCCGGGTACGAAGACCGGATCGGGATCTGTAGGAACGAAGACCGGCCCGCCGGGCGGGACTGGCGCGACCGGTCCCGGAACGGAGGCGCGCGTTCCCGGAGGCGGCGCCCCCGGATTAAGCGGCCGGTTCGGCGTTCCGGGTAGCGCGCAGGGACAGCTTCCCGCCGGGGCGGCGGCCTGAATGAGATTGGCATCGCGTCCGCCGCCCAGCACCGAGGCATTGATCTGCCGGTTCTGCGCGCGCTGCTGCAGGCGGCGTGCGGTCTCGCTCAAATCGGAGTTCGGATAGCGCGCGAGAAACGCCGCAAAAGCCGCAGCGCTATTGAGCGCGACCGCTTCCTGCCACGCCAGCATCATCAGCCGTCGATCGAAGATGGCGCGCAGATTGACCGCCAGCGGATCGCCGCCATAAAGCGCAAGATATTGCTCGTAAACCAGGACATCGTCCTCGCGCACGGCGATCGCGAAAGCGTCGCGCGCCGGCATGCCCTGCAACTGCTTGCGCCATTCGTCGGCCGACCTGTCGCTGCTTGGCGGCCGCTTCAATGCACCGTCACCCGGGAAGAACGAGAACGGCTCGGTCAATGCGGAAACTTCCCATGGCGTCTGGCGCCCGCCGGTCGCGCCGTGAACCGAAAGCCGGACATTCTTCAACGCGGTCTCAATCGGTAATCCCGGCTCGCGCGCCGACTTGAGAAGCGCCTGGGCAAAAGGCGAATGGATGCCGGTGCCGTCGTCGGCGGTATGCCCCGGCGATGTCGAATAGGCGATCAGGGTACCGGCCGGCGCATTCACCAGCGACAGACCGCGCGGCGCAATCTTGGCAATGTCGCCAAACGGATTGTCGCGGCAGGCGTCGAGAATGACGATGCGGGTTCTGGCCCGCACGGTTTCGAGCATCGACATCAGGTCGCCCATTCGCATCGCTTCCAGCGGCACGTCGGCTTCGCGCGCGATCGCGGCGTCGACGGGCACGAGAAAATTCTCGCCGTCGACCTGAAGGCCGTGCCCGGCGAAATAGATCAGGGCGACGGTGCTTTCCGGCTTTTCTGCGATACTGGTCGTGAAAAAGCGGACCACCTTGCTCATGCTTGCCTTGTCGAGATCGAGCGCGGAGGTGACCTGAAAGCCGGCGTCCTTGAGAAGCGCGCCGATTGCCGCTGCGTCGCGTGAGGGATTGGCGAGCTCGCTGGCGTTGCGGTACTTTGAATTGCCGATGACCAGCGCGAACCTGTCCTGCGCCAAGGCCGGTTCTGAGGCGATGGCGACCGCGGTCAAGGCCGCAAAAGCGAATGCTGTTTGCCTGAGCATTTCAACTCTCCATCGGGTGCAAAGACCGGTCCGGACATGTGTTGCAGCGGCCGCGCAAGGCATTGCGCGCGGCTGCGACCCGTCAATGCGGAACGCCGGTCCAGCCCGATCTTGCGGGCATGTCGTATGGTCGCGCCGGATCGTTCAAAGGTTCACGCCCTGCGCGGCATTGCTGGCCGGCCCACTGAGGGTTCGCCGTACGTTTATATCCTGCCCGATTTGCCGTGGCGCGGCGACCCGCTTGCTTGAGGAACCCGACATCTGTCACAGGAAGGTGATGGCGCAGCCGCACAATCGCACCTGCGCCGTCATCGGCGGCGGACCGGCTGGGCTGATGGCGGCCGACATCCTGGTAAACGCAAATCTTGCGGTCACCGTCTATGAACGCATGCCCTCGGTTGCGCGCCGATTGCTGATGGCCGGCCGCGGCGGGCTGAACCTGACCCATTCGGAACCTCTGCCGCAAGTCCTGTCCCGCTACGGCGCGGCAGATCCGCGCCTCATCGGCGCGGTGAAAGCCTTCCCGCCGGACCGGCTGCGCGCCTTCGCCGCCAGGCTTGGCCAACCGACATTCGTGGGCACCAGCGGCCGGGTGTTTCCGCAAGCGATGAAGGCCTCTCCACTGCTGCGCGCCTGGTTGCGGCGGCTCGAGGTTGCGGGTGTGACCTTTGCGCTGCGGCATCGCTGGACCGGCTGGCGTGAAGACGGCGCGCTGGAATTCGCAACGCCGGATGGCATCACCAGCGTGACACCGGATGCGACGGTGCTTGCGCTCGGCGGTGCGAGCTGGCCGCGCCTCGGCGCCGATGGCGGCTGGACGAGGATTCTTTCGCGTGAGCGGATCCCGGTTGTGCCGCTTCGGCCATCCAATTGCGGTGTCCGCACCGAATGGTCGGATCGCTTCCGCGAGCGCTTCGAGGGGCGGCCGCTGAAGACCATTGCGCTGTCGTTTGGCGGGCAGCGCGTGCGGGGCGAGGCCGTCATCACGCGCGACGGACTGGAGGGCGGAGCAGTCTATGCGCTGTCCGCGGCGTTGCGCGCCGGCATCGAGCGCGACGGCGTTGCGGCGATCTCCGTTGACCTTCTGCCCAATCTGAAGGCCGAGGACGTGCTGCGGCGGCTGAGCACGCCGCGGGGCAGGCAATCGCTGTCCAACATGCTGCGCAAGACTCTGGCGCTGCCGCCGGTTTCGATCGCGCTCGCGCAGGAAGCGGCAAAGGGCCGGCTCGGTTCGCTTGAACCGGGTGCGCTGGCCGGTTTTCTCAAGGCCGTGCCGGTGATGCTGACCGGTCTCGCATCCATCGACCGGGCGATTTCCAGTGCGGGCGGCCTTGCATTCGAGGCGATCGACGATGCTTTCATGCTCAAGGCGAAGCCCGGTGTGTTCGCCGCCGGCGAGATGCTGGATTGGGAAGCGCCGACCGGGGGCTATCTGCTGCAAGCGTGCTTTGCGACCGGCGCTGCCGCCGGCGAAGGCGTCGTGCGCTATCTCGCTGCGGCCAGGGCGGCGGCAACGGCATGACCGATCTTGCGGCCTATGCCGGCCTGTTCGCGGTGGCCTTCATCGCCGCGACGCTGTTGCCGGCGCATTCCGAGGTTGCTTTGGTCGGTCTGCTCCTGAGCGGGCAATATTCGCCATGGCTGCTGGTCGCCGTCGCAAGCGCGGGCAACATTCTCGGTTCCTGCGTCAACTGGGTTCTTGGCCGGTTCGCCGAACGCTTCCGCGACCGCAAGTGGTTTCCGGTATCGCCGCGTGCGCTCGAGAAGGCGCAGGGTTGGTACGGCCGCTATGGCCGCTGGTCGCTGCTGTTGAGCTGGGCGCCGGTGATCGGCGATCCGCTCACGGTTGCGGCCGGCTTCTTGCGCGAGCCGCTCTGGTCGTTCCTGATCCTTGTCGCGATTGCAAAAACCGCGCGCTACGTGGTGCTGGCGCTCGGTACTGCCGGCGTGATGTGACGATGCTGCTGCGACGCTGAGCGCGAACCCGGCGATGCGAAGTCGCGTGTGTCAATTCGCACAGTGCAAATTCCCGCGTGTCAATTCGCACGTGCCAGATTGCATACTCCACGTCGCACATGCAAAGCCGTGCATACCACGTCGCGCGTGCGACGATATGCCGTCGCGACAATATGTAGCTCGTCGTGCCGCGAGAGATTCGATAAGGCACGCGGCTCGTGTTGCGAATGGTTGCGCTTGCGCGACGCGGACCGTACAAAAACAAATGTGCGGCGAGGGGCAGCGTCGGGTGAGGAGCCTGTGCCGTACGCACGGGGCGCGCACCAACGGCGCCAGCGCTCGCTGTAGCGTATCTGGGAGGAGCGAGATCGCCGATGCTGAGCCGAGACTATCGCGACATCATGGCCGGCCTGGTGATGATTGCCATTGGCGGCGGCGCGGCGATTTATGCCTGGGCGTTTTACCGGCTCGGTACCGTCATGCATATGGGCCCGGGCATGTTTCCGTTCGGGCTCGGCATTCTGCTCGCGATCATCGGTGTGATTGTCGTGCTGCCTGCGCTGATGCGCGAAGCGCCGCCGATCCCGCGGCCCGATATTCGCTCGTTCATTTTCGTCAGTCTGTCGCTTGTCGCCTTCGCGCTGACGGTGCGATGGATCGGCCTGGTTCCCGCCGTCGTGTTGCTGGTCGTGATCGCCGCGCTCGCCGACAACAAGCTCGGCCTTGTGAAATCGCTGGCGCTCGCGGCGCTGCTGTCGGTGCTCGCCTGGTTCATCTTCATCTATGCGCTCGGCATCCCGCTGCAGCCCTTCATCTGGGCCAGGTAAAACATGCTGACTGGTCTTGCGGAAAACCTGGCGCTCGGGCTGACGACGGCGCTGTCTCTCTCGAACCTCTATTACTGTTTCCTCGGCGTTCTGCTCGGCACCTTCGTGGGTGTGCTGCCGGGAATCGGCTCGCTGGTGGCGTTGTCGCTGCTGCTGCCGATCACTTTCCATCTTCCGGCGACGTCGGCGATCGTGATGCTTGCCGGTGTCTATTATGGCTCGACCTATGGCGGCTCGACCGCATCGATCCTTTTGAATCTGCCGGGGACGCCTTCCACGGCCGTGACCTGTCTCGACGGCTATCCCATGTCCAAGCAGGGGCGGGCGGGCGTCGCCCTGCTGATGACAACCGTCGCCTCGTTCTTCGGGGCGACCGTCGGCATCCTGATCATGACGCTGTTCTCGCCGGCAATCGTCGGCATGGCGCTGAAATTCGGTCCGGCGGAATATTTCGCGATGATGGTGCTCGGCCTCGTTGCGGCGTCCTCGGTCGCCAGCGGCGCGCCGGCCAAGGGCGTCGGCATGGTCGTGCTCGGCATCATGCTCGGGCTGATCGGCTCCGATCTCGAAACCGGAGCGGAACGCTACACCTTCGGCTTTACCGGTCTGTATGACGGCCTGCCGCTGGTGGCCGTCGCCATGGGACTGTTCGGCGTGTCCGAGGTGATCTACAGCGTGCGGGTGGTCAAGCCGGGGCAGGTCGATCGCAAGGCCATCACCTTCCGCTCGATGATCCCGACCCGGGACGATCTGCGCAGATCGGTGGCGCCGTTGTTTCGCGGCGCGGGCATCGGATCGTTTTTCGGCGCCTTGCCCGGTACCGGCGGCGTGATCGCCGCCTTCATGTCCTATGCGGTCGAGAAGAAGGTCTCGAAGGAGCCGGAGCGGTTCGGCAAGGGCGCGATCGAAGGCATCATGGCGCCGGAATCGGCCAACAACGCCGCCGACCAGACCGCCTTCATCCCGACGCTGACCCTCGGCATTCCCGGCAACGTGGTGATGGCGCTGATGATCGGCGCCCTCACCATCCACGGCATCGTGCCGGGTCCCCAGCTCATGGTGAAGGAGCCGGAACTGTTCTGGGGCGTGCTGATGAGCTTCTGGATCGGCAACCTGCTGCTGCTGGTTCTGAACATCCCGCTGATCGGGCTCTGGATCCGGATTCTGGCGGTGCCGTATCACCTGCTTTATCCGGCCATCCTGATGTTCGTCGCGATCGGCGTCTACAGCGTCAACAACAGCCCGTTCGACGTGATGATGGTCATGATCCTGGGCGGCGCGGGCTACGCGATGCGGCTGCTCGACATGCAGCCGGCGCCGCTGATCCTCGGCTTCGTTCTCGGCCCGCTGATGGAGGAAAATTTCCGGCGCTCCATGATCATCGCGCGCGGCGATTTCCTGCATTTCTTCCAGCGCCCGATCAGCGGCACGCTGATGGCGATAACGGCGCTGCTGCTGATCTATGTGATCTGGACGCAATTCCGCGCCAGGCCGGTCGCCGCCCGCAGGCAGGCGTAGCGCAACGGAGCCGCGCCTCAGCTCTCGATCTCTTCTCTCAGGATCTCGAGTTCGAGCCACTTTTCTTCCGCAGCCGCGAGCTCTGCCTGCGCCTTCGCCATCGCGGCGGTGGCGGCGTCGAATGCCTTGCGATCGCGCGTGTAGAGATCGGGATCATCCAGCCTTGCCTGCAAGGCGCGGATATCGCCTTCCAGCTTCGCGATCTGCTTGGGCAGATTGTCGAGCGCGTATTTCTCGTTGAAGGACAGTTTCGTTTTCGGCTTCGCGCCGGGGGCCGCTGCCGTTGAGGATGCGGCTTTCGTCTCCTTCGGCGCGACGCTGCGTGCAGGCTTGGTCGATGCAATGTCCGCGCCGCGCTGCGCCAGCATGTCGGAATAGCCGCCGGCATATTCGTTCCAGACGCCGCCACCTTCCGGCACGATCACGGCGCTGACCACGCGGTCGAGGAAATCGCGGTCGTGGCTGATCAGGATCACCGTGCCGGTATAGTCCGCAAGCGTTTCCTCCAGCACGTCGAGCGTCTCAAGATCGAGATCGTTGGTCGGCTCGTCGAGCACGAGAAGGTTCGACGGCTTGGCCAGCGCGCGCGCCAGCATCAGCCGTCCGCGCTCGCCGCCCGAGAGTGCGCGGAGCGGCGTGCGGATCTGTTCCGGCGAGAACAGGAAGTCCTTCATGTATCCCACGACATGCTTGGTCTGGCCGCCGATCGACACGGTGTCGCCGCGCCCGCCGGTCAGCGCTTCCGCCAGCGTCCAGTCCGGATCGAGGCTGTCGCGATCCTGTTCGAGCGCGGCCATCTCGATATTGGCGCCGAATCGCACCGAGCCCTCGTCCGGGGCGAGCGTGCCGGTGAGAAGGGAGAGCAGCGTGGTTTTGCCGCTGCCGTTCGGCCCGACGATGCCGATGCGGTCGGCGCGATTGATGCGGGTCGAGAAGTCCTTGACGATCGGGCGGCCGTCGAAAGACTTGGAAATATTCTTCGCCTCGATGACCAGCGCGCCGGACTTGTCGGCTTCCGCAACGCTGATGCTCGCCTTGCCGACGCTGCCGCGATAATCGCGCCGCCGCTGGCGCAACGCCTGCAACTCGCCCATCCGGCGCATGTTGCGCTTTCGACGCGCGGTGACGCCGTAGCGCACCCAATGTTCCTCGGCGACGATCTTGCGGTCGAGCTTGTGCTGCTCGCGCTCTTCTTCCGCCAGGATTTCGTCGCGCCTCGCCTCGAAGTCGCGAAAGCCGATCTCAAGCCGCCGCGTGCGGCCGCGATCGAGCCACACCGTGACGCGCGACAGCGTTTCGAGGAAGCGCCGGTCGTGGCTGATCAGCACCAGCGCACAGCGCCGGCTCTTCAGTTCGTTTTCCAGCCACTCGATGGTGACAAGATCGAGATGGTTGGTCGGCTCGTCGAGCAGGAGAATATCGGGATCGGGTGCAAGCACGCGGGCGAGTGCGGCGCGGCGCGCCTCCCCGCCGGAGAGATGCGCCGGGTCTTCGGTTCCGGTCAGGCCGAGCTGTTCGATCAGGTAGCGCGCCTGGTGCGGGTCGTCGCCCGGTGCGAGCCCGGCCTCGACATAGGACGCCGTGCTGGCATGGCCGGAGAAATCCGGCTCCTGCGGCAGGTAGCGGATGGTGGCCCCGGGCTGGACGAAGACGCTGCCGCGGTCCGGCTCGATCATGCCCGCGGCGATTTTCAGGAGCGTGGATTTGCCCGACCCGTTGCGGCCGACCAGGCAGACCCGCTCGCCCTCCGAGACCGACAATTCGGCCGACGTGAGAAGCGGCGTGCCGCCGAAGGTGAGCGCGATGTCGCGCAGCTGGATCAGGGGTGCCATTGCGGCTGGGTGTATAGCGCGGCTTCCGCTTTGCACCATCGAAAAACGTCGCAACGGCCTCGCGCCCGTCATCCGGCCGGCATAATCTCCTGACGGGAGAGAATCGCCAATGAATGTCCTCAACCTGCCGCGGCCGTCATGGATGACGGAAGACCTTGTGCTGCTCGAAGACCAGGCCCGCCGCTTCATGGCGGCGGAATATGTCCCCAACATTGAGCGCTGGAACGAGGCCGGGACGTATGACCGCGCGGTCTGGAACAAGACCGGCGAGGCCGGGCTGCTCTGCGCCACCATACCCGAGGAATATGGCGGGGCCGGCGGAACCTTCGCCCACGAGGCCGTGATCAACCGCGAATTCGCGCTGTGCGGCTTCGACTCCTTCGGCGCGCCGCTGCATTCGGGCATCGTCGCGCCCTACATTTTGCATTACGGCACCGAGGAACAGAAGAAGCGCTGGCTGCCGAAGATGGCGTCCGGCGAAATGGTCGGGGCCATCGCCATGACCGAGCCGGGCACCGGTTCCGACCTTCAGGGCGTTCGCACCAGCGCGAGAAAATCCGGCAACGGATATGTGCTGAACGGCTCGAAGATCTTTATCACCAACGGCCAGCATGCCGATCTCATCATTGTCGTGGCGAAGACCGACCCGTCGGCGGGCGCGAAGGGCGTCTCCCTGTTCGTGGTCGAGACCGCCGATGCGCCGGGATTCCGGCGCGGGCGCAAGCTCAAGAAGCTCGGCCTCGATTCAAACGATACATCCGAATTGTTCTTCGAGGACGTCAAGCTAACGGCGGAGAGCTTGCTCGGCACGCAGGAAGGGCAGGGCTTCGTCCAGCTGATGCAGGAATTGCCGCAGGAGCGGCTGATCGTCGGCATCCACGCGGTCTCGATGATGGAGCGCGCGCTGCAATTGACGATCGACTACGTCAAGGAGCGGCAGGCCTTCGGCAAGAAGATCATCGATTTCCAGAATACCCAGTTCGTGCTCGCCGAATGCAAGACCGAGGCGACCGCGGCCAAGGTGTTTCTCGACCATTGCATCGAGCGTCATATCAAGGGCGAGCTCGATACCGTGACGGCCTCAATGATCAAGTACTGGTCCACCGATGTGCAGGCAAAAGTGATCGACCGCTGCCTGCAATTGTTCGGCGGCTATGGCTATATGGACGAATATCCGATTTCGCGGATGTACCGCGACGCGCGGGTGCTGCGCATCTATGCCGGGACCAACGAGATCATGAAGCTCTTGATCGCACGAAGCTTGTAAAGTCGTCGTCCCGCCTTCGCGAGGACGACCGGAAGGAGACAGAGGTTATGACTGACGCCTTCATCTACGATCACCTGCGCTCGCCGCGCGGACGCGGTAAGGTGGACGGCTCGCTTCACGAGGTCTCGACGGTCAATCTCGCCGCGCAGGTGCTGAGGGGCTTGCGCGAGCGCAACAATCTCGATCCGGAGCTCGTGGACGATGTGGTGATGGGCTGCGTCGATCCGATCGGTGAGGCCGGCGGCGACATCGCGCGCATCTCGGCGCTGCTCGCGGGTTACGGCGAACATGTGCCGGGCATCCAGATCAACCGGTTCTGTGCGTCGGGACTCGATGCGGTGAATTTCGCCGCAGCCGAAGTCATGAGCGGCCAGCACGACATGACCATCGGCGGCGGCGTGGAATCGATGAGCCGCGTCGGCATCGGCGCGTCGGGCGGCGCCTGGTTCATGGACCCGATGGCGGCAATCCCGACCTATTTCATGCCGCAGGGCATTTCCGCCGATCTGATCGCCACGAAATACGGCTTCTCGCGCGACGATGTCGATGCCTATGCGGTGGAGAGCCAGAAGCGGGCGGCGGAAGCCTGGGCCGACGGACGCTTCAAGCACTCGATCCTGCCGATCCGGGACGTCAACGGCATCACGCTGCTCGATCGCGACGAGCATATGCGGCCGGGCACGACCATGCAGTCGCTGGCGTCGCTGAAACCCTCGTTCGTGGAGATCGGACAGCTCGGCGGCTTCGATGCGGTGGCGAGCCAGCGTTATCCCGAAGTCGAAGAGGTCAACCACGTCCACCACGCCGGCAATTCGTCGGGCATCGTCGATGGCGCAGGCGCAGTCCTGATTGGCAACGCCGCGGCTGGCAAGGCGGCGGGCCTGAAACCGCGGGCGCGGATCAAGGCCTTCGCCAATATCGGCTCGGAGCCCGGCATCATGCTGACCGGGCCGATTCCGGTGACGCAGAAAGTCTTGAAAAAGGCCGGCATGTCGACCGCCGATATCGACCTGTGGGAATTGAACGAGGCGTTTGCTTCGGTCGTGCTGCGCTACATGCAGGCGCTCGATATTCCGCACGACAAGATCAACGTGAATGGCGGCGCCATCGCAATGGGCCATCCGCTCGGCGCCACCGGCGCAATCATTCTCGGCACCGTGCTCGACGAACTGGAGCGGCGCGACCTGTCGACGGCACTGGTCACATTGTGCATCGGCGCCGGCATGGGAACGGCGACGATCATCGAACGGGTTTAAGCTCCATGCCGAAAATCGATCTTTCCCGGTGCCCGGTGCGCACCAATACGATCTATCCGGCGGAATTCGCCAGGATTACGCAAGGCCGCGAAAAGCAGGCGCTCGGCAACGACGCGGGCCTCACCCAGTTCGGCGTCAACCTGACCCGGCTGAAGCCGGGCGCGGGCTCCTCGCAGCGCCACTGGCACGAGACCGAGGACGAATTCGTCTATATCCTGGACGGCGAGGTCACGCTCGTAGAAGACAACGGCGAGACGATCCTGCGCGCGGGCGACTGCGCGGGCTTCAAGGCCGGCGTTCCGAACGGCCATTGCCTCATCAACAGGTCGCAGAGCGATGTCGTGTATCTCGAGATCGGCACCCGGGCGCCGAGCGACCGGTTTCATTATCCGGATATCGACATGAAGGGCGAGAAGGATGAGCACGGCGTGCGCCTGACACGCAAGAACGGCGCGGCGTTCGGGTGAAGACGGGATGCGACGGCAGCAGCGATCAGGCGACGCCGGCGACGCTGATGCTGCCGGTCGTCAGCATCGGAACGGGAGGCAGGGCCTGAAACGACGGGCGCGCGAACAGGTAGCCCTGGAACAGACGGATGCCGGTCGCGCGCAGGACGCTGAGTTCGGCTTCTGTCTCGACGCCTTCGGCGATCACCTCGATGTCGAGGGCGCGCGCAATGCCGGCAATGCCCGCGACGATGGCCTGCCGCGCTTGGCTCGTGTCGATACCGCGCAACAGGGCCATATCGATCTTGATCAGGTCGGGCTGATAGTCGGACAAGAGCTTGAGGCCGGCATAGCCGGCGCCGAAATCGTCGAGCGCGGTCATGAAGCCGAGTTTTCGGTATTCCGAAATGATGCGCTCGATTTGCACGGCGTCGCGGACGCGCTCGTCCTCGGTGAATTCGAACATGATGCGATTGACGGAAAAGCCGACGCGCCGCGCGGCCGCAAGCGAGGTGCGGATGCACGCGGCCGGCTCGTAGACGGCGTTCGGCATGAAATTGATCGACAGCCGCAGCGACTCGTCGTCGAACAGACGGCCCGCGGTTTCGATGGCCTTGACGCGGCAGGCCTGGTCGAAACGGTAGCGGGTTTCGTCGGTGACGTTCGCCAGGATGCCGGCGGCGGGTTCGCCGTTCGGACCGCGCACCAGCGCTTCATGCCCCCAGACCCGCTGCCCGGCCATGTCGACGATGGGCTGGAACGCCATCTCGAAATCGAAGCCGAGCGGCACGTCGTCGCGGCAGCCGCTGCAGGTCTGATGCTGTTTCATGTCTCGACACGGGCTCTCAACTTCCCGTTGACGCTATGCGGAGGTGGTTGCGAACCTGTTAATCCGCCGCCCCGGAGCAAGATGGGACCCAGATCATGAGCGCGCAAATCTTCAAGCTCGATACCGACGCCGATGGCATCGCGACCGTCATCTGGGATGCGCCGGGCCGCTCGATGAATGTCATCGATATCGCAACCATTCAGGAATTGTCCGATCTGGTCGAAGCAACGACCGCCGACGACAAGGTGAAGGGTGTTATCATCACGTCGGGCAAGGACACGTTTTGCGCAGGCGCGGATCTGACGCTGCTCAACACAATGCGCGGGATGTTCACCGAAATGGTGAAAACGCACGGAGAGGAGGCGGCGGCGAAGAAGCTGTTCGAGGAAAGCCGCAAGCTCTCTCAGCTTTACCGCCGGATCGAAACTTGCGGGAAACCGTGGGTCGCGGCGATCAACGGAACCGCGCTGGGCGGCGGCTTCGAGCTTTGTCTCGCCTGTCATCACCGCGTGGCGGCCGACAACGACAAGACCCGCGTGGGGCTTCCTGAAATCAAGATCGGATTATTCCCCGGGGCCGGCGGTACGACACGCATTTCACGCATGATGCTGCCTGCCGATGCGTTGCAGTTTCTGGCCAAGGGCGATCAGCTCAAGGTGGCGCGCGCCAAGGGCCTGAAGCTGATCGACAATGTGATTCCCGCGGCCGATCTCATCAAGGCGGCGAAGGACTGGATTAAGGCTGGAGGCAAGGCGGAAGCGCCGTGGGACGTGAAGGGCTTCAAGAATCCGGGCGGGCCTGTCTGGTCGAAGGCCGGGATGATGGTGTTCTCGCCCGCGAACGCGCTGTATCGCAAGCAGACCTACGACAATTATCCGGCCGCGCGCGCCATCATGCAGGTGGTGTTCGACGGTTTGCAATTGCCCTTCGATCTCGCGCTCACCGTGGAGTCGCGCCACTTCGCGCATATCCTGCGCTCGAAGGAAGCCGCCGCCATGATCCGCACGCTGTTCGTCTCGATGGGCGAACTGAACAAGGGCGCGCGCCGTCCGGCCAATGTGCCGGCGTCGAAGTTGAAGAAAGTCGGTATTCTCGGTGCCGGCTTCATGGGCGCGGGCATCGCCTATGTCAGCGCACAGGCCGGGCTCGATGTCGTGCTGATCGACCGCGATCAGGAAGCGGCCGACAAGGGCAAGGCGCTGTCGCACAAGCTGATGACCGAGCAGATCAGCAAGGGCCGGGCCAATACCGCGGCGCGCGACGCGCTGCTCGCGCGGATCACCGCGACACCGGATTATGACGCACTGAAAGGCTGCGATCTCGTGATCGAGGCGGTGTTCGAGGATCGCAAGGTCAAGGCGGAGGCGACCGCCAAAGCGCAGGCGGTGGTGCCCGACGCGGTGTTCGGGTCCAACACCTCGACGCTGCCGATCTCCTCGCTCGCCGAGACTGCGAAGGATCCGGCAAAATTCATCGGCATCCACTTCTTCTCGCCGGTCGAGCGCATGATGCTGGTCGAGATCATCATGGGCAAGAAGACCGGCGACGCGGCGCTCGCCATGGCGCTCGATTTCGTGCGCGCCATCCGCAAGACGCCGATCGTGGTCAACGATTCCCGCGGCTTCTATACCTCGCGCGTGGTCGGCACCTATATCCGCGAGGGCCATCTGATGCTGATGGAGGGGGTTCCGGCGGCGATGATCGAGAATGTCGGACGCATGGCCGGCATGCCGGTCGGTCCGCTCTCGCTCAACGACGAGGTCGCGGTCGATCTCGCCTGGAAAATTCTGAAAGCCACCGAAGCCGATCTTGGCAAGGATGCGGTCGATCCTCGCCAGAAGGCGTTGCTCGAGGCGATGGTGGAAAAGCACGGCCGCCTCGGGCGCAAGAACGCCAAGGGCTTCTACGATTATCCGGAGAAGGGGCAGAAGACGCTATGGCCGGGACTTGCCGGCCTGCAGCAGACCACGCTCGATCCCGATACCATTGATGTGGAGGAACTGAAGCAGCGGCTGCTCGTCATCCAGGCGCTGGAGACCGCGCGCTGCTTCGAGGAAGGCGTGCTGACCGATGTGCGCGAGGCCGATGTCGGCTCGATCCTCGGCTTCGGCTTTGCGCCATTCTCAGGCGGCACCTTGTCCTATATCGACTTCATGGGCGTGAAGACGTTCGTCTCGCTGTGCGAGGCCCTGGAGAAGAAATACGGCGCGCGCTTTGCGCCGAATGCATTGCTGCGCGATCTCGCCGCCAAGGGCGAGACCTTCTACGGGCGGTTCGCGCCGAAAGCAGAGAGGGCGGCGGCGTAGTTCGGGTCATTGCCGGGCTCGACCCGGCAATCCATCACGCGAAGAGGATGGATGCGCGGGTCAAGCCCGCGCATGACCGTCTCCAGTCTTTCCGAGAACCCGCGCGATCCCTTCGCACGCATCCCTGATCTGCGCCGGATCGCGCGCAAAACACAGCCGCAGGAAGCCCGCGCCGCCCGTGCCGAAGGCTGTGCCGGGCGCGAGCCCGACGCGAGCCTCGTC
>NZ_JBKBVB010000089.1:0-18987 GCF_046289595.1 Pseudorhodoplanes sp.
ACAGCGCCGCACGCTGCTGGAGCTGAACGAACAGACCTGCAAATGGCCGATCGGCGACCCGGCCAGCGGCGAATTCTACTTCTGCGGCGGCAATGCCGTCACCGGACTGCCCTACTGCGCGTATCACGCGCGTATTGCCTATCAGCCGCCCGCCTCGCGCCGCGACAAGCGGCCGGCCAGCCGCTGACTGTCCGCTGACACGCAGCGCCGGAGAGGTCTCGAACAACGCGGGTTGTGGCCCCGCGCGGCGCAATCACGCGGGGACTTTTCGGCGGCCTCTTGTCGCTGATCAGTTGGCGCGGCCGAAGCGGTCGTCGATGGCGTAGCCCGAACCGCGCACGGTGCGGATCGGGTCGTCCTCTCGGCCGCGATTGAGCGCCTTGCGCAAGCGTCCGACATGAACGTCGACGGTGCGCTCGTCGATATAGACCTCACTGCCCCAGACGCCGTCCAGCAGCTGTTCGCGGGTAAACACCCGGCCCGGACGCTCCATCAGGAATTCCAGCAGGCGAAACTCCGTCGGCCCGAGTTCGACGTCGCGGCCGCCGCGCGACACGCGCTTCTTCACACGGTCAAGCTCGATCTCGCCAAGCGTGAGGACATCGGCCAGCCGCTCCGGCCGCGCACGGCGCAGCAATGCACGAATCCGCGCCACGAGTTCCGGCACCGAGAATGGCTTGACGATGTAATCGTCGGCGCCGGTCGAGAGCCCGCGCACGCGCTCGCTTTCCTCGCCGCGTGCGGTCAGCATGATGATCGGCAGCGACTTTGTTTCGGGCCGCGCCCGCAGTCTTCGGCACAATTCGATGCCGGAGAGCCCGGGCAGCATCCAGTCAAGCACAACGAGATCGGGCGTGCTCTCGCGCAGGCGCGTATCGGCGTCGTCGCCGCGCGCCACCGTCTCGACCTCGTAGCCCTCGGTTTCGAGGTTATAACGCAGCAAGAGCGACAGCGGCTCCTCGTCCTCGACGATCAGGATTCGCGCATTCTGGCCGTTCATGGACAGGTTCCGGTTATCCCCGCGCCGCCAATGGTGCGAAGCTGGTGGTGTCGGCCTTGGGGCGCTCCGAAATCAGCGGCTCGCCCTTGATCATGTAATGCACCGTCTCGGCGATGTTGGTGGCGTGATCCCCCATGCGTTCGATGTTCTTGGCCGAGAACAGGAGATGGATGCAGAAGGTGATGTTGCGCGGGTCTTCCATCATATAGGTGAGAAGTTCGCGGAACAGCGAAACACACATCGCGTCGATTTCCTCGTCGCGCTTCCACACCTCCAGCGCCGCCTCGACGTCGCGCGCGGCATAGGCATCCAGCACCCGCTTGAGCTGGTCCAGCACCAGGCTGCCCATATGATCGACGCCGCGGATCAGCTTCAGCGATGGATAGTCTCCGTTCAGATCGAGCACGCGCTTGCCGATATTCTTGGCCAGATCGCCGATCCGCTCGATTTCGTTGGAGACGCGCAGCGCGCTGACCACTTCGCGCAGGTCCACCGCCATCGGCTGGCGGCGCGCGATGGTGAGAACGGCACGCTCCTCGATCTCGCGCTGCAGCGCATCGATCTGGGCATCTGCTGCGATCAGCTTGCGTGCGAGATCGGCGTCGCGGCGGGTCAACGCCTGCACCGCGTCTGCGATTTCCTTTTCCGCAAGCCCGCCCATCTCGGCGACCATGCGGTTGAGATCCTGCAGATCGACGTCGAAGGCTTTGGCGATATGGTCGGTCATTGTTCTGATCCTTGCCTGAGCCGGCTCAGCCGAACCGGCCGGTGATATAATCCTGTGTTCGGCGATCCTGCGGCGCGGTGAAAATGCTCTCGGTCGGACCTTCCTCGACCAGATTGCCGAGATGGAAGAAGGCGGTGCGCTGCGACACGCGGGCCGCCTGCTGCATCGAATGGGTCACGATGATGATGGTGTAATTGGCCCGCAATTCGTCGATCAGTTCCTCGATGCGCGCGGTCGCGATCGGATCGAGCGCCGAGCACGGCTCGTCCATGAGGATGACTTCGGGCGATACCGCGATGGTGCGGGCGATGCAGAGCCGCTGCTGCTGGCCGCCGGACAGGCCGGTGCCGGGATCGTTGAGCCGGTCCTTCACCTCGTCCCACAGGCCGGCCTTGCGCAAGCTGCTTTCAACGGTGGCGGCAAGATCGGCTTTCGAGGCGGCAAGGCCGTGAATGCGCGGGCCATAGGCGACATTCTCGAAGATCGATTTCGGGAACGGATTGGGCTTCTGGAACACCATGCCGACACGCGCGCGCAGTTCCACGACGTCGAGATCGGGGTCGTAGATATCGCGGTTGTCGAGATGAATCTTGCCATCGACGCGGGCGCCTTCCACGGTGTCGTTCATCCGGTTGAAGCAACGCAGGAAGGTCGATTTGCCGCAGCCCGAGGGGCCGATGAAGGCCATGACCGCTTGGCTCGGGATATCGACCGACACCGACTTCAGCGCGTGCTTCTCGCCGTAATGGACATTGACATCGCGCGCCACAATCTTCGGCGTCATCGCCGCCGTCACCGCACCGAGATCGGTCTTCATTTCCTGAAGCTGTGCTGCCGTTACGTCGTGCATAGCGTAACCCTCAATTGTCTACTCGGCTACCAGGTGCGTTCGAGGCGCTGGCGCAGATAGATGGCGATCGCGTTCATGACGATCAGGAACATCAGCAGCACCAGAATGGCGGCCGATGTGCGGGAGACGAAGCCCCGCTCCGGGCTGTCGGCCCAGATGAAGATCTGGGTGGGCAGCGCGGTGGAGGCTTCCAGGACGCCGCCGGGCGGCGCAGTAATGAAGGCATTCATGCCGACCAGGAGCAGCGGCGCGGTTTCGCCCAGCGCTTGCGCAAGTCCGATGATGGTGCCGGTCAGAATGCCGGGCAGCGCCAGCGGCAGCACGTGATGCATAATCATTTCGTGTTTGGAGGCGCCGACTCCAAGCGCAGCCTCGCGGATCGAGGGCGGCACGGCCTTGAGCGCCGCGCGCGTCGCGATGATGATGGTCGGCAGCGTCATCAGCGACAGCACCATGCCGCCGACCAGCGGCGCCGAGCGCGGCAGGCCAAAAAACTGCAGGAACACCGCAAGGCCGAGCAGGCCGAACACCACGGACGGGACGGCGGCCAGATTGTTGATGTTGACCTCGATCAGGTCGGTCCAGCGGTTTTTCGGCGCGAATTCCTCAAGATAGACGGCGGCCGCAATCGCGACCGGGAAGCTGATCAGGAAGCAGACAAGCAAAGCATAGAACGATCCGACGATCGCGCCGGCGAGGCCTGCCTGCTCCGGGAAGCGGCTATCCGCATTGAAGAACAGCCCCCAGTTGAACGGCATGCTCACCATGCCCTTGGCGGCCATCTGGTCGAACCAGCCGATCTGCTTGTCGGAGACGCGGCGCTGATCCTCCGGCACGTCACGCGGGATGACGCCCTTGTTGAGCTGATCGAACGGGTCCGAAGCCGGGACGTTGATGGTGAAGGTTTGACCGATCAGCGAAGGATCGGCGGCAACCATGTTGCGGATGACGAAAGGCGCATCGGTCGAGATGATCTGGATTAGCGCGCGCTGATCGGCAGGACTGGTGACGCCGGGCACCGCCTTGAGCATCGCGTCGCGCACGACCACCCGATAATTTCCACCCTCGATATTGTCAGGCTTGACGAGTTCGGAGCTCACCGTCACCTGCAGACGGATCATCGTCTGGAAGAACGCCTGATAGCCTGTATAGACGAGGGAGGCGACCAGGATGAACAGCATCCCGATCGCGATCCCGATGGCGGTAAGTCCATAGAGGCGCAGGCGCTTTTCGGCGGCATGCCGGCGGCTTCGGCGTGTCTTGGCTTCGCTGGTGGACCAGTCGATGGTCGTGCGAGGGAGCGAAATGTCGGTCATCAGTCGTACTTCTCGCGATATTTCCGGACGATGCTCAAGGCAAGCACGTTGAGCCCGAGCGTCACGATGAAGAGCACGAGGCCGAGCGCGAACGCCGCAAGCGTCTTCGGGCTTTCGAACTCGGTGTCGCCGATCAGCAAGGTCACGATCTGGACGGTCACGGTCGTCACGCTGTCAACCGGGTTGAAAGTGAGCGTGGCGATCAGGCCGGCCGCCATCACCACAATCATGGTCTCGCCGATCGCACGGCTCAGCGCCAGCAGAATGCCGCCCATGATGCCTGGGAGCGCAGCGGGAATGAGCACCTTCGTCATCGTCTCGCTGACGGTCGCGCCCATTGCCAGAGAGCCATCGCGCATGGCGCGCGGCACCGCTTTCAGCGCGTCGTCCGACAGCGACGATATAAAGGGGATAATCATGATGCCCATCACGGCGCCGGCCGCGAGTGCGGAATTCGGCGATATGGCAATCCCCATCGCCGATCCTGTCTGCCGGATTGCGGGCGCAACGGTCAGCACCGCGAAAAAGCCGTAGACCACCGTCGGCACGCCGGACAAGATTTCAAGCAGCGGCTTCACTACCTTTCGCACATTGTCGTTTGCAAATTCCACCAGATAGACCGCCGAGAGAATGCCGATCGGGATCGCAAACAGCATGGCGATGGTTGCGATCAGGATCGTGCCGGTAAAGACAGGCACCGCGCCGAACGCGCCGAGGCCGGCCACCTGGTCCTCGCGGATCGGAATCTGCGGTTCCCAGCGCAGGCCGAACAGAAATTCATGGATCGGCACGCGCGAAAAGAAGCGGAACGATTCGTAGAGCAGCGATGCGACGATGCCGAGGGTGGTCAGGATGGCGACGATCGAACAGAAGATCATCAGGCCGGTAATGATGCGCTCGAAGTTGTTTCGTGCGCGGAAGCGCGATTTCAGCAGCGAGCGGGCGAACAGCAATCCGACGATGGTCGCCGCCGCCGCGGTCGCCACCATGGCCCAGCGTGCGATCTCAGCCCAGCTTGTATAGGTGGCGGCTGCGGCGCGGATCGCGGGGCTCGGCTCGGAGAAAATCTGGCCGGACGCGACGTTCTTGATTTCGGACAGGTACAAGGCGATCTGCGCGGATGAGGCATTTGCCGTCATATCCTCAGGCAAAGTCGCAATCAGCAACCGGTCGATAATCGGGCCCTGGAAGGCGGTCCACAACAGGATGAGAACGAGAGAAGGCAATCCCACCCAGATCGCGACAAAGGCACCGTGATAAACCGGCCTCGAATGGAGCGGAGCGCCGCCCGCGATCGCGTAAGCCTGACGGCGGCCGATAAAGAAAGCCACCAGCGACATCGCAATAATCAAAGCGAGTGCATAACCAAACACGGCAAGCCCCTTCCCCGAAACGGAGGGATCGCGGTTTCCCGCGACCCCCTTGAGTGACCCAGACTTAGGACTGGGGTTCTGCGAGCTTCGCCGCCGACTTGGCCGCGTCCTGCACCTTCTTGCGCGTTGCATCCGGCAAAACGGTCAGGCCGCGCTCGGCCAGATAGCCGCTCTTGCCGAGCGCATTGTCGCTGACATATTCCGCGATGAACTCGGGCATGCCCGGGATCACGTTGCGGTGCGCGTTCTTGATATAAAAGAAGATCGGACGGGCGATCTTGTAGCTGTTGTCGGCGATGGTCTCGAAGGTCGGAGCGACACCTTCCACCTTGACGGCCTTCAGCGAGTCCTGATTCTCGTACAGGAACGAATAGCCGAAAATGCCCATGGTGTTGGGGTCTGACTGCAGACGCTGCACGATCAGGTTGTCGTTCTCGCCGGCTTCGATGAAGGGGCCGTCCTGGCGCATGCGGCTGCAGGCGGTGTTCCAGGCCTTGGCGTCCTTCTTCTTCAACTCCTTGAAGTAGGGCAGCGCATCGCAGCCGTCATGCATGGTCAGCTCGACGAACGCATCGCGGGTACCCGAGGTCGGGGGCGGACCGAACACTTCGATCTTTGTATTTGGCAGCTTCGGGTTGATCTGATTCCAGGTCTTGTAGGGATTGGGAATCAGCTTTTCGCCCTTCTCGTCCGGCACTTCGGCGGCGAGCGCCAGGAAGATTTCACGCTCGGTCAGGTTCCAGTCGAAATTGTTTTTGCGCGAGACGGCGATCGACAGGCCGTCGAAGCCGATCTGCAATTCGGTGATATCGGTGACGCCGTTCTTCACGCATTCGGCGAATTCCGACTTCTTCATCGCACGCGAGGCGCCGGTCATGTCGGCATGAGCCGGGCCAACGCCCTGGCAGAACACCTTGAAGCCGCCGCCGGTGCCGGTCGATTCGACAACCGGGGACTTGCGCTTGGTCTGCTTGGCAAATTCTTCGGCAACCGCCTGCGAATAGGGGAACACGGTCGAGGAGCCGACCACGCGAATCTGGTCGCGGGTCTGCGCCTGGGCGCCGCTGGCAGCAAGAATGCCAGCAAGCGCAAGCGCCGAGGCGCTTACGATGGACGTGGTTTTCAAGGGTCTCTCCTTCGTTAAAGGGCCCGGGCGGTTGCTTTGTATGATGGCCGGGGGAACGCCCCGCCCGGATACCGCCGGTCCCTAGCGGCTACACCGCGTAGGTTCTATGACCGCTGGATGACAGTTGGATGACAGTCTAGTTGGCTGATTTTTCAGCGATTTTCCGTGGCGCTTGGGCGGCGCTTGTGGAAATTGGCAGGCGGACGGTGAATGTCGCACCCTCGCCCGGACGGCTCTCGATGGTCAGCCTGCCGCGATGCCGGTTCATGATGTGCTTGACCAGCGCAAGACCGAGGCCGGTGCCGCCCTGCTCGCGGCTTTCGGCAACGTCGACGCGGTAAAACCGCTCGGTCAGCCGCGGCAGATGTTCGGCGGCGATGCCGGGTCCGTAATCGCGTACCGCGGCGACCGCCTCTTCGCCGCCGCTCACCGCAAAGGCCCGCGACAGCGTGATCTCCACGCGCTTGCCCGAGGCGCCGTATTTCAGCGCATTCTCGATGAGATTCTCGAACACGCGGGTGAGTTCGTCGCGATCGGCCGAAACGATCAGGGGTTCCTTCGGCGCGTGGACGGTGACCTCCACGCCGCGGTCGCGCGCCAGCATCTGAAGTGCGTCGATGACCTGGCGGATGATGGGCTGCAGATCGAGCGGCGTTTCAGGACGCACATGCGCGGCGAGCTCGATCCGCGACAGCGACAACAGATCGTCGATCAGCCGCGCCATGCGCTTGGCCTGCGCCTCCATGATGTCGAGGAAGCGTTCGCGCGCGGGCGCGTCGTTGCGGGCCGGGCCTTTCAGCGTCTCGATAAAGCCGGACAGGGCCGCAAGCGGGGTGCGCAGCTCATGGCTGGCATTGGCGACGAAATCCACCCGCATTTCCTCGACCCGGCGGATCGGGGTCAGGTCGCGGAATGTCAGGAGCAGCCGGGGCTTGGCGTCGGCTGCGCTGCCGGTGCGCAGCGGCGTGACATAGACCTCGAACCAGCGTTCCGGCGGGACGCGCTCGGCGAATTCGGCGCGCTCGGCCTTGCGGCCCAGCGCCGCCCGGCGGATCGCTTCGACCACTTCGGGAATGCGCAGTGCGAGCGCGGCGGGCTCCCCGCGCCGCAACGCCGGCGCGATGGCCTGCGCAGACGCATTCGCCGTCAGGACGCGGCCATCGGTGTCGAGCAGCACGGTCGGGTCCGGCAACGCGGCGATCACATCGCTGAACAGGCTGCTGTCATCGGGCGGCGCAGATGCGGGCGCGCTCTGCGCGGCAGCCGCCTGTTCCTCCTCGCCGCGCCCGAAATACCAAGCCGCGACGATCACCGCCGCCGCCGCGGGAAGACCGAAAGCCGCGCTCAGCCCGCCGAGCGCGACCGGCACGGCGATCGCCGCAACGGCAATGGCCGCCATGAGCCACAGCCTGTAACGGCCGGTGCGGGCGGCCGCCCCCGCCGCTGTGTGGTTGCGCTCATTGCTTGGGTCCGTCGGCATTGGATGGCTTTTCGGGATGCGGCTCTTGCTTTGCACTCACGCATTCGCCGCCTGGAGGCGCGATGAACACATCGGACGCAATCTCCCCGAGCGGCGGAACCCGGTTCGAGAACATGCCCTTCACGATCTCGCGTCCGCCGAGGATGGCGAGCGCGAGGGTGAAAGGAATGATGTAGTAAAGAAGCCTGAACAGGAGCAGGCTGGCAAGCAGTTCCTCGGTATTGAACTGCCAGAGCGCGACCAGCATCGCCGCATCGAACACGCCAAGCCCGCCCGGCGAATGGCTGGCGAAGCCGAGCAGCGTCGCGGAGACGAAGATCACCGCGAGCAGGATGAAGTCGATATGCGGCTGCTGCGGCAGCAGAAGATACATCGCCGCCGCGCAGCAGCCGAGATCGACGATACCGATCACGATTTGCAGGAAGGTGAGCGGGCCGCCCGGCAAGGTCACTTTCCAGCCGTCGCGGCCGATCGCGCGCGGCCGGATCCAGACCCATGTCACATAGGCGATCAGGACGGCGATCGTGATGCCGGCAAGCGTCCGGTTGAACCATTCCGGCAATTGGTTGATCGCGCTCGCCGCTTCCGGCGCGTAGAAAATCCCGAGCCCAAGCACGGTCGCATTGCCGAGCCAGAAGGTCAGGCCGGCGATGAAGCAGATTTTTGCGACCTCGATCGCACTGACACCATGCGCGGAATAGACCCGGTAGCGGACTGCGCCGCCGGTGAAGGCGCTGGCGCCGACATTATGTCCGACCGAATAGCTGGTGAAGCCGGCGAGTGCCGCCGTCGCATAGGACACGTCCTTGCGGCCAATGGTGCGCAGGGCGAACAGATCGTAAAAAGTCAGGGTGAAATAGCCGAACGCCACGAACAGCGCAGCAAGCACGATGTCGTAGGAGGGGGTCGCGCGCAGCGCGTTGATCACCTCGTTCACATCGATGCCACGCAGCATGCGGAACAGGACCACCGCGGCCACAGCGATGATAAGGAGGCTCAGCGCAAAGCCGATCCGGTGCCAACCGATTTTCTCGCTGACGAAGCGCGCCACCGCGCGCAGCATTTCAACCATGCAAACCCCGCTGAGCCCTGTCTTTATGTCGTTGTGCCGGGCCGGGGCGAGGTACTACCAGAAGTCCGGGCGCGCAAGCAAAGGCGGCAAAAAACCGCGCGGTTGCGAGCCTTGACAGCCCGCAACCGGATAACAATCCCATGCAGCCACCGGCAATGGGACGCTAGCGCGGCGGAATCTGGATGATTTCAGCCAGCTGTTCCTTGGTCAGTTCGTTGGCGGTGAATTTCAACGCCACCGCGTCCTTGACGATGGTGTCCAGGCCGACGATGCGGTCGGGGTTGATGGCGTCCTTGGGAAAGAAGTCGTCCCGGGTGCGGCGCGCCTTGGCTTCCGGAATCTTCAGCCAGTCGGCATACACCTTCAGTCCCTCGTCGGTATACATGAAGTCGATGGTCTCGCGATAAGCCTTCATGTAGCGGTCGATTGCATCCTTCTTGGATTGAAGGACCGGCGCGGTGGTCGCAAGCAGACGCACGGTCTGGCCCTTGAAGACATCGGCGTCATTGCCGCTGGCGATGATGCGGATCTGGTTCTGATCGAGCTGGTCGAGCCCGAAGGGCGGCGCCGCCCAGCCGACATCGATCTGCCCGGACATCACCTGCGTCAGCGTGCCGGGAGGGCCGCCGGTCGCGGTCGGTTTCGCCGACAGACCGTATTGCTTCATGAAGGCAGTGACGATCCCGTGAGTCGAGGAGCCGTTGGTGGAATAGGCGAGCGTCTTCCCCGCGGTGTCCTTGAGCGACTTGATCGGCGAATCCGACTTCACATACCAGTAGAGGTCGGCGGCGCCGGTTGTCTCCGCTCCGATGATGCGGACCGGGGCGCCTTTGGAATAAGCGCCGAGCACGCCCATGATGCCGGCCGCGACACCGATGTCCACACTGCCCGAGAGCGTCGCCTGCAGGGTCTCGCCCGCGCCCTGCGTATAGACGATGTCGAGTTCGAGCCCGTGCTTCTTGAAGATGCCGGCGCGCTGGCCGACCTCCGAAATCGAGGTATCCCAGTTGCCGCGCTGGCCGACGGCAAGCTTCAGCTTGTCCTGTGCGAGTGCGGGTTGCAGGCCGAACAGCCAGCCAGCCGCCACGGCGCCGATCAAGGCGCCGAAAGTTCGTTTATTCATTCACGTCCTCCCTGCGTTGTCCGTCTTCTTGGCGAGACGTTGTTTGTGATCTTTTTGATCGCCGGCGCGGTGCCGGATCAGGCGACCTTTTCGCGCTCCGCATCGCCCGCGACCGTGAAGCTGCGCCAGTTGGTCGATTTCGGCACGATGCCCTCGAACGACCTGATTTTCACATGCGGGATGCGCGGCGCCTGGGTGCCGATCGCGACCCCGGTCTGCTGCATCTGCCGTGCGGCATCGACCATCAGCTTGCGAAATTCCACCACCGCCAGATCGCTGGCGCCGAGCTTCTCGCGGGTGCGGTCGGCGATCGGCCCCATGGTCTCCCACATGGCGATGTCCTGGTTCGGAATGCCCTTGATGCCGGTGAAATTGCCGAGCCGCATGGCGTTGCGGTCCTGACCGTAATCGTTGGCGCGCGTCCGCAGATTGTTGAAGGCGTGATCCAAATCGATGCCCGGCTGCGCGACATTGAACTTGCGCCACGCTTCCTGCTCGATACCGCCGGTCTCGCTCCATGCGATGAAATGAAAGGCTGTATGGGTGTCATCGGTCGGCGTCAGCACGGTCGCGACATTATAGGCATTGTTCGGCGGGATCAGCGCGGTGAAAGGTGCAACATAGACCGTCACCCGCACATAATCGTTGACATTGGCATTGGCGATCGGACGGCGGATTGCTGCATAATGAAAGCCGAAGCTTGTCCGCTCCACCTGTAGCCGCGGCGCCTTGTCGGTCGAAGGCCGCAGCCAGTGCGTATCGACCGCCTTTGCCGCATCGACCTTGGCCGGCCGCATGTCGGAGGAATGCAGGCTCGACGAATGCGCCGAGTCGATCTGGCCTTCGAGGATCTGCGCCCAATTGCAGTTGACGTGAATTTTGACGATCGAGACCCGCGTATTCTCGGTCGGCGCAAAGGCCGGCGGCTCGAAATCGGGCATGGTTTCGCGCGGCCCCATATAGGTCCAGACGAAGCCGCCCCATTCCTTTGCCGGATAAGCCTTGACCTTCACCTTCTCGGCAAATCCGCTCTCCGGCGGCTCCGACGCCATCTCGACCACGTTGCCGTCCACGTCCATCTTCCAGCCGTGATAGAGGCAGCGCAGACCGCATTCCTCGTTGCGGCCGAAGGCGAGCGAGGCGCGCCGGTGCGGGCAATATTCGTCGATGATGCCGAGCCGTCCGTCGCTGTCGCGGAACACCACGAGGTCTTCGCCCAGCAGCCGCACCTTCAGCGGCTTGCCATCAGGCTCCGCCACCTCCTCGATCAGGCAGGCGGGCATCCAGTGCCGGCGCATGATCTGGCCCATCGGCGCATCGCCTTCGACGCGGCACAGCAAATCGTTTTCCTCGGCGGTCATCATCGGATTGCCTCCCTCAGGCAAGGCCCGGTTCCCGGACGAAATTATTAGCCTTCTAAGTTTTTATCCTATAATCATTCCAGCGTGTTTGTCGAGCAGGCGCGTCGCCGCGCTTGTGCGGCGCACCAGAATTATGAGGCGGGTACAGCGCGCTACCGCTCAGCAGGCTTTCGATCAGGGCTTCCGCTCATGAATGCGACATCGCAGACCGATATTCCCGTCCGCGTCACCCGCGTTGACACGATTGCGGAGGGCATTGTGCTGTTCGAGATGCGGCATCGTGACGGCGGCGCACTTCCGGCCTTTACCGCGGGGTCGCATATCTCTTTGCGCATCCCGAACGGCATGGTGCGGAAATACGCGCTGTGCGGCGATCCGGCAGAGCACGAGCGTTACCGAATCGCCGTCAAGCGCGAGGATCAGGGCCGCGGCGGCTCGGTCTATCTCTGCGACAACGCGCGTGAAGGCGACGAATGGGCGATCTCGGCGCCGGCCAATGATTTCGAATTGCCGCAACGCGGCGACAACTTCATCTTCATCGCCGGCGGAATCGGGATCGCGCCCGTCATGGCCATGATCCACGAACTCAGCAACGACCCGGCGAAGAAATTCAAACTGTATTATTGTGCGCGGCGGCCGGAATTGGCGGCATTCCGCGAAAGACTGAGCGCGCCGGAATTCAAGGGCAAGGTCGCCTTCCATTATGACGATGGCGATCCGGACAAGGCGCTCGATCTCTGGCCGATTGTCGAGGAGCGCAAGAATCGCGCGCATATCTATTGTTGTGCGCCACACGGCCTGATGCAGGCGGTACGTGACGCGACCGGGCATTGGAGCCCTGCGGCCGTGCATTTCCTGTCGTTCGCCGATGCGCCATCGCAACGCCCGGACGACACGGCGTTCCGGGTCAAGCTCGCCTCGACCGCCGAGCTCATTGACGTTCCTGCCGGCGTCACCATCCTTGAGGCGCTGCGGGCCAGGGGCCATACGGTGCCGAGTTCGTGCGAGAGCGGCACCTGCGGCACCTGCCGCACGGGTCTGATTGCAGGCAAAGCCGACCACCGCGACCTGGTGCTGACCGATGATGAGCGCCAAAGCCAGATCATGCTCTGCGTGTCGCGGGCATTGACGCCCGAGATCGTCATCGACCGGTGAGCCGATGGCAGACCGCCCGCTCCGTCTCGGCATTGCAGGGCTCGGCCGCGCCTTCACGCTGATGCTGCCGACCTTTGCGGCCGATCCGCGCATCGCGCTGGTCGCGGCGACCGACCTTCGGCCGGAGGCGCGCAAGCGCTTTGAAGAAGACTTCGCAGCCAGGACCTACGATACGGTCGAGGCTTTATGCGCCGATCCCGCGGTCGAGGCCCTTTACATCGCCACCCCGCACCAGATGCATGCGGAGCATGTGACGGTCGCCGCGGCGCATGGCAAGCACGTGCTGGTCGAGAAGCCGATCGCGGTCCGGCTTGATGAATGCACGGCGATGATCGAGGCGGTGCGGCGGGCGGGCGTCCAGCTCGTGGTCGGCCACAGCCACAGCTTCAATGCGCCGGTCCTGCATGCGCGAAACCTGATCGACAGCGGCGCATTCGGCGCGGTGCGCATGATCCATGCCTTCAACTATACGGACTACATGATGCGGCCGCGCCGCCCGGAAGAGATGGACACGCGCCAGGGCGGCGGTGTCGTTTTCAGCCAGGGCGCGCATCAGATCGACATCGTGCGCCTGCTTGGCGGCGGCCATGTGCGCCGCGTGCGCGCACATACCGGCAATTGGGATCCGGCGCGGCCGACCGAAGGCGCCTATTCCGCGCAGCTCGCTTTCGCGGATGGCGCGTTCGCGTCCTGCACCTATAGCGGTTACGCCCATTTCGATTCGGACGAGTTCATGGGTTTCGTCGGCGAGATGGGCTTGCCGAAGGATCCCGCGCGCTACGGCGCGATGCGCAAGGCGCTGCGGGCCGCATCGAACGCCGGCGAGGAGGCCGCACTCAAGGCCGCGCGCAATTTCGGCGGCAGCGGCTATGCGCCGCCGGGTCCGCCGCCGCCGGACCGCAGCCATCAGCATTTCGGCGTGTTCGTGGTGTCGTGCGAGCATGCCGACCTGCGCCCGACTCCCGACGGCGTCATCATCTACGGTGACGATTCAGTCGGGCTTGATCCGGTGCCGGTGCCGGCAATTCCGCGCATCGAGGTGATCGATGAATTCTACGATGCCATAATCCGCGGCACGCCGCCTCTGCATGACGGCGAATGGTCGCGCGCGACGCTGGAAGTCTGTCTCGCGATCCTTGAATCGGCACGGTCGCAATCCGAGATCACGGTGCATCACCAGACCGGATTGCGCGGAGCGCGACCGGGAGCGGTCGGATGAGCCGGCGCAAGCAAGGCGGCACCGAGACGATCCTGAAGCACTGGCGCGAGGCGGTGCCGAATGACCGGCTGGCGCATCTTGTGAAGGACGCGACCCGGGCGCTTCTTCGCGCGCTGCAGATGCGGCTGACCGCCCATGGCGTCTCGCTCGGGCATTGGACGTTCCTGCGCATCCTTTGGGAACGGGATGGCCTGACCCAGCGCGAACTGAGCGAAGAAGCCGGCGTGATGGAGCCCACCACCTTCTCCGCGCTGAACGCGATGGAGACGCTCGGCTATATCGCGCGGCGGCAGATGCCGGACAACCGCAAGAAGGTCTATGTGTTCCTGACGCCGAAAGGCCGCGAATTGAAGGACAAGCTCGTGCCGCTCGCCGAGGACGTGAACCGGATCGCCGTCGCCGGCGTACCGGCCGACCATATCGCCGCGACGCGGCGTACCTTGCTCGCCATCATCGAGAATCTCGCGCGCAACGAAGCCGATTCGGCCGATCCGGAACGCCGCATTCCCTCGACACGGGAGCTCGCGTCGCGCGTCGCGGCGAGCGGCAAACGAAGGCGCGGCCGGCAGGCAGGATGAGACCGGAAGCAGCCCGCAGCGCGAAGGTCCGCGGCCGGTCCCTCTCAAGCAGCATCCGAAGCGGCCTGAACGCGATGGCGCGACCTTAAGACTGGCTGGCTTGGCGCTTCTTCTCGGCGCGCCGCGCGTGCAACACCGGCTCGGTATAGCCGTTCGGCAATTCGGTACCCTTGAAAACCAGATCGCAGGCCGCCGCGAAAGCGATCGAGGTTTCAAAATCCGGCGCCATTGGACGGTAATTGGGATCGCCGGCATTCTGGCCATCAACCACCGCCGCCATGCGCTTCATCGTATCCATCACCATTGCCCGGGAAACGATGCCGTGCTGCAGCCAGTTGGCAATATGCTGGCTGGAAATGCGCAAGGTCGCACGATCCTCCATCAGCCCAACATCGTGGATGTCGGGCACCTTCGAACAGCCGATGCCCTGGTCGATCCAGCGCACCACATAACCCAGTATCCCCTGCGCATTGTTCTCGATCTCGGCACGGATCGCATCGGGCGGCCAGTTGGTGTCGCGCGCCACCGGAATGGAAAGGATATCGTCGAGACTGGCGCGCGCCCGCTTCGCCAAATCCGCCTGCCGGCTGCGGACGTCCACCTTGTGATAATGCGTGGCATGAAGGGTCGCCGCGGTCGGCGACGGCACCCAGGCGCAATTGGCGCCCGCCTGCGGATGTCCGATCTTCTGTTCCAGCATTGCCTGCATCATGTCGGGCTTGGCCCACATGCCCTTGCCGATCTGCGCGCGCCCCGGCAGCCCGCAGGCAAGACCGATATCGACATTCCAGTCCTCATAGGCCTTGATCCAGCGATGATTGCGCATGTCGTCCTTGCGGATCATCGGTCCGGCCAGCATGGAGGTATGGATTTCGTCGCCGGTGCGATCGAGGAAGCCGGTATTGATAAAGAAGATGCGCGACTTCGCGGCGCGGATACATTCCTTGAGATTGACCGTGGTGCGCCGCTCCTCGTCCATCAGGCCGATCTTGAGTGTGTTGCGGGCGAGCCCGAGAACATCCTCCACCGCCGCGAACAGCCCGTTCACATAGGCGACTTCCTCGGGTCCATGGAGTTTGGGCTTGACGATATAGATCGAGCCGGTGCGGCTGTTACGACGGATCCCGGTCGCATTGAGGTCATGCAGCGCGATCGCGCTGGTAATCAGCGCATCGAGGATTTCCTCCGGCACCGGTTCGCCGTTGAGATCGCGCACGCCGTCGTCCGTCATCAGCGGACCGACATTGCGAATCAGCATCAGGCTGCGTCCGGGCAGCGTGATTTCGCCGCCATCCGGCGCGGCAAAGACACGATCTTCGGCGAGTGTCCGGGTCACGCTGTTGCCGCCCTTGACGAAGGTATCGGTCAGCGAGCCTTTGCATAGGCCAAGCCAGTTGCGGTAGGCCGCAACTTTGTCGTCCGGGTCCACGGCGGCGATCGAATCTTCAAGGTCCATAATGGTTGTCAGCGCCGCCTCCAGGCGGACATCCGCGACGCCCGCGGGATCGTCGCAGCCGATCCGATGCGAACGGTCGATGACAATTTCGACATGCAAGCCATTGTTGACCAGCAGAAGCGCCTGCGGCGCATCGGGCAACCCACGAAAGCCGCGCAGTTGGTCGGATCGAACCAGGCTGGCGCTCTGCCCGCTCGCAAGCGAAGCGGCGAGCGCGCCGTCCTGGATGGCATAGCCGCGCACATCCGCATGCGATGCGCCGGCGAGCGGAGCGGCTTCATCCAGGAACGATTTGCTCCAGGCAATAACCTGCGCGCCGCGCTTTGCGTCGTAGCCGCCCGCCGGCGCCGGTCCGAGGCCAAGCGCATCCGAACCGTAAAGTGCATCGTAGAGCGAGCCCCAGCGCGCGTTGGCCGCGTTCAGCGCGTAACGCGCATTCGACACCGGAACCACGAGCTGCGGCCCAGCGACCTTGGCAACCGCGTCGTCGACATTTTCGGTGTCGATCCGAAAATCCGGACCTTCCGGGACCAGATATCCGATCGATTGCAGAAAGCTGCGGTATTCGCCGGCGTCATGATCCCTGCCCTTTCTGGCGCGGTGCCAGTCGTCGATCTGCCGCTGGATCTCGTCCCGCCTCGCGACCAGGACGCGATTGAGGGGCGCGAACTGCGCCACGATCCGTGCGAGTCCGGAAAAGAAGCGCTGAGACTCGACGCCGGTGCCCGACAGCACCTCGCCAACCACGAAATCGTGGAGCACCTTGGCAACTGACAGGCCATCGACGTGAACGCGATCCTCGGCCATTGACGCTCCCCGCTTTGCACTTGAGGCATGTGATGATCGGAAGGCATGTGATGATCGGAAGGCGCCGCCATTCCCGCTTCATCGGCGTTCCGTTAAACGGTCGGACAACGAAGCCGTCAAGATGCAGCCTGCCCTGCATCGTGGTACCCGCCTCTGCGTCAGCCTTTGACGGAGACCCAAGCCGTCCAACGGTGCCTGCCGGTGTGGACGTGCGACCGTCTCCCCCGGCCTGGGTCTGACGATGCCCGGCAACGCTATGTTGCTTTTGTCCGCTGCGATTTCTATCCTCGCGCTGCTGAAGCGAAGCGCCGGGGAGGCGCTCAGGACATGACGCCGGGCAATCACGCCACCGGACGGCCGGGCGGTTTTTTCTGGCTGTGGCTGCTGCTGACCGTCATCTGGTTCGCCGCCAATTCATCGCTCGCCACCTCGTCCATCGTCGCCGGCGTGTTGATATCCGCCGTGCTCGCCCTCGTGTTCGTCCGCCATTTTCCGGCCTGGTCCGACATCCGATTCTCGCCGGCACGGCTGTTTCATTTTATCCGCTATACCGGCGTCTTCTTCATCGAGATGGTGCGGGCCAATCTTAACATGCTGCGCTATGTCTATGCGCCGCGTATCGACATTCACCCCCGCATCGTCAGGATCAAGACGCGGCTGAAAACCCCGGTCGGACGTCTCGCGCTCGCAAATTCCATCGCGTTGACACCAGGCTCTCTGGTGGTCGACCTCGATGGCGATACGCTGACCGTGCATTGCCTGGACATGCAGACGGACAATCCGGAAGAAGCGGCGCGCCTTATCGCCGGTCCATTCGAAGCCGATCTGGAGAAGACGTTTGGCTGACGCCATTCTCATTCTGGCGGGCGCGCTGCTGTTCTTCGCCATTGCGTTCGCGGTGCTGCGCCTGATCCTCGGCAATACCGTGGTCGACCGCATCGCGGCGATCGATCTGTTGACGGTCATCTCCATCTCCATGATCGTGCTCTACGCGCATATCGCGGGCCGTTTCATCTATCTCGATGTCGCATTGGTCTATGGCGTGCTGAGTTTTCTCGCGGTCGTGGCCACGGCACGCTATCTCGAACGCGGGCTTTAGCGGTGATGCTCGAAATCCTCGTCATGCTCATCTGCGCCGCCATCCTGGTCAGCGGCCTTCTTGCGGTCACCCTGCGCGGGGTGCTGGCCGCCGCGGTGAGCGGAGGGCTGGCGACGCTGTTCGCAGCGGTCTGCTATGTCCTGCTCGGCGCGCCGGATGTCGGCATGACCGAAGCATCGATCGGATCGGGGCTTTCCACGCTCATCTTCCTTTACGCGATCCGCCGGACGGCGGGCGCGAGGGAGTAAGCCATGGCTGAATTGATCGGAAGCCTGTTCATCCTGCTCGGCGCGGTTTTCCATTTCTCCGCCGGCCTTGGCATGCTGCGCATGCCGGACGCTTTCACGCGCATGCAGGCCGGCACCAAGGCCTCGACGCTCGGCAATGCGCTGATCCTGATCGGAATCGCCGTGTATCACCCGGGCTGGAGCCTCAAGCTCCTGATCCTGATCTACTTCGTGTTCATGACCAACCCGGTCTCCTCGCATGCGCTGGCGCGCGCGGCGCGCCGTATCGGCATTCCGATGGCCGGAGCGTCCGGGGCGAGCGCTCCCGGCAAAGCGGATGCAGCCGTAAGGGATCATGCGTGATGCAACGCATCCTGTCCGCGATTGCCGTCGCACTGATCGCTCTGATCTTTGCCAGCATCGCGATCGGCCATACCGAGCAGCAGGTGCTGCGTCCGCTCGCCGAAAGCTATGTGCGGCTGGTGCCGTTCGATCTCGGCGCGCCGAACGTCATCACCGGCATTCTGCTCACCTACCGCGCCTTCGACACGTTAGGAGAGGTGGCCGTCTTGTTCATGGTCGCGGCCGGTGCCGGTCTGGTGCTCGGCGCATCCGGCAAGCCTTCAGGGGCCGAACCGGCAGAGGCTGAGGGCAAGACGCCCGCGTCGGAAATTGTGCAGAGTGCCACGCAAATCATGGTGCCGCTGATCGCAATCTTTGCGGCCTATATCATCATGAACGGCCATATCTCCGCAGGCGGCGGCTTCCAGGGCGGCGCGGTGATCGCATCCGCCGTGCTGCTGCTGCTGCTCGCCAATCCGTCGCAGGCGCTCAATTCCGCTTTTCTCAGCATCACCGAATCCGTCGCGGGCGTGCTGTTTGTGGTCGCCGGCATTGCCGGACTGATCTTCGCAGGGGGCTTTCTCGACAACCGCGTGCTCCCGCTCGGCGAATTCGGCGGCTTCTTCAGCGCGGGCGCGATCCCGGTTCTATCCGTGCTGCTCGGCGTCAAGGTCGG
>NZ_JBKBVB010000090.1:0-18838 GCF_046289595.1 Pseudorhodoplanes sp.
CCGGCTCTACCCGCAGCTCCTTCCGTCGGAGGGCACCTGCACCATCGGCGGAAACCTCTCCACCAATGCCGGCGGGACAGCGGCGATCGCCCATGGCGTCGCGCGCGCGCATGCGCTCGGCCTTGAAGTCGTGCTCGCGGACGGCCGCATCCTCAACAATCTCAACAAGCTGAAGAAGGACAATACCGGCTACGATCTGAAGAATCTGTTCATCGGCGCCGAAGGCACGCTCGGCATCATCACCGCGGCGGTGCTGCGCCTTGTACCGCGCCCGCGTTCGGTCGAACTGGCCGTGTTCGGCGTGCCGTCGGTGCAGGCCGCGGTCGATCTGCTCGGGCTTGCCTATGAGCGCGCGGGCACACAGGTCACAAGCTTCGAGCTGATGACGCGGATGAATGTCGAGCTGGCGCTGCGCTTCATCGACGGAACGCGCGATCCGCTCGACGCGCCACACCCTTATTATGTGCTGATGGAATTGTCGTCGCAGGCCGAAACCGGCTTGCGCGATCTCGTTGAGGCGATCTTCGAGGCCGGTGTCGAGCGCGGGCTGATCGACGATGGCGTCATCGCCGAGTCGCTTGAGCAGGCCAAGGCGATGTGGCGCATCCGCGAGGAAGCGGGCGAGGTCCAGAAGCGTGAGGGCGCCTCGATCAAGCATGATGTGTCGGTGCCGGTCGCAGCGATCCCGGCCTTCATTGCGGAAGCGAGCGCCGCAGCAACCGCGATCGTGCCCGGTGCGCGGCCGATGCCGTTCGGACATGTCGGCGACGGCAACATCCATTACAACGTGACGCAGCCGCGCGGCATGGACAAGGCCGCCTTCATGGCGCGCGAGGACGACATCCAGCGCGCGGTATTCGGCGTGGTCGCGAAATACGGCGGCTCGATCTCGGCCGAACACGGCATCGGCATCGCCAAGCGCGACTGGCTGCCGCGGGTGAAGGACCCGGTGGCGTTAGAGGTGATGCGGAGCTTGAAGCAGACGCTCGACCCGAATGGGATCCTCAATCCGGGGAAGGTGTTGTAGGAGAGAGGTCCGCTTCGTGCCACAAGGCGACATCGGACAAAGTGTCCGCTTAGGTAGCCGATGAAGCCCGCACCGATGAGCATGGCGACGGCCGCGGGATGCCGGCAAGATTGAGAATCCGTCCTTTCATTTCGGTCGCTTCGGACCGGCAAAAGGCGAGGGCATGCGCCCTCGGCCTTGCCGTCGTCTTTCCGGTCAGTTCATGTGCTTGCCCAGGAACGAAAGGACCTTCTCCGGATGACGGCCGAAGTGGTTGTAGCCGTCCTTGAAGCGATGTGGGGTGTCCTTGATCCAGAACAACTCCTTCTCATTACTACCAAGCAAATCGAAAGTTGTTTGCGCATCTTCCGGATTGCGAGTCCAGGCGTCCTCCAGCACCTGAACCATGAGCACCGGCATCTTAACGCTGGCTGCCCAGAGATGTGGCGTCATCTCGGCGGCGACGAACGCGCCCATTTTCAGGAGTTCGAGATCGATCAGCTCCTGGTACTGCCGAACGCCCTGAAGTTCCGAGAAGGCGTCATAAATCGCCGCCATGGAGACCACCATCGGGCTGACCATGCACCTGACATTCTTGAACAGTTCGGGATGGCGATGGATCGCGTGGTACTGGGCGTTGCCGCCCATGCATTGGCTGTAGAGGGCGACATGCATCTTCGAGAGCTTCGGGTCCTTGTCGACGTATCTCTTGACGCCGACGCAATCCCGCCATTCCCACTGGCCGATGCCGCTGAGGCCGCCGTTCGCGGCCGCGCTGTTGCCGTGGTTGCGAAAATCGTAGGTCAGTACGTTGTAGCCAGCGTCGGTCAGATGCTTGTACTGGACAACGAAGTCAATCTCGACGGCGTCATAGCTGCTCCACGGCGCCCCCAAATGACCCGGGAAGCCGGCGCGGCACATTGGCAGCGCGTGGTTGAAGATGACCAGCTTGTTGCTCTCGCCGCCCTTGGCGGGAATGTACCAGGCTTCCAGCGGAGTGCCATCGCTCGACGGGATGACGAGGTCGGTCCAGTTGGTCATGCCGTAGTCGTCGGGCGTCTTGTGGATCACGCTGCGTAGCGGCCGGACAATCTCGGCCAGTCCTTTGACCTTGGCGTGATCGGCCTCGGAAATCGTCTCGAGTTGCTTCAGGGCTTTCGCCATTCTCTCTTGCGACATTCTGCTCATGTTTCGTCTCCCGGATTCTATAGGGGCAGGCGATGCGCCGATGCCCTGATTTTCGAAATTCGTTTCCAAACGTCATCAAGACTGAACGAAATATGACAGCTTGCCAGATAATTGATTAGACGCCACAATGTGAATGAACTTATGACTATGGTGATAAATGCGCCGGGAAGACGTCGCGGATATGTCGGCCTTTGTCGTCATTGCCGAGGAGAAAAGCTTCACTCGGGCGGCCGCAAAACTCGGGCTCTCTCAGTCTGCGCTCAGCCAGATTGTGCGTCGGCTCGAAGAACGCCTTAATGTTCGGCTTCTTTCGCGGACGACACGGAGCGTGTCAGCAACTGAAGCGGGAGAGCGCCTTGTGGGGACAATGGCACCGATGCTGCGGCATCTTGATCAACAGCTTGAGGACTTAAAGGCTTTTCGGGACAAGCCGGCTGGGTTGATTCGGATCACGACTGTCGAACATGCGGCGAAGACGATCCTTTATCCCAAGATTGCCGAACTCGTGAAGACGTACCCGGATATTACAGTGGAGATATTCGTCGACTACGGCCTTTCCGATGTTGTCGCCGAGCGCTTCGACGCGGGCGTTCGCCTAGGCGAGCAAGTGGCAAAGGATATGATCGCTGCACGCCTTGGTCCCAATATTCCGATGGCGATTGTAGGCGCGCCCAGATACTTCCGCCGATACGGAACTCCTGCGATCCCCAAAGACCTGGTCGAACACCGTTGCATCAATCTGCGCATACCGACGTCCGACACGGTTTATGCTTGGCGCCTTGTCGAAAAGGGGCGCGAGACGCGGTTCAAGGTGGAAGGCTCGCTGATCTTCAACACAATCGATCTGATCTTGGATGCCGCGCTAGACGGTATCGGCCTTGCGTATTTGCCTCTCGATCAAGTCGAGAGGCACATTGCCCGAGGCAGGCTCAAGCGTGTCCTCGGTAACGTTACGCCGCCCCTGCCCGCCTATCACCTCTACTATCCGAGCCGCCGACACCCAACGCCAGCATTCAAGCTACTCGTCGACGCCTTGCGATACCGGGGATAGGATGTTTTGGTTCTCGATAGTGTTGGATTGTCCGCAAAGGGTCAGAAGGCGACATTCACGATTGGCGTAATATGCCTACGGGTCGGCACGCTTATGCCGCCCGCGGCCACAAGGTGCTCGCGCCTCGCCGAACATTCGGAATTGCGGATCGCTTACCAAGAAAAAATCGGAAGAGCGCGCGCCCGCGATCAGTTCACCAGCACGGCGCCGTCGCAACGCTGGCCGAGCACCCAGACATCGGCCTGTCCGAGACCGATGCCCAAAGTGTCGAGAACGCCCGACAGCAAGCGGTCGATCGGCGAAACGCCGTTCTTCAGCACCGCCGCGACGGCGCCCTGAAGGGCATCGGGCGTCCCGAGATTGATCCCGAGAACCTTCACATCGATATCGGTCTGTGCGACCAGCCTGGACAGCAGCGACGCGGCGAAATCCCGGGTGCCGACGGTTTTACGGGTCTTGCGGGATATATCGGCGGACGAGAAGGTCACAGGAGTAGCCGACAGATTTGAAATCTTGACATGCGCGCGGCCGGTCACCTTCGCCAGTGGCGTGTTGACCAGGTCCGGTCACCAACACGCTCACCGCAGAAGCCGGCGTCACCTTGCAACGCGCGCGCGAAGCCGCCGCGCAGGTCGACCGGCTCTATCCGCAGCTCCTCCCGTCCGAAGGCACCTGCACCATCGGCGGCAACCTCTCGACCAATGCCGGCGGGACAGCGGCGATCGCCCATGGCGTCGCGCGCGCGCATGCGCTCGGCCTTGAAGTCGTGCTCGCGGACGGCCGCATCCTCAACAACCTCAACAAGCTGAAGAAGGACAATACCGGCTACGATCTGAAGAATCTGTTCATCGGTGCCGAAGGCACGCTCGGCATCATCACCGCGGCGGTGCTGCGCCTTGTGCCGCGCCCGCGTTCGGTCGAACTGGCCGTGTTCGGCGTGCCGTCGGTGCAGGCCGCGGTCGATCTGCTCGGGCTTGCCTATGAGCGCGCGGGCACACAGGTCACAAGCTTCGAGCTGATGACGCGGATGAATGTCGAGCTTGCATTGCGCTTCATCGAGGGAACGCGCGATCCGCTCGATGCCCCTCATCCCTATTATGTGCTGATGGAATTGTCGTCGCAGGCGGATACGGGCTTGCGCGATCTCGTCGAAGCAATCTTCGAAGCCGGCGTCGAACGCTCGCTGATCGAGGACGGCGCGATTGCGCAGTCGCTTGAGCAGGCCAAGGCGATATGGCGCATCCGCGAGGAAGCGGGCGAGGTGCAGAAGCGCGAGGGCGCCTCGATCAAGCACGATGTGTCGGTGCCGGTCGCGGCGATCCCTCACTTCATCGCGGAAGCGAGCGCCGCGGCAACCGCGATCGTGCCCGGCGCGCGGCCGATGCCGTTCGGCCATGTCGGCGACGGCAACATCCATTACAACGTCACGCAGCCGCCCGGCATGGACAAGGCCGCCTTCATGGCGCGCGAGGACGACATCCAGCGCGCGGTGTTCGGCGTGGTCGCAAAATACGGCGGCTCGATCTCGGCCGAACACGGCATCGGCATCGCCAAGCGCGACTGGCTGCCGCGGGTGAAGGACCCGGTGGCGCTCGAAGTGATGCGGAGCTTGAAACAAACGCTCGACCCGAACGGGATTCTCAATCCGGGGAAGGTGTTATAGGCGCCGGGTGGCCGCTTGCGCGAAAAGCCGACCATCGCCGCGTCGCCTCAATACCAATCATCCCGATGCGGTGCGCAATATCGGCCACCCTGCAGCGGCCGTCAGCGCGAGCCCCGCAATCAACAGAAGCAGCAATACCAACTTGCGGAAGGCTGCATCGTCGAGTTTTCCGTAAAGCTGAAATCCTACCCACAGCCCGGCCAACAGCGCGGGTAGTCCCAGCAGATACAGTTTGACGATTTCCACTGTAATCGAGCCGCTCGCGGTGAGCGATATTGCGGTCATAATGATCGCCGCCAGCATCACAGGCTGAAATACAGCGCGTTGCTCATCCTTGTTCCAGCCGCGCATCTGGCACCAGACAGTGATGATAAATCCGGGCAGGCCGGTCAGCCCGCACAGCACGCCATTCGTCAACCCGACCGCGCTATCGGCTTCCACGCCGGCCTTGACCGGCTTGAAAGCTGGCTTCGACAATCCGTAGATGCCGTAAGCGATCAGCAGCAAACCTACGCCGAGACGCACATACGCCGGTTCCGCGTAGGTCAGAAGCAGCGTTCCAATTGGAACCCCGATAGCGCCGCCGATGATGAACGGCGCGACGTTGCGCACCGACAGAGAGTTTCGAAGTTTCCAGACGCCATAGCCTTGTGTCCAAAGCCCGTAACCCACAATGAGCGCCGTGGCCTGGATTGGCGTGATCAGGTGTAGCCAGATGCCGGATACAACAAAGCCCATGGCAAACCCGGCAAGACCCGAAGCAAAGCCACCCAAAAATGCAGCGAAAAGAAATAGAAAAAGGACAAAGCCATCCATGGCTCGCTCCCATGATTGAGGCGAGCAGCACTTGGATGGCGGAATCCATCTATAGGGGAGGCCGCGATTTCCCCTGTTCAGTCGTGTCAGGTCTATTGAAAAAAGTCAGGGCCCGGCAGTCATGGTCTCCCCCTTCCGAAGGAGACGGTACTTGGGCCAAAGCCTGCGAGAAGGGGGCGACCGTCGAAAGCCCTGCCGGAAAAACCTTAGACCGGTTTGTGTGATTTTGCAAACCATGCAGAGCGTAAGCGCGACGAGCGCCAGAACTTGATCGTGCAGTTTAACGGGTCTATTTGATGAGAGCCGGGGCGTCGCAGGCTCCCGGCCTCTTCAAGACGATTCCTCGTCCAAGCCCTGCTCTTGTCCGCGTTGACACGCGGACAGAAGCACGTTTGTGGATTGAGGAGCCATTTCATGCCTGATACCGACACTTCCCTCGGTCGCGTCGCAATTCTGTGGCGCGGCGACGAAGCGGCGCGCCGCGTTGCCACGCCGGAATCGAGCCGGTTCCGTGCCATCTTCGCTGCGCTTGCAGACGTCGGCGTTGCTGCAATACCGGTCGTCTACGAAGATGATGTCCTGGATGCGGTGGCCAGACAGCTCGCTAAGCTTGATGGCGTGCTCGTGTGGGTCAATCCGATTCACGAGGGACGCAATCGCGCCACACTCGACGCGCTGTTGCGCGACCTGGCGAAGCGCGGAGTCTGGGTAAGCGCGCATCCCGATGTGATCACCAAGATGGGTACCAAGGAGGTGCTCTATCATACCCGCACGATGAGTTGGGGATGCGACACGGCGATCTATCGAACCGCGGAAGCGATGCGCGTCGAATTGCCTTTGCGACTTGTCGCCGGCCCACGCGTGATCAAGCGTAACCGAGGCAATGGCGGCCAAGGCGTCTGGAAGGTTGAGTTGCTGACAAGTACCCGCAACCGGCCGATGGTGCGTGTCTTAGATGCGACCCGGGAGACATCAAACGAGCTTGCGCTGGAAGCGTTTGTCGAAAGCTGTATCGAATATTTTGCGGACGGTTGCGTAATCGATCAGGCGTTTCAGGCGCGGCTGAGCGATGGAGTGGTGCGTTGCTACATGGTAGGCAATCGCTGCGCGGGTTTCGGCTATCAGAAAGTCAAGGCGCTCATCGACTCACCGGCCGCGCGGGCCGAGGCCTCACAGCGCCGCTACAGCCCCAAATCCGAGCCGCGCTTCCAGCATCTGCGTCGACTGATGGAAGACAAGTGGACGCCGCAGCTAACGTCCTTGCTGGGCATCTCGGCGCGCGATCTGCCAATGATCTGGGACGCCGATTTCATGTTAGGCTCTTCCCGTCCCGACGGTTCCGATAGCTACGTGCTGGGTGAGATCAACGTCAGCTCCGTGTTCCCAGTCCCGGACGAAGCGCCGCGAGAGATTGCCCTCCGCGTCGCGGATAGGCTGCGGAAACAGGGCCACCCACCAGCCGTTGATCCTAGAATCCAAAACCCCTTTCCAACGAGAGACACCCCCCCATGACCCCAAAAAACACCATCTGCCTGTGGTTCGACAAGGACGCCGAGGACGCGGCACGCTTCTATGCGGCGACGTTTCCGGACAGCAAAGTCGGCGCCGTGTTCAGGGCGCCGTCCGATTTTCCCGGCGGCAAGAAAGGCGACGTGCTGACGGTGGAATTCACATTGCTAGGCATTCCCTGTCTCGGACTCAATGGCGGGCCGGCGTTCAAGCACTCGGAAGCGTTCTCGTTCCAGATCGCGACCGACGATCAGGCCGAAACCGACCGCTACTGGAACGCCATCGTCGGCAATGGCGGACAGGAAAGCGCCTGCGGCTGGTGCAAGGACAAATGGGGCCTGTCTTGGCAGATCACGCCGCGCGTCCTGACCGATGCACTCACGGCTGGGGGCGACGAAGCCAGGCGCGCCTTCGAAGCCATGATGACCATGACGAAAATCGACGTCGCCGCGATCGAGGGAGCCCGGCGCGGCTAGTCTGGGGTCGTGGTTCAGAAATTCGCTTCACCGATCGCGACGGGCCGTGTGAGCAGAATTTCTGCGGCTACCGGCCGGCCTGTCCCGGGCGCTGCGGGAGCGCTTCCGCGTACCATTCAAGCGCGAGTTCGGTGGGAACATGCGAGGTCTCGGCGGATTGCCGCCGCAAGCGGTAGAATTCCAGCGCGTTGCGGGCGGTGGCAAACTGCAGGCGGTCGTAGTGTTCGAGCGAATCGGCAAGGTCCATCGGCGAGAGCCTGCGGTCGGCGGCGCGCATCGTCAGCACCGCACGGGCCGTAGCACGGCAGCATTGCGCCGCCTTCAAAAGGATCAGAATGAGGTCGGTGGTCTTGTCGAGCAAGGCGCGCTCGGTCATGTCGATCGGGAAATCGCCGAGCGCGGCGAGCGCCACCGTGGCGCGCTCGAAATCGTTGGCGCTGGCATAGGCATGCAGGTCGGCTTCGCTGAATTGTCCGGTGCGGTGCAGCCGTTTGATGCGCGCCACAGCGCGGGCATGGTCGCGCGAGGTGTTGCGCACATCCTCGTTGATTGAGGAGGCGACGCCGGCGACGGTCGCATCGATCACCTCGGCAAGACTCGGATTGGCCGCGACCAGCCGGGCGCGCACCTCGGCGGACGCGGTTTCCAGAAGCTTGATGAAGTGATGCCGCGGGATGTCGCGGCGCGAGCCGACATAGCGGGCGAGGCCCTCGTCATGGGCGGCCTTGCTCACAAGCCTGCCGAAGCCGTTATCGGAAAAGCGTGCACCGGCATTCTGCGCGACCAGCTGGATCACGCGGCTGTTGCCGCGGTCGATCAGCGCGTCGGTCACCGGCTCGCTCAGCACGCTGCGCTGGGTGATGGCCTGCAGATGTTCCTGGCTCTTGGTGCGGGCATTCTCGATCAGATCGGCGTCGGTCAGCCGCTCCGAGCGCATCAGCATGGGCGCCGCCACCGCGATCGAATTGTCAAAGGCGAGGGTGCGCACGGTCTTTGGCGGCGCATCGGGGCGGCAGGCCAGCCTGCGGGACAACTGCACCTTGGCGTTGACCTCGATGGTCTCGATCAGAACGATCAGGATATCGTCGAACAGCGCGAGCTGCTCGTCGCTATGACGTTCCGAACCGGCGAGAAACAGGTCCGTGATGCGGGTGAGGGTAGTGAGGCGCATGGCGGGAGAGCCCGCCGCCATTGCCTGTTCGAGCTCCTGGATCAGGGATGCGGTTTCCGACATTTCGACATTCCATTCGCGCAGCACGCCGGCCGATTGACCGGAGCATAGCGGCAATGCTTGAACGGTTTTTGCGTCGAATATGTTGTGTGTGATTAAAATGCTGCGCAAATCTGCTTGCCGCAGCGTTGCCTGTGTTCCGAAGGTCCGAAGAAAAGCCAATGGCCGACCACGACATCCCGTTCGACAAAAGTTTCGATCTGGTGCCCGGTATCGTTAAGGAGATTGCACCCAAGGTGCGTGCGCTCTGTGCCGGCAATGGCGGACCGTTTACCTTCAAAGGCACCGTCACCTATATCGTCGGGCGCGGCAAGGTTGCGGTGATCGACCCTGGTCCTGAGGAGCCCCAGCATGTGCAGGCGCTCCTTGAGGCGCTGAGCGGGGAAACCGTGAGCCATATCCTGCTCACCCATACCCACCGCGATCATTCGCCCGCGGCCGCTGCGCTGAAGGCCGCGACCGGCGCCGCGACCTATGGCGAGGGGCCGCATCGCGCTTCGCGGCCGCTCCATATCGGCGAAATCAACCCGCTGGATGCTGCCGCCGACACCGATTTCAGGCCCGATATCCGGCTCGGCGACCGCGACATTGTAGCGGGCGAGGGCTGGACGCTGGAAGCGGTTGCAACGCCCGGCCATTGCGCCAATCACATGGCCTATGCGCTGAAAGAGACCAATGCGCTGTTTTCCGGCGACCATGTCATGGGCTGGTCGACATCGATCGTCGCACCACCGGACGGTGCGATGAGCGACTACATGGCCTCGCTGTACAAGGTCGCAGAGCGGGACGAGACGGTCTATTTCCCGGGCCATGGCAACATGATCCGCGAAGCGCCGCGCTTCGTGCAAAGCTATATCCGTCACCGGCTGGGACGGGAGGAGTCCATCCTGCACCGGCTTGCCAAGGGTGCTGCTGACATTCCGACTCTGGTACGCGCCATCTATATCGGCATCGATCCGCGTCTGATCGGGGCGGCCGGCTTGTCGGTGCTCGCCCATCTGGAGGATCTCGTCGCGCGCGGCAAGGTCGCTACCGAGGGCACGCCGTCGATTGCGGGAATCTACCGCTTGGCCTGAGGCGATCCTTGCGGGCTCTTGGGGGCGCTCTTTGGCTGGCTCTTGGATTTGGGCGGCGGAGCCTTCTTTTCCAGCGGGCGGCGGCGCTCTTCGCGCTCGAGCGTCGCTTCAATCTCCCGCTCGAGCGCATCGAGGAAGGCGCGGATACGGGACGCGTTGCTGCCGAGATCGTGGAAGCCGTAGCGGGAGGACGAGCGCATGTCGACGCGTGCATCCTCCTCGGTGCCGCGGATGCGGATCACGATGTCGTCGCGAAAGCCCATGATTGGCGTGCGGGCAACCGCCTCGATCCGGCCGTCACGGCGCTTGGGCAATGGCTCGCGTGCGTCGAGGATCAACCAGCGCCGTTTGTTCACCAGCGCCAGCGCGTGATCGTAGGCGGTCTTTCCGGGCACCGACAATTCGAGCGGCGTGATCTGCGGATAGGCCTCGCGCTGCTGCTCGGCGGCATAGAGGCCGGCATATTGCGCCGGGTTGGTGTTGCGTGAGCGCAGGCGTCGCACCGCGTCATAGCCCGGCGGGTCGAGCACGTCCGTCGTGATGTCGTAGATCGGCGGCAGGTTATAGGCCTGGTAACCGAGATAAGCAGGGTAGGCGAGAAGCAGCGCGCCGACCACGATGGCGATGACGGAATAGCCGAGACCCCGTAGTCCCTGCCGCCAGATCGTCACAAAGGACATGAGCGCCAGCAGGATTGCCAGCACGGCAAAGGACAGTGCGCCGCCCAGGGTGGCGATGCCCGGCAGCACCTCGACCAGGCCTGCGCGTACCGCAACGATCGCAATGACGACGGCGGCGACCGAAAACAGCGCCAGCCGCCGCGACCAGATCGCGAGCTTGGAATACGGTTCGTCGGGGAGCCGGCGGCGTGCCATCGTCAGTGCCCTAAAGTGGCGAAAGTCTTAGTCGAGCGCGGGCCCATGCGAAAGGCGCAAATCCCCGCCGTCCCGCCGCGTGTCCTAGCGATGGCCTGCACAGATGCGCTTCAGCGCCTGCCACTCCGCGCGATCCAGCAATGTTGCGCCACCACTTTGCGGCGGGGCGATGGCGTCGATATGCGCGATGCGGTCCGGGGTGGCCGGATGGTCGAGAAACAGCGAGCCGCTCCGGGCTTTTCCCGCGATTCGGCCCAGAAATCGTCCGAGCGCCCGCGGGTCGCCGCCTGCGGCCTCCATGGTGCGGACCGCATAGCCGTCGGCGCGGCGTTCCGCGCCTCGGGAATAGGCCGATTTCAGCAACGACTGGCTCGCCAGAACCACGGCGCCGCCGCCGACGAAATCGCCAAGGAACATGCCGAAGATCAGCGACAGGCCGGCGCCCTGGAGCACGGCACGTGTGCCGTCGCGATTGGCGACATGGCCAAGCTCATGGGCGATCACACCCGCGACTTCGTCCACGCTTTCCGCCTGGTCGATCAGGCCCTTGAAAACGTAGATATAGCCCCCGGGAAGGGCGATGGCATTGGCCTCCTCGCGGCGGATCACGGCGGCCTGGAGCGGGATCCGCAGCGAAGCCGCGGTCTGCAGCCGTTTGATCAGCTTCTCGAATGCCGCTCGGCCGGCCTGTTCAGCCGGCGCTGCGCCGCAGACGAAGGGACGGTCGCTCGGGCCTTTATCGAGCATGGCGCGGACCTGGGTGTCGGCCGCATTGCCGAGCCTGCGCTCGATGCCCTGCGGCACCAGCGGCGCCAGCCGGTCCGCGATCGCCGGCACCCCGTAGACTGCGACAGCGAACAACGACAACGCGGCAACAAAGCTGAGGCCGACGACACGCCGCTTGGCCCTGCGGGCGCTGGTTCCGGTCCGGTCGATATCGGGGCAGGCGAGATCGATTTCGTGGGCGAGGTCGTGATCGGCGATATCGAGGCGGGCAAGGTTGTCCGATTTGCGTAAGCCCACGCGGAAGATATGCGCCGGCGCCGACAGGTGTTTGAGACGCGGATAGGGCCATTGATCGATCAGCGCGCCTGTGCGCTCGAAGATCAGCACAGCGCGGTCGGTGAGTTCGAGGCGGACCTCATGACGCGCGGCGGTTTCGCCATCGAAATAAACCGCGTTGCCGACACGACCGGACATCAGATTCCGCCGATATTGAGCACGTCGGCAATGCCCTCGCCGAGCGGGGAACTGGCGTCGCCTGCCGCCTTCACGCGCGCAATTGGCGCGGTATCCGACAATTCGATCGAAGCGGCTGTCAGCCGCCAGACAGACAGAGTGACAATGGCATTGAACAGCGTGATCGTGCCCAGCATAAACACCACATAGGCGCCGACCATCATCGCCACCGTAAGGAACTCCGACAAAATCGAATCGTCCGGCGCGAAAGCGCCGACGAAGACAAGACCAAAGAAAATGCCGATCAGCAGCACGGTGACGAAGGCGAGAAAGTAGCCGATGAATCGCAGATAGGCGAAATAGACATCGCGGGTGCGCAAATGGGACTTTACCGCGATCTCTCCGAAGCGGATGCCGTTGATCCACCACCGCATGACGATGGCGTGGAAGGCCGGCAGAAACAGGCCGGCGAAGACGAGCGCAGTCACGAACGATACGATGACAAGGCCGAATGTCGTCAGGGTGCCCGGGCTCGCGCGCTCAATGCGGGCCGCGACATCGCCGCCGCCCCGCAGCGCTCCGCCGATTGCGCTCCAGTCGAGGGACAGGATTGATCCGGCCATGATCAGGATCGGGATGAGCGCCAGAAGCCACATCAGGAAGCCCCGGACGAAGAGATGCCATCCCGAGCCCTCGAAGCGTCCTTGCAGGTCGCCATAATAGGTGTTGCGCATCTTGAAGCGTTCGAGCGCGGCGCGGGTGAACGGATAGGCAAAGCCAAGCGTCAGGACGGTCCATCCCCACCACCAGACGGCGCAGAACGAATAATGCACCGCGTTGCCGGTCTGGTGAAAGCGCAGGCCCCGGAATACCGTGCGGGTCAGCCGGTAGCGGCGCGCGAGATAGATGCCGTACTGGCTCATGAAAACGAGGAGCAGCACCGCGGAAAAGGAGAGAAAATTGCCGAAGGCCCCGAGATCGAGCACCGTGATGGTGAACACCGTGTAGATCGGCAGGATCAGGGCGATCGCGAACAGAAAGCCCTGAAGGAGCTCGAGCGCGGTGCCGGAATATTCCAGCGATTCGCCTTCGATTTCGGTATTTGCCCAGAGAAACCGGCGAATATCGGTGGCAAGCCAGAAGCGGTAGAGACCGAGCGTCACCATCAGAAGGATGGCGCCGCGCACCACGATCCGCCAATAGTCCTTCTCGGGGCCGATAAAGCGAACCGGACGCGCGCCGCCGCTTGCCGCCCCGGCAACCGTGCCCGCTTCCGCCACAGCCATACCTTACTCCGCAGCCACCGATCCCGGCAGGATGTAGTCCCTGAAGCGCTCGCGCAACGCCGTTTTTTGAATCTTGCCCGTGGCGGTATGCGGAATTTCCTCGACGAAGACCACATCGTCCGGCAGCCACCAGTCGGCAACCTTGCCGCGCATGAAAGCGAGCATTTCGTCCTTTTCCGCCGTGGCATCTTTCTTCAGAACCACGATCAGCAGCGGTCGTTCGTCCCATTTGGGATGGCGCACGCCGATCACCGCGGCCTCTGCGACCTTGGGATGGCCGATCGCGAGGTTTTCAAGATCGATTGAGGAGATCCATTCGCCGCCGGACTTGATGACATCCTTGGACCGATCGGTGATCTGCATATAGCCCTGCGGATCGATGGTGGCGACGTCTCCGGTGTCGAAGAAGCCACGCTCGTCAAGAATGTCCGTATCGTCCTTGAAATAGGCGCGCGTAACCGCAGGTCCGCGCACCTTGAGACGGCCGAAGGTCTTGCCGTCCCATGGCTGGTCCCGGCCGAGATCGTCGGTGATGCGCATCTCCACGCCAAACGGGGGATGACCTTGTTTGACCTTGAGGTCGAGGAGTGCCTCCCCGGTCAGTCCGGCATAATCGGGCTTGATTGTGCAGAGCGAACCGAGCGGCGACATTTCGGTCATGCCCCAGGCATGGATGACCTCGACCTCGTATTTCTTCTCGAACTTTTCTGTCATGGCGCGCGGACAGGCCGAGCCGCCGATCACCACGCGTCTAAGATACGGCAGCGTCGCGCCGGTTGCTTCGAGATGCTGCAACAGCATCAGCCAGATGGTCGGCACCGCCGCCGTGCAGGTGACCCGGTTTTCGTCCAGCATCTGAAAGATCGATGCACCATCCATCTTCATGCCGGGCATGACCAGCGTCGCGCCGTTCATCGGGGCGGTCAGCGCGATGCCCCAGCAATTGGCGTGAAACATCGGTACCACGGGCATCATGACATCGCGCGATGACACGCCCATGGCGTCGCCCATGCTGGCCATCATCGAATGCAGCACATTGGAGCGGTGCGAATAAAGGACGCCCTTGGGATGTCCGGTGGTGCCGGACGTATAGCACATGCCGGCAGCCGTGTTTTCGTCGAAGCTCCTCCAGGCGAAATCGCCGTCCGCCTCTGCGATCCAGTCCTCATACGGTATGGCGTTCTTAAGCGATGTCGCCGGCATATGCGCCGCATCCGTGAGGACGATATAACGCTCGATCGAAGGCAGCCGGTCAGCCAGCGTCTCAAGCAGCGGAACAAAGGTGAGATCCGTCATCATCACACGGTCTTCGGCGTGGTTGACGATCCAGGCAATCTGTTCAGGGAATAGCCGCGGGTTGACCGTGTGGTAGATCGCGCCAATGCCCATGATGCCGTACCACGCCTCGAAATGGCGGAATGTGTTCCAGGCGAGCGTTGCGATCCGGTCGCCGAGCCGGATGCCGTCGCGGTCGAGCCGCTGCGCGACTTTCAGCGCACGATCGCGGGCCTCGCCGTAGGTCGTGCGATGCATCGGTCCTTCGACCATGCGCGACACGATGGGCCGTCCGGCATGGAAGGTTGCGGCATGGTCCAGAATGCGATGGCACAGAAGCGGCCAATCCTGCATCAGGCCCTGCATCCTATCCCTCCCTGGGATTCTTTGTGTTCCTTGGCGTGACAAGGTTAGCGGCGCGCCGCGGCGCGGGAAAGTGCCTCGCTTAAGTCGGAATCGGCGGCGCGGAGCCGGTCAATGCGCCGCCGCCGCTTTGACAAAACGTGACAGGGCGAACCTCGACAGATCGGCATCGCTTCGGCCGGTGAGCGACAAGTCCGCGAGCGCCTGGCCGATCGCCGGCGCGAATTTGAAGCCATGGCCGGAGCATGGCGAGGCGATGAGGATACGCTCGCATCCCGGCAAGCGACCGATGATGAAATCGTCATCGGGCGCCATGGTGTAGAGGCAGGTCTTCGCCGAAGCCACGGGCCCTGCCGCCGCCGGCAGCATCCGGAACAGCGGACCGGTAATCATCGCTTCGTCGGCTTCGGATACGGAGCGGTCATAGGTTTCCGGATCGACCACCTCGCGCGCGTGATGATGCTTTGCGATTTTCAGCAATCCGTCGTCATGCAGCGGAAAGCCGTAATGAATCCCGTGCTCGCTCTCGATCATGAAAACCGGGAACCAGCCGGTGCGGAATAATTCCGGCTGCGCCGGGCGCACCCAGAGCAGCACCTGTCGCGTCACCTGCAGCGGCGCACCAAGTTCCGGCAGAAGCGAAGCGGTCCAGGGACCGGCGGTGACGATCGCGCGGCCCGCCTCGTATTGCGTGCGTTCGGTCAGCACGCGCACCCGATCGCCGCGCTGCTCGACCGCGACCACGCGTTCGCCAGTGCGGATATCGGCGCCCGCCGCAGCCGACAGGTGCAGATGCGTGCGAATCCCGGCCTCGGCCTCGACGAAGCCCGCATCGGGCTGGATGACCGCGACATAGTCGCTCGGAAGGCGGAATGCCGGATAGCGCCGCATCAGGTCATGCGCGGTGACGACATCGTGCGGCAGGTTATGCTCGCGCGCCGCGGCGAGCGTGCCTGTGACGAGTGCCGAGTCCGGCCGGCCGATTTCGGCAATGCCGGTGACGGTCATCAGCGTGCGGCCTGATGCGGCTTCGAGCTCCCGCCACATCGCGGCGGCGCGGCGCACCAGCGGCACATAGGAGGGATGCTCGAAATAGCCATGCCGGATAATGCGGGTGCGGCCATGCGAGGAGCCGCGCTCGTGACCCGGCTCGAAGCGTTCAAGTCCAATGGCGCGCACCTTGCGGCGCGACAGATGATAGAGCGCGGCGCTGCCCATCGCACCGAGCCCAACCACGATCACATCATGTGTCACTTGGATTTCCGGACCCCATTGTGCGAACGCTAACACAGTCGCGCCAAAGAGAAATTGCCTTCGCAAACCCGTTCCCGCACAAATGCCGTATTCGCCCCGGAGATGCACGGCCGTGGGACGCCTCTTTCCGATTGCCGCAGTGATCACGGTCTTTGTGCTCGCCGGTGCGCAGGTACGGGCACAACCTGTTCCATCCAAGGAGACGCGGCCGAAAGCGAAATCCGCGCCCGCGCAATCCATGCCCGCGCCCTCCATGCCGCAGCCCGGCACCGCGGCGCCGCGCATCGCGCCGGTTCCGATGGAAGCCTTTGCCGCGGAATCCGATCCGCAGGCGGAGCGGGGTACGGCAGACACCGGCGCCGAGGCGCCATCCGCCTGCCAGATCCGCATCGCCGGCAAGCTCGCGGTGATCGCGTCATCGCCCTCGATCAGCGGACCCGGCGATTGCGGCGCAGTCGACGTGGTGCGGCTTGAGGCGGTCATTCAGCCGGACCAGTCGCAAGTGGCTGTGAGCCCGCCGGCGACCTTGCGCTGTACGATGGCCGAATCGCTCGCCCAATGGGTTCGGGACGACCTCACTCCCGCAGTGGCGCAGCTCGGCGGAACGCCGCGCGCGCTCGACAATTATGCATCCTATGATTGCCGGGGGCGCAACCGCGTCGCCGGCGCCAGAATCAGTCAGCACGGCCTCGCCAATGCGATCGATGTGCGCGGGGTCCATCTGAGCAACGGCCGGTTTGCCGATTTCACCGACAGGTCGCTGAGCCGCACGTTCCGCGAGGCCGTGCGTCAGAGCGTCTGCGCGCGATTTACCACGATTTTAGGTCCCGGTTCCGACGGCCATCACGAGACCCATATTCACATGGACCTTGCCGAACGGAGGGGCGGCTACCGCCTGTGCCAATGGAACGTGCTCGACCCCGCCGACGACATTCCCTTGCCGCGGCCGAGGCCGCGGGAGGCCCCTTGAGCAGACCCCCGCAGCGCGATCGCTGCGCGCTTTATGCGGTCCGCTAAACCGCCCTTTCACCGAACGTCCGGTAGATGCCTTGACATGACATCGTTGCGCCCTTCCGAGCCTTTGCCGGCCGAAAATCCGCGCAGGCTGATTTCCCGCCGCACCCTGCTGCTCGGCGGGCTTGGCGTTGCCGCCCTGTCCGGGCCTGCCGTCGCGGGCTATGCGGGCATCGAGGCCACCGCCCTGCTGGAGGTGACGCGCTACGCGCTGACGCCGCGCGGCTGGCCGTCCGGCCAGCGGCTGACCATCACCGTATTGGCCGATCTGCATGCCGGCGGCCCGAATATGGGTCTGCAGCGTATCCGCGACATCGTGGAGACCGCGAATGCGCTCCGCTCCGACATTGTGCTGCTGCTCGGCGACTTCGTTGCGACCCACCGGTTCGTCACCGAGCCAGTCCCCGCGCCGGTCTGGGCCGCGGAACTCGGCCGCCTGAAAGCGCCGCTCGGCACCCATGCCATTCTCGGCAATCATGACTGGTGGTTCGAACAGACACAGATCCGCCGCGCTCTTGCCGCCGCCGGCATTCCGCTCATGGAGAACGACGCCGCGCTGCTCGGCGAACCGGGCGCGCGGTTCTGGCTGGCCGGGCTCGGCGACCAGCTCGCCATCCCCCTCGGCAAGGGACATTTCCGCGGCGCTGACGATCTTCCCGCGACCATGGCCAAGGTCGTCACCGACGATCCGGTGGTCCTGATGGTGCACGAGCCGGACATTTTCACCGACGTTCCCGACCGTGTGTCGCTGACGCTCGCCGGGCATACCCATGGCGGCCAGGTGCGGGTGCCGCTCGTCTGGCCCGCCTTTGTGCCGTCGCAATACGGCGCCCGCTTCGCGTATGGTCATATCGTAGAGGACGGCCGCGATCTCATCGTGTCGGGCGGCCTTGGCACCAGCATCGTGCCGATGCGGATCGGCGTGCCGCCGGAAATCGTGCACGTCACGCTCGGCTGATGGCAGACAGCAAAACGGCGCCCGAAGGCGCCGTTGGCATCATTGCAGAAACCCAAGCCCGTCAGAACGGCAGCACCCGGTCAAGCCCGCGATGGGCGACCTGCGGATTGTTCGGCGAATCGCCTTGCTTGGGCGCCAGGACCACGACAACGGTACCTTCCTTGGTCCGGTTATAGAGGTCGATCACGTCCTCGTTGGTCATGCGGATGCATCCGGACGATACCGCGGAGCCAATATATTCCGGCTGGTTGGTGCCATGGATGCGATACAGCGTGTCCTTGCCATTGGCGTAGAGGTAGAGCGCACGTGCGCCGAGCGGATTGTGCGGCCCTGGACCCACCTGGTTGGGGATGCCGGGACCAAGACGCTCCTTGATCGCCTGCGTCGGAACCCAGGTCGGCCACTCGGCCTTGCGCTGAACTTTGGCAACCCCGGAGAAGGCCAGAGCTTCCTCGCCCACGGTGATGCCGTAACGGATCGCCTTGCCCTCGGGGAGAACGTAATAAAGGAAGCGCGAATCGGCATCGACCACGATCGATCCAGGCGATTCCTTGCGATGATAATTGACGATGTGCCGCCTGTAAGGCTCCGGAATCTGGACCTTCTCATATGGCGCCT
>NZ_JBKBVB010000216.1:0-3096 GCF_046289595.1 Pseudorhodoplanes sp.
CGATGGGGCTGTTCCGGCATCTGTTCGGCAAGAGCATGTATACCGGCTCGGCCGGGGTGAAACCGGGAGAGCCCGATCCGTTCGCGGTCGCGGTGATGGACGAGATCGGCCTCGATATTTCGAAGCACAGGCCGCAGACCTTCGAGCAGCTCGAGGACTGGGAGGGGCTGAATTTCGACCTGATCGTCACGCTGTCGCCGGAGGCGCATCACAAGGCGCTGGATCTGACGCGCACCATCGCCGCCGATGTGGAATATTGGCCGACCCCGGATCCAAGCGACATCGGCGAGACGCGGGAGCAGAAGCTCGAGGCCTACCGCACCGTGCGCGACCAGCTCATGAACAAGATCAGGGCGCGGTTCGGCGGGCCGCCGCGGGCGGGGGATTGACGGCACAACGGTTGTGGAAGCCCGCCGATTCCGATAGGTCTTGCCGCCCAGTCGCGGCCCCGTTCCGGCGCCCTTTCAGGCCACCATAGCACCGCACCATCCATGATCGGCCGGCCCAAGCTCGTCCTCGCCTCCGGTTCGCCCCGCAGGCTCACGCTCATCAACCAGGCCGGGATCGAGCCGGATGCGCTGCAGCCGGCCGACGTCGACGAAATCCCCTACAAGGGCGAATTGCCGCGCGCCTGCGCCACCCGCCTCGCCCGCGCCAAGGCGGAAGCGGCGCTCGAGGCGGTGCGGCTGAACGACGAATTGCGCGGCGCCTTCATCATCGCCGCCGATACCGTGGTCGCGGTCGGGCGGCGCATCCTGCCGAAGGCCGAACTGCTCGACGAGGCCGGGCAATGCCTGCGGCTGCTTTCGGGGCGCAATCATCGCGTCCATACCTCGGTCTGCATGGTGACGCCGAACGAAAGCTTCCGCCAGCGCATGGTCGAGACCCGGGTGCGCTTCAAGCGGCTGACCAAGGACGACATCGAGGCCTATCTTGCGTCCGGCGAATGGCGCGGCAAGGCCGGCGGCTACGCCATCCAGGGGCTTGCCGGCGCCTTCGTGGTGAAGCTGGTCGGCTCCTACACCAATGTGGTCGGGCTGCCGCTTTACGAGACGCTGGCGCTCTTGCAGGGCGAAGGCTTCCCGATCCATTACGGCTGGCTGAATACGTAAGGACCGCCGCGCGGGCGGCGCGCCGCCCGGAATCCAGCCTGAATCGGCTGTGAATGTCGGCGTCCGGCTGATGCGCGATGACCGCGCGCTGACATGACAGGCCATGATGAATCTCGCACAGCACCTCGAAAGATCGGCGCACAGCTATCCGCACCGCCCGGCGATCGGATTTGGCGCAGCGCGGCTTTACGACTACGCCACGCTGGCGGAACGGGTGGCGCGGCTTGCCGGCGCCCTGCGCGAGCGGTTCGGGCTTGTGGAGGGAGAGCGCGTCGCCATCGTCTCAAGCAACCGGCCCGACTATGTCGAGACGCTGTATGCGATCTGGCATGCCGGACTGGTCGGCGTCCCGGCCAACGCCAAGCTGCACGGCGCAGAGCTGAGCTATATCCTCGGCCATTGCGGTGCGCGCGTGGTCTTTGCCTCGCCCGATTGTGCCGCCGCGATCGAGGCGCATGCGCCGCCCTCGCTCGAACGCATTGTGGTGTTCGGCGGCCGCTCCTTCGATGCGCTGCTGGCCGCCGATCCCGCAGCGCTGACACCCCGCCAAGGCGACGATCTCGCCTGGCTGTTCTACACATCCGGTACCACCGGGCGTCCCAAGGGCGCGATGCTGACGCATCGCAATCTCGCAGCGATGGCACGCGCCTATCTCGACGAAGTGGACCGCACCTCGCCGGGCGATCCCCTGCTCCACGCCGCACCGATGAGCCACGGGTCGGGGCTCTACATGATCCCCTACGTCATGCGGGCGGGGGTGAATGTCGTGCCCGAATCCGGCGGTTTCGATGAAGATGAAATTTTCGCATTGATTGCAGCCTGGCCGCGGACCTCGATGTTCGCAGCCCCCACGATGATCAAGAGGCTGGTCGAACATCACGGAGACCTCGACCCCGCGCATATCCGCACCATTGTCTGGGGCGGCGCGCCGATGTATGTCGAGGACATTGTGCGCGCGCTGGAGCGCTTCGGCCCGCGTTTTGCGCAGATTTACGGGCAGGGCGAGAGCCCGATGACGATCACCGTTCTGCCGAAGGCCGACATCGCCGATCATCGGCATCCGCGCTGGCGCGCGCGTCTGGAATCGGCGGGGCGCGCGTTCTCCTGCATCGAGCTCGCGATCCTGAACGAGCGCGGGCTTGCCTTTCCCCAAGGCGAGCCCGGCGAAATCCTGTGCCGCGGCGAGACGGTGATGGCCGGCTATTGGCAGAACGCGGAGGCAAGTGCCGCCGCCTTGCGCGACGGCTTCCTGCATACCGGCGATATCGGGCTGCTCGATGCCGACGGTTACCTGTTCCTCAAGGACCGCTCCAAGGACCTGATCATTTCCGGCGGCGCCAATATCTATCCGCGCGAAGTGGAGGAGGTGCTGCTGCGGCATCCCGGTGTGCGCGAGGTGTCGGTGATCGGGCGGCCGGACCGCGAATGGGGCGAGGCTGTGGTGGCCTATGTGGTCGGCGACGCCGACCGCGCCGAGCTCGATACGCTGTGCCTGAACGCGATCGCGCGCTTCAAGCGGCCGCGCGATTATGTTTTCGTCGAGGCGTTGCCGAAGAACAATTACGGCAAGGTGCTGAAGACCATGCTGCGCGAACGCGATGCTGCGCTCGCGGGCCTGCCGGCCGGTCCGGAGCATGGCGCGGAAGCCGCAGAGACGGCAGAGACCGCAGAGACCAAGGCGCCGCAGCGCGAGTGAGCAAACCTGGCGTTCTTCCATCTTTGGCCACAGGGCTTATGTTCCGCCCATGACCAGCCCTCCGCTCGCACCCGGCAAACCCTGCCCGATCTGCGGCAAGCCCTCGCTCGCCAAGTATCGGCCATTCTGCTCGCGCCGCTGTGGCGACGTCGATCTGAACCGCTGGATGAGCGGGGTCTATGCCATTCCGGTGCGGGAGACCGACGACGATCCCGAGCGGCCCCGCATGCGGGATGGGGAGGCGGAGGAGTGAACTGGACTGAACTTGGGCCAAACCGGCCCGCTCGC
>NZ_JBKBVB010000217.1:0-3093 GCF_046289595.1 Pseudorhodoplanes sp.
GCGCCACATGAGGCGAGCCGATCGACGGCAGGGGCACGATGCGGATGCGCGCGGCCTTGTCGGCTTCGGCCGCGTCGCGGCCCATGATCACGCGGTCGATCGTGTCGGTCTTTTTCGGCATCGCCTTCTTTAACTTTTGAGTCGCACCGTCGCGGACATTCTCGACGAGCTGCACCGCTTCGACCAGCGGCCACGCGAAAAGGCGCGATCTCTTGTCTGCATCCTGCGAACTCTGCAAATCGAACAGGAAGCGCTGCGGCGGGCTGTTGTAGGCGACCGGCGCGAAGCGGGGCTTGGGCGGCTGGGAGAAGAGCTGCTGGACCTGACGGCCCGATTTGATCGTGCGAAAGCGCCGGCCGCTCTCCTCAAACCGCCTGCTCAGGCTTCCCAGCGATCCGTTCTGCGGGCAAAGCAGCACCAGGCCCAGGCCGGACCTCGCCGGCCGGTAGATCGCACCGCCGTGTTTGCCGAGCCGCTCTTCAAGAGTCTCCGCATCGACGATCTCGCCCCACGCCCACGCCATGTCGACGCCGCGGCCGAGCTGATAGAGCCGCTCGGCCATCGCGCAGACCGTCTTGGCGTGTTGTTCACGCTCCTCCCCCTGCTCGAACCGCCAAGCATAGAGCAGCGGCACGCGGGCATCGAACAGGACGGGCTTGATGAGCTTGGCCGCCCTAATCTCGGCGACACGGCGCGGATCGCCGCCGACCGCATCAAGGTCGTTGTTCGGCACGTAATTCGAAAAGCCGGTTCCGGGACGGGCCGCCGGGGCGGCAATGATTGGTGGCTCAAGCTGTTCCAGCCAAGCCAAAGCAGTACTGACTTCCGGAGACAGTGCCGCTCCTTGCGCCCCCCCGGCGATCAGCGCCTGGAACAGCCGCGCCGGCGAGGGCGGCCATTCCGGCCGGCCGTGGTAACGCCCGTCATGAAAGCGGACCGAGAGAACAAGCGCACGAGGCATGGCCCACCTCAAGCCGCCTTGCCCTTCTTGTCCGCTTTCCGGGCGTCCTCCTTTGCGCGAGCCTTGTCGAACTTGACACGCCAATCCTTGCCCTTGCCGAATGCCTTGGCCGCCGCGGTTGCATAATCTCGAACGATGCTTTCCGACATTCCGATCGTTGCGCGTTCGCCCTTCCGGTTTACGACCTCCCATTGCGACGGCGCACCCGGGTCGGGCACGAGCAAGCACCCCTGGCGCAAGAATGCCTCCATCGGCTCGATTGCCGCGACCAGCGAAAGGGCGAGGATATAACGGCGCAGGTTACCGTCATTTTCGCCACGAAGGCGCCGGAGCGCGATGAGATTGACGGTGACGTCGCGGAAAATCGGACCGCGTGCGATCACCCCACCGGGCGCCCCAGTCGCGGGCACATGGACAAAGCCCCGCTGGGCAAGAGGACTTTCGGCGCGACCTTCGGCCTTCTGTTTGTCTTCCTCTGAAAATACATCGAGGGCCGCATAGTCGAGCGCAGGTATGTATTGCGCTGAACGCTTAAGAACATCGACATCCCAAGCCCGCACCACCGACTGCACGATACGCGGCAGTTTTGCCTGCGTATCGCGCGAGTCCCAAACACCGAACACCAGCGATGTCGGCGCCAGTTTCGCGATCTCCGATGCATCATCGGCATCAAGGAAGAGCTTGAACGCTTTCTGAGCCGGCTCCTGCAATTCAGTCGAGCGGACGATCGCATCGCCCAGCCGGTGGCCGGCTTCCAGGATTGAAATGACCTTTTCGTTGCCGTATTCGATCTCGATCTGCGGCACGAGATGCGCGAGATCGGCCCGCTTAAAGATCGGTTCCATGCGGTTGGCCTGGCTGCCGACGCTGTCGATGGTGGCGATCTTGGTGCCGTCGGAGAGTTCGTCGATGTTGTAGCCGATGCCTGCATAGGTCGGCGGGAAGATCACCCCGCCTTCGCCTTCGACCGGGATGAGCTTCTGCTTCAAGTGGAGGGCGACCGGGCCTTGCTGGCTATCGGCCCAGTCGTTGACGATGTCGTGAGTCAGCGTGATCGGCTCGGTCATAAACGGTTCTCCTCAATGACGTCGGTTATGCAGCGCGCTTGATTCTCCTGTCCGGGCCAGCCGAGCTCCATGTGGAACAAGCGGCGAGGAAATGGTAGCTCCGAGCCACCAAGTGCCGCACGAAGGAAGATCGGGCTAAGGAGGCGATGCGGATCGGGCGCCGCAACGACTCCATATTGGTATTTTAGCTTGTTGATGCGCTTCGGACGCGCATTGGTAAGGCCGATGGCGGCCAGAATCTCGACTAAGGGAAAGCCGACCATTGTCAGTTCGTCGTGTTCGTTCGGCGAAAAGCCAACGTCCATTGGAATATAATCGCGCCGCCAATCGAAACGGAAACTGCTGCTTTGCGGCGCTGCCAACGCGAAGGGGTCGCTGACGGCATCTTTGATTTGACCTCGGACAAGAGACAGCGCGTCTCGCATCAGAGCTGCGCCCGGATACCCACCCGAGCCGGCCCAGAATTTGACATTGTCGCGATCTGTCGAGTCGCCCCAGTGATCGACGGTGAGGGCATTATCGCCCACCACAAGCAATGCAGGAAGGGTGGCTGGGCTTGGGGGAACGGCTATCGGGAACGGTTGCCCTTCAGCCAGTGCTTTTGTCGGTATCTCCCACTTTTCGGTGCCATACTTTGAATCGGGAGGCGCAACCGACGACACTTCTGCATTGGCAAGAAACTCTAATACCACCTCAAACGGATTTCGGTTACCGTTGGCCCGCAGTTTGAAAAGGGCGCCTGCCGCATTGGACCAATCAAATCCCCCCTCAGCGTCGCCGAGCAGCACGTCGGCGGCTTCGAGGAAGCCGAGGCAGGCGAAGACCTGGCCGGGGTTGTGAAGATCGACGGGGATCGCATGTTCCGCCATCAGCCATTCTCCCCGGGCTTCGCCCGATCGTCCTTGTCGCCGGCATTGTCCTCGTGCTGGCGCGAAGCCTGTTGATCGGCGGCGCGCAGGAGCGACTCCCACCACGCCAGCCCCCACGGCCCCCATTGCCTCTGAAGCCGAGCGAAGCGCAATGCCACGTCGCGCGCGCGTTCTTGGAGCGCCGTGGGCGGCGCAT
>NZ_JBKBVB010000091.1:0-18354 GCF_046289595.1 Pseudorhodoplanes sp.
ACAGCGCCCCGGTCAGCGGATTGTTTTGCAGCATGACCTGCGCGATCCCGCGCAGGCAGACGTCGGTGAACCGCAGGGCAGTGGAGGATTTGCACCGGTCTTCCCACCAGCTCATAGGACAATACCCGCGCGCATGCTTGCAATCGATACACCAAGTCTGCCACAATTGCGCATGTGTTGGGGAATAGTTTAACCGTGAGAATCGTTGCTGCGGCGCCATCTCCGGACTCTGGATCTGGGTCGTGGCGCTGAAAGCCGCTGGCGCAGCGCCGCCGCGGCCGAGATTGGATCGAAAGGCTGACGATGCTGCTGACACCGCGCGAAAAAGACAAGCTCCTGATCGCAATGGCGGCAATGGTAGCGCGCCGGCGGCTTGAGCGCGGGGTCAAGCTTAACCACCCCGAGGCGGTGGCGCTGATTACCGATTTCCTGCTTGAAGGTGCGCGCGACGGCAAGAGCGTCGCTGAACTGATGCGCGACGGCGCGCATGTGCTGACCCGCGATCAGGTGATGGACGGGATTCCTGAAATGATTCACGACATCCAGGTCGAGGCGACCTTCCCGGACGGGACCAAGCTGGTCACTGTTCACGAACCCATTCGCTAAACGACCGGCGGCCAAGGACAGGCGACGAAGGACACGCGATGAAAGTCTTGATTGTCTTGCTGCTGACGCTTTGCGTCGCACCTGCCGCAGCCCATACCTCGCTGGTTCCGCACGAGCATCCACATGCTTTTGGCATGCTCCCGGACCTGCTTTTGTTCGCTCTGGCCGCGCTTCTGGTCGGCCTTGGCTTCGCTGCATTGCGGCGCGCAAAAAAGGGGTGACGCGATGATCCCAGGCGAAATTCTGGTCAAGGACGGCGACATCGAGCTGAATGCCGGCCGCAAGGCTGTAACGCTGACGGTCTCGAACACCGGCGACCGGCCGATTCAGGTCGGTTCACATTATCACTTTTTCGAGACAAATCCTGCGCTGAAGTTCGACCGCAAGAAGGCGCGTGGCATGCGGCTGGATATCGCGGCCGGCACTGCGGTGCGGTTCGAGCCCGGTCAGACCCGCGAGGTGCAGCTTGTGCCGTTCGGCGGCAAGCGGATGGTGTTCGGCTTTCGCGGCGACGTAATGGGGAAGCTGTGACGCTGAGCGATCGAAGCGCGGCAGTTTCGATACCGCACAAACATAACGGGCGAGCTTGCGCCCGCCCGTCACGTTCCGTGCCGCCGCTACCGCGGCAGGGACCCAAGATCGACCGGCTCACGAACACGACGCTCGTAGCAGCCTTCGCATTCACACCGTTCGGCTCGGCGATGTTCACGTCCAGCCGAAGCCGTCATGAACATCTGTGATCAGAGTAACGCGCGATGGCGCGAAGGCAATAAGACCGACGATGCCCACAGCCCCTGGGGATAAGACCGGGGACGAGAAGGAGAGTGCCGGACAATCGCATTCCGGCAGAACAGATTGAGCGCATGCGCGGACAGGCCGCAAACCGGGTCGAGATCGGTGTCGTGCTGCAAGGCGGCGGCGCGCTCGGGGCGTATGAATGCGGCGGCATGACCGCGTTGCTTGAATTCATGGACGAGGCTGCTGCGGCGGGCCGCTGTCCGACATTGCGCGCGGTCAGCGGTGTGTCGATCGGTGCAGTCAATGCGGCCTGTATGGTGGGTGCTGCGGATCGCGCCGATGCGCGGCGGCGTCTGAACGCTTTGTGGGACGACTTCACCTTGCATGCGCCGGAATTCTGGCCGCAGCAGGCGCAGCGCGATCTGTCGCTGTTCGGGCTGCCCGGCTTCTATCTGCCGCGCTTCGATCTGGTCGGCTTCGGCACGTGGACCGCCTATTACAATACGCGCCCTCTGCTGCGTACCCTGACGCAGCGCGTCGATTTCGCAGCCCTGAATAGCAGCGAGACGATCTTCGTCATCACGGCGGTCAATGTCGAGAGTGGCGAACTGCAGCGTTTCTGCAATCGCAGGATCGGTGCCGACGAGCCATGCAGGATCACGCCGAAGCACGTGCTGGCCAGCGGCAGCCTGCCGCCGCAATTTCCGTGGACGGAGATCGGCGGCGCCGTCTACTGGGATGGCGGTCTGGTCGACAACGCGCCGCTCGGCGACGCGATCGACGCCTTTTCCGACGATCCCGATATCGAGCGCGTGCTGGTCGTGTTCAACCTCTATCCGCTGAAGTCAGTGCGGCCTCGCTCGCTGGCCGATGTCGAAGACCGGATGCATGAATTGAGTTACGGCAACCGTCTCCGTCAGGACCGCAGGGCGGCCGAGCGGATCAACGATCTGATCGAGACCATCGAGGAGCTGGCCGAGCGTGTGCCGCCGGATGCGGTCGGTCCGGACTTGCGTCGCCGGATCGACCGGGCGCGGCTGTGCAAATCCATCCGCATCGTCGATATCGACGTGCAGGGCGTGCACGCGGCCGATGCCGCGCCGGGCGCCCAGCATGCGACCGACGACCGATTCGGCCTGCGCGACTTCTCGCGTGCCACGGTGCGCCGCCGCCGCGAGGAGGGCTACCGGGTTGCCCGCACCAGCCTGTCGCCGATCTTCGCGGGTCTGCGATCCTCCTCATCGTCATCACAACTTGAACCCGCCCAGTAGATTGCCCGGAGCATTCCGATGCCGACCAAGATTTCCCGCTCTGTCTATGCCGGCATGTTCGGTCCGACGACCGGCGACCGCGTGCGGCTTGCCGATACCGACATCATCGTCGAGGTGGAGAAGGATTTCACCACCTACGGAGAAGAGGTGAAGTTCGGCGGCGGCAAGGTGATCCGCGACGGCATGGGCCAGTCGCAGATGACGAACCGGCAGGGCGCGGTCGATACCGTCATCACCAATGCGCTGATCCTCGATCACTGGGGGATCGTGAAGGCCGATGTCGGCCTGAAGGATGGCAAGATCCATTCAATCGGCAAGGCCGGAAATCCCGATGTTCAGCCGGGTGTCACCATCATTGTCGGGCCCGGTACCGAGGTGATCGCGGGCGAGGGCAAGATCCTCACCGCCGGCGGCTTCGATAGCCATATCCACTATATCTGCCCCCAGCAGGTCGATGACGCGCTGACGAGCGGCGTGACCTCCCTGCTCGGCGGCGGCACCGGGCCGGCGCATGGCACGCTCGCCACCACCTGTACGCCGGGGCCGTGGCATATCGGCCGCATGATCCAAGCCGCGGACGCGCTCCCGATCAATCTCGGCTTTGCCGGCAAGGGCAACGCAGCGCGCCCGGCGGCTCTGGAAGAAATGGTGAAAGGCGGCGCCTGCGCTCTCAAGCTGCACGAGGACTGGGGCACGACGCCGGCCGCGATCGACAATTGTCTTTCGGTTGCCGACGATCACGACGTGCAGGTGATGATCCACTCCGACACTCTGAACGAAAGCGGCTTCGTCGAGGATACGATAAAGGCGTTCAAGGGTCGCACCATCCATGCCTTTCACACCGAGGGCGCGGGCGGCGGGCACGCCCCCGACATCATGAAGGTGGCGGGCCTGAAGAATGTGCTGCCGTCATCGACCAATCCGACCCGGCCCTTCACCAAGAACACTATCGACGAACATCTCGACATGCTGATGGTGTGCCACCATCTCGACCCCTCGATCGCCGAGGACCTGGCCTTCGCCGAAAGCCGCATCCGCAAGGAAACCATCGCGGCCGAAGATATCCTGCACGACATCGGCGCCCTCTCGATGATGTCGTCGGATTCCCAGGCCATGGGCCGGATAGGCGAGGTGATCACGCGCACCTGGCAGACCGCCGACAAGATGAAGCGGCAGCGCGGACGCTTTAAGGAAGAGAAGGGCGACAACGACAACGTGCGCGCCAAGCGCTATGTCGCAAAATACACCATCAATCCGGCGATCGCGCACGGCGTCTCGCACATCATCGGCTCTGTCGAAAAGGGCAAGATGGCCGACCTTGTGCTTTGGTCGCCGGCCTTTTTCGGCGTGAAGCCGGAAATGGTGCTGAAGGGCGGCACGATTGTCGTCGCCTTGATGGGCGATCCGAATGCCTCGATCCCGACGCCACAGCCGGTGCATTACCGGCCGATGTTCGGCGCCTATGGCCGTGCGCTGACCGCGTCCTCGGTTGTGTTTGCCTCGAAAGCGGCGGTGCGGGCGGGGCTCGGCCGCAAGCTCGGCATCCAGAAGGAACTGGTGGCGGTGAAGAATACCCGCGGCGGTATCTCCAAGAAGAGCATGATTCACAACAGCGCGACTCCGAAGCTGGAGATCGACGCCGAGACCTACGAAGTGAGGGCGGATGGTGAACTGCTGACCTGCGAGCCCGCCGACGTGCTGCCGATGGCGCAGCGATATTTTCTGTTTTGACCCCTCCGTCGTTGCGCGCGAAGGCGGGTAATCCAGTGGTCGCCGCGTTTCGCGGCGCTGGATGCCGCCTCCGCTGGCACGACAGTCTGATGGGCTGAAGTCATGCACCGCGTCTCGACCATCGCTCCGGCAGGCTCCTTCGATGCCGCGATCACCATCGACCGCGTCACGCTCGACGCCGACGACCGCCAGCGCCGGCGCATCGTGCTGACCGGAGAGAAGGGCACGCGCGTGCTGCTCGACTTCGACAGGCCGGTCACGCTACATGACGGCGATGGCCTTGTGCTGGAGGATGGCACGGTCGTGCTGGTTTGCGGGATGCCCGAATCGCTCGCCGAGATCGCAGCCGCCTCGCCGCGCGATTTCGTGCGGCTCGCCTGGCATCTCGGCAATCGCCATACCGACGTGCAGATCGCAGGCCACCGCATCCGCATTCGTCGCGATCATGTGCTGGAGGAGATGCTGCGCGGGCTTGGCGCGGCGGTGACAGCGGTCGAAGCGCCGTTCGAGCCGCAGGCGACGGTGCCGCACAGTCACGATCACCCGCATGGCCATGGAGACCATCGCCGCGGTCATGCACATGACCGTGGTTACCATTATTACGGCCATGGACACCGCCATCACGGCCACGATCATGATCGGTAAGCGCAAGAATCTGCCGCTGGTCAAGGGGCACAGGGAGCGAAAGTCGTCGCCGCGCGTTGATGGGTCCACTGAGCGCAGTGCGGGGAACGAGGCCGCCGCGCTCTATCGCCTGATGGCATGGCTGTCGCCGTCCTTTCCGGTCGGCGCCTTCTCCTATTCCAGCGGCATCGAATGGGCTGTGGAAGCGGGCGATATTCGTGACGCCGCGTCGCTGACCGACTGGCTGTCTCTCATGATGACCGCCGGGGCCGGCACTTGCGATGCGGTACTGTTTGTGCAGACCCATCGCGCGGTTGGCCGCGGCGACAAATCCGCGCTGCGCGAGGTTGCCGAGCTTGCAGCCGCCTTCTCGCCATCCAAGGAGCGGCATCTGGAAACCACGGCGCAGGGCCGCGCTTTCATCGAGGCGACGCGTGCGGCCTGGCCCTGCGACGCCATCGAAATGCTGGACGATATCTGGGACGGTGCCATCGCCTATCCGGTCGCGGCCGGGACGGTCTGCGCCGGGCACGGGATTGCAACCGAGACCGCGTTGCCCGCATTCCTTCATGCGGTTGCCGCCAACTGGATTTCCGCCGGCGTCCGGCTGATCCCGCTTGGTCAGACCGACGGGCAGCGCGTGCTGGCGGCGATGGAAGAGGCGATTGCTCGGACTGCGGCGCGCGCACTCACGGCATCGCTCGACGATATCGGCGGAGCGGCGTTGCGCGCCGACCTCGCTTCGATGAAGCACGAGACGCAATATACGAGGCTATTCAGATCATGACGAGAAACCCTCACGGCCCCTTACGTGTCGGCGTCGGAGGACCGGTCGGCTCCGGTAAGACCGCACTGATGGACGCGCTCTGCAAGAAGCTGCGTGATCGCTACGACATTGCCGCGATCACTAACGACATCTATACAAAATGGGATGCGGAATACCTGGTCCGTTCCGGCGCGCTGGAGCCCGAGCGCATTGCGGGCGTCGAGACCGGCGGCTGCCCGCATACCGCGATCCGCGAGGATGCCTCGATCAATCTCGCGGCGGTCGCCGATATGCGAAAGCGCTTCCCACATCTTGATCTGATCCTGATCGAATCCGGCGGCGACAATCTTGCGGCCACCTTCTCGCCCGAGCTTGCCGATCTTACGATTTATGTCATCGACGTCGCCGCGGGCGAGAAAATCCCGTCCAAGGGCGGGCCGGGCATCACGAGGTCCGATCTCCTGGTCATCAACAAGATCGATCTTGCTCCCTATGTCGGCGCCTCGCTTGAGGTGATGGAGCGGGATTCGAAGAAAATGCGCGGCCAGCGGCCCTTCGTGTTCGCCAATATGCGGGAAGGCAAGGGCGTGGACGAGATCGCGCGCTTCATCGAGGAGAAGGGCGGGCTCGGCCACTGATGTAGAATGCGTGCAGCCCCCTGAAGAACGCTATTGCTTCGGCCGCTTGTCGATGACGCGCCGCGCCTTGCCGACCGAGCGCTCGACCGAGCCGGGATCGCCGACTATGACTTTCACGCCGATGCCGACATTGTTGCGGATATGGGCGGCAAGCGCGGCAGCCTCGGCATCGCGGGCAGCCGCGCCATGCAGTTCAGGGCGCGCCTCGACAAAAACAGTCGCAACATCGAGCCGGTCCTCGCGCATGAGCTCGATCAGGTAATGCGGCGACAGGCCCTCGCAGCGCAGCAGCAATTCCTCGATCTGGGTCGGGAACACATTGACGCCGCGGATGATCATCATGTCGTCGGAGCGGCCGGTAACTTTTTCCATGCGCCGATGCGTGCGCGCGGTGCCGGGCAGGAGCCGGGTGAGATCGCGGGTACGGTAGCGGATGACGGGAAAGGCTTCCTTCGTCAGCGAGGTAAACACCAACTCGCCCTTCTCACCATCCGGCAAGACCTTGCCGGTCTCCGGGTCGATCACCTCCGGATAGAAGTGGTCTTCCCAGATATGCAGGCCGTCCTTGGTCTCGACGCATTCGTTGGCGACGCCCGGCCCCATCACTTCGGACAGGCCGTAAATGTCCACCGCGTCCATGGCGAACGCATCCTCGATCTCGGTGCGCATCTGGTTGGTCCAGGGCTCGGCGCCGAAAATGCCGATCGAGAGCGAGGTTTCGCGCGCGTCGATGCCCTTGGCTTTGAATTCGTCGAGGATTGCGAGCATGTAGCTCGGCGTCACCATGATGATGTCCGGCTTGAAGTCGCAGATCAGCTGCACCTGCCGCTCGGTCATGCCGCCGGAAACCGGGATCACCGCGCAGCCGAGCCTTTCCGCGCCGTAATGCGCGCCGAGCCCGCCGGTGAACAGGCCGTAGCCATAGGCGACATGCACCTTCATGCCGGGACGCCCGCCCGAGGCCCGGATCGATCGCGCCATCAGGTGCGACCAATTGTCGATGTCGGTTTGCGTATAACCAACCACGGTCGGCTTGCCGGTGGTTCCCGACGACGCGTGGATGCGCACGATCCGGTCCTGCGGCACCGCGAACATTCCGAAGGGATAATTTTCGCGCAGATCGGCCTTGGTGGTGAACGGGAATTTGGCGATGTCCTCAAGATGCTTGAAGTCGGACGGCGTCACGCCCGCGGCGTCGAATTTCTTCCGGTAGGCCTCGACATTGTCGTAGGCATGCCTCAGCGACCAGGCGAGCCGCTGCGTCTGCAATGCGGCGATCTCGTCGCGAGACGCGGTTTCGACCGGCTCGAGGCCATAAGGCTTGTAGGATGCATCGACCATGGCTCTAGGCTTTCGGGTCGGGGAGCAGGATGCCTTCGACAATGCGCGTATGGCCGCGGAATTCGGCGATCACGGCCCCGTCGTCGCGTGTGACCGTGACGTCGTAAAGGCCGGAGCGGCCGGCAAGTTGGCGTTCGGCCGCTTTTGCGACCAGACGGTCGCCGCGCTTGCCGGGCGAGAGGAATGTGATGCTGCAGTGCTGCGCCAGGGCCGGGCGATTGCGGGTGTTGCTGGCAAAGGCCATGGCCGAGTCCGCGAGCGTAAAAATATAGCCGCCGTGACAGACGCTGTGGCCGTTGACCATCGTATCGGTCACCGTCATCGCCACGATGGCGCGGCCGGGCTCGACCGAGATCAGTTGCATGCCGAGGTTCCTGCTGGCGGCGTCGTCCGCCCAGATCGCCTCCGCACACATGCGCGCGATTTCGCCTGCATCCATCTCACCGGCAGCGGTGTCACCGGCTTTCATGTCACGAGCCCTTGGCGCCGGTGAATTTCGGCGCGCGCTTCTCCATGAAGGCGCTGACGCCCTCGGTATAATCCGGGCTCGAACCGGCGCTGCGCTGCAAATCGCGTTCGAGATCGAGCTGGGTCGACAGATCGTTGGTTTCCGCGGCATCGAGGGCGCGCTTGATCAGCGACAGCCCGTAGGTCGGGCCGCTGGCGAACCGCATACAGAGTTCGTTGGCGATACCGAGCAACTCGTCGTCCGGTACGCATTTCCAGATGAGACCCCAGTGCTCGGCCGTCTCCGCGGGCAGCGGATCGGCGAGCAGCGCGAGGCCGCGCGCGCGGGCCGGGCCGACAAGGCGCGGCAGAAACCAGGTGCCGCCGGAGTCCGGCACCAGCCCGATCTTGGCGAAGGCCTGCAGGAAGGTTGCGGACTTCGCCGCAACGACGATGTCGCAGGCAAGCGCGATATTGGCGCCGGCGCCGGCGGCAATACCGTTGACCGCCGCCACGACCGGAAAGGGCAAGGCGCGCAATCTCCGGATCAGCGGATTGTAATATTGCTCCAGCGCCACCCCGAGCACGACTTTTTCGCCGGGCTTGGCGACCCGGTCGTTGAGATCCTGGCCCGCGCAAAAGCCGCGTCCGGCGCCGGTGATCATCATCGCGCGGCAATTTGCGTCGGCCTCGGCATCGTCGAGCGCCTGTTTCAGCGCGACATGCATCGCCTCGTTGAAGGAATTCAGGCGCTTCGGACGGTTCAGCGTGATGACGCGATAGCCGCCGCGTGCCTCGACGAGAACAGGACTGTCGTCCATCCCGGAACTCCTCCCCGGATCGCGGCGCGCAAAGCGATAAGGCTTATCGTTGGGTATTGCGGCGCGGATCGATCATGCGATCAGACAACCAATAGGAAGCGACCCTGCGGGTGTCAACGCGGCGGCAGCGCAGGAAAAGCCTCGGCGAATCGTACCTACCCGACCGGCAGCCGCGCATCATCCTTCAATGTTTCGAGCACGATGCTGGACTTGACCCGCTCCACCGCCTCGTGCGGCAACAGCACATCGTTGACCAGTGCCGAGAGCGCGCGCAGATCGGTGACGATGACCTTCAGCAGATAATCGGAATCGCCGGTGAGCGCGTGGGTCTCCTGCACCATGGCAAGCGTGGCGACCAGATCGCGGAAACGCCGCGCATTGTTGCGCGAATGGGTGGCGAGCGCGACGAAGATGAAGACCGTGATGCCGAAGCCGAGCTTGGCCGGATCGAGATCGGCCCGGTAGCGGCGGATCACGCCGGCCTGTTCGAGCCGCTGGCGGCGGCGCGAGCATTGCGAGGGCGACAGCCGCACCGCATCGGCCAGTTCCTGGTTGGTGAGCGCGCCATTGTCCTGAAGCGCGGAAAGCAGCTTCAGGTCGGCATCGTCGATAGAGACAGAATCGTGTGCCATATATAGTTCCTAAGCACAAAGAATGCATAGATTAGTCAAGTTCCGTCAATTTTGCACGAAATTTGCGGCCGTTTTCAGCTATCTGAGCGGCAGAACAATAATGTTTTCGCAGAGGAGACAGCCATGGGTCCGTTCCCGCACGATGCGCCGGCCGCAGCCATTTCCGATGCCAACCCGATGGGCACCGACGGCCTCGAATTCGTCGAATACGCCCATCCCGAACCGGAGAAGCTCGGCAAATTGTTCGAGACCATGGGCTTTACCCTGGTCGCCAGGCACCGCTCCAAGAACGTGCAGCTCTGGCGTCAGGGCGACGTGAATTTCGTGGTCAATGCCGAGCCGGATTCCTTCGCGCAACGCTTCGCCGCCGAGCACGGGCCGTGCGCCTGCGCCATGGCCTTCCGCGTCGTGGACGCAAGGCGCGCCTACGAACGCGCGCTGTCGCTCGGCGCCGAACCCGGCGAGACCCATGTCGGACCGATGGAGCTGAACATCCCCGCGATCAAGGGGATCGGGGGTTCGCTCCTGTATTTCGTCGACCGCTACGGCGATAAGGGCTCGATCTGGGACGTGGATTTCGTCTGGACCGGCGAGCGCGACCCGAAGCCGGAAAGGGCCGGGCTCTATTATCTCGATCACCTCACCCACAACGTTTTCCGCGGGCGCATGGACCATTGGGCGGCATGGTATCAAAAGCTGTTCAATTTCCGCGACATCCGCTTCTTCAACATCGAAGGCAAGCTGACCGGCTTGATCTCGCGCGCAATGACGTCGCCGTGCGGCAAGATCCGCATCCCGATCAACGAGTCACTCGACGACAAGTCGCAGATCGAGGAATATCTGCGCGAATACAAGGGCGAGGGCATCCAGCATGTCGCGATGGGCTGCCGCGACATTTACGAGAGCGTCGCCAGGCTCAGCGCCAATGGCTTGCCCTTCATGCCGGCGCCGCCAGCGACCTATTACGAGAAAATCGATGCGCGGGTGCCGGGGCATGGCGAGGATATCGCCAAGCTCAAGGCAAGCGGCGTCCTGATCGATGGCGAAGGCGTGGTCGACGGCGGTATGACCAAGGTTCTGCTGCAGATCTTCTCCGGCACCGTACTCGGCCCGATCTTCTTCGAATTCATCCAACGCAAGGGCGATGACGGCTTCGGCGAAGGCAATTTCCGAGCTTTGTTCGAATCGATCGAGGAAGATCAGATCCGTCGCGGCGTGCTGAAGGCCGACCAGGACGCGGCGTAAGAAGTCTGAACATCCGGGGCCGCGATCTGGGATCGCGCCCCGGAGTGACGAAGGGATTACGTCCGCGTCACAAATACCTTGAGCAGGTCGAGTACTTGCCTCCGCACCTCCGGTCCCATCTTTTCCGCGAGCCGCGCTTCATGGCGCGCGGCCAGAGCCTTGGCGCGCTTGAGCAGCTTCTGGCCGTCTTTGGTCAGCTGCAGCGCATGGGTGCGGCGGTCGGTCGGGGAGGGCAGACGCTCGGTCAGACCGCGCCGTTGCAGATGGTCGAGCATGTGGACAAGGCGTGCGCGTTCGATCGCGAGGCGGTCGGCAAGCTCGGCCTGCGACAGGCCGGGATTGGCGCCGATCACCACCAGGACCGAATATTGTGCTGGGCGCAGGTCGATGACCGACAGGGTTTGGATGAAGTCCTGGAAGACCCAGACCTGCGCACGGCGCAAGCTGTAGCCGAGATGAGAGGTCAGGACGTCGAGGTCGATGTCGCGGCGCGGTTTGCGCGCACCCAACATCGGAACCGCGGCAGGGGTCTCGGCCAATCGATCCTCCCGGCATCCGGTCGTGGACCGGACGAAATTGTTGTTCCTGACACTCATTGTGCTATACAACAATAATGGCTGGCGGGAAACCGGCGCTGAGCGCGGGCCGATGCCGCAGAATCCGCCCATTGCAAGTTGGGCGGAACAATAAGAAAAAGGGGCCAATCACGGTCCCGGGTCGTCCGGACCATTCAGGGAGGTTACAAGATGTCCATGAACTCTCGTTTGCCGCGCGTAACGCGCCGCACATTTGCCGCCGGCCTCGGGGCCGCCGGGCTGGTCGCCGGTACGTCTCCGTTTCATATCGGCCACGCGCAGGGCGCGCCGCTGAAGGTCGGCGTGCTGCTGCCACGTTCCGGGGTGCAGGCGTTCATCGGCCAGGATTGCCAGCGCGGTGTCGATGTTGCGGCCGGCATCCTCAAGGATATCGGTCTGCCCAGCCTGCAGATCATGAATGCGGATACTGAATCCGACGTTCAGATCGCCCGCGCCCAGGCCGAAAAGCTGATCAACGAAGGCGCCCAGCTTCTGGTCGGCGCATTCGACTCCGGGCAATCGACCGCCATCGCGCAGGTCGCCGAGCAGCGCGGCATTCCGTATGTGATCAACATTGCCGCGGCGCCCCCGATCACCGAGCAGGGCTACAAGTTCGTGTTCCGCAATTTCCCGGTGGCCGGCAAGATCACCTCGGACGCGATGTCCAACCAGAAGGAAATTTTCGGCGAGACCGGCAAGACCCCGAAGAAGGTCGCGTTCATGCATGTGACCGACACCTTCGGCAGCGCGATGGCCAAGGTTCTGCCCGGCGCGATCGAAAAATTCCAGATGCCGTACCAGATCGCCGACACCATCGCCTATGACCTGAAGGCGCGTGACCTGTCGGTCGAGGTGGCCAAGGCCAAGGGCACCGGCGCCGATGCGCTGCTGGTGGTCAGCCGGCTCAACGACGCCATTCTGATCACCCGCGAACTGGTCAAGCAGCGGTGGGAAGGCATGGGCGTGCTCAGCATGGGACCGGGCTGGTACGAAGACCAATATATGAAGACCCTCGGCAAGCTTTCGGACGGGCCGATCAGCTTCGTGCCCTGGTACGATCCGAACAAGAAGCTCGCCAAGGCGCTGCAGGCGGCGCTCGCCAAGCAGTTCCCAGACAGCAACATGAACACCAACCATGTCTACACGTTCGAGGCGCTGCTGATCGCCGCCGACGCCTACAAGCGCGCCGGTTCCGCCGATCCGAAGGCGCTCGCCGACGCGATCCGCAAGACCGACATCAAGGACAATGTGTCGACAGGGCCCGGCATCCAGTTCAATGAAAAGGGCCAGAACGACAAGCTGGTCAATTCGGCGATTCAGAACCGCGGCGGCAAGCTCGTCACCGTGGCGCCGAAGGGCGCGACCGACGCCAAAGTCGAATGGCCGATGACGGCCTATGCCAAGCGCTGAGCTTAGATAACGACAGGAAGGTTCCGGCTGCTGTCGCGGCCGGAACCCATCCTCATCCAGACGGGCCCACGCGGGACAGGCCGTGCCAACCGAAATCTATTTCAATGTCGCGATCAGCGGGCTTTTGACCGGACTGATCTACGGTCTCAGCGCGCTCGGGCTTTCCGTCATCTTCGGCGTGATCCGGATCGTGAATTTCGCCCATGGCGAGATCATGGTGCTCGGCATGTTCTTTACCGTGGTGGCGTTTCGCCATCTCGGTCTCGATCCGCTGGTTGCGGTGCCCTTCATGGCCGCGATCCTGTTCGGCTTTGGCTATCTCTTGCAGGACTGGGTGGTGCGGCGCGTCGCGCATCTGCATGACTATTTCCAGTTCCTGCTGATGGCCGCGGTCGCGGTGATGCTGATTGCGATCTGCCTGATGGTATTCGGGCCGCAGGCGCAGGGGGTCACCGTCGATTATGCGCTGGATTCGTTTTCGGTCGGCCCGCTGATCATCGACAAGGTGCGGCTTTATGCCGGCATCGTTGCGCTGCTCGGTTCCGGCGCGATGTTCGCCTTCTTCAAGTACACCGACACCGGCAAGGCGATCCGGGCCTGCGGCGATAATTACACAGGTGCGCTCGTGGTCGGGCTGAATGTCCGGCACTATTTCGCGCTAACCTTTGCCATCGGTTGCGCCTGTCTCGGCGCCGCCGGCGCGATCATGGTGATGATTGTCGACGTGCATCCCTATCTCGGGCCGCCCTATACGCTGCTCGCCTTCATCATCGTCATTCTGGGCGGCATGGGCAGCCTGCCGGGGGCATTGCTCGGCGGTATCCTGATCGGCATGTCGGAAGCGATGGCCGGCATCCTGTTGCAGCCCTCGCTCAAGAGCGCGTTCAGCTTCGCCATCCTCATCCTTGTGTTGCTGTTCCGCCCGCAGGGCCTGCTGGGAAAAGTGCAGCGATGATCAACCGGCTGTTCGGAGGCGTTCCTGCCCATGGTCTCGTGCTGCTTGCGCTGTTTGGCGCAGCCCTCGTCGTCGCGCCGTATTTTGTCAGCAACTACATACTGAGTGTTCTCATTATCGTCCTGTATTTCGCCTATGTCGGACAGGCGTGGAATCTGATGCTGGGCTTTGCCGGGCTGCTTTCGCTCGGCCATGCGCTGTTCGTCGGCATCGGCGCCTATGCCAGCGCCGCTTTATTCATCCGGTTCGGCATCCCGCCGCTGATCGGCGTCTTCGTGTCGGTCGCACTTTCGGTCGCGGTCGGCTGCCTGATCGGCTATCTCGGCTTCCGCTTCTCGATTCTCGGCGTTTATTTCGCGCTGCTGACCATCGCTTTCGCCGAATTCACCGGCATCATGGTCGATCACATCCGCTGGCTTGGCGGTACCGAGGGACTGTTTCTGCCGGTGGCGCATCGCGACCGGATCGATCTGGTCAACCTGCGCGGCTCGCCGGTGATGTTCTATTACATCATCCTGACGTTGACTGCGCTTGCGCTTGCGCTGTGCCGGCTGCTGCTCAATTCCAAGCTCGGCTATTACTGGCAGGCAATCCGCGAGGACCAGGAGGCCGCGGAAGCGAGCGGCGTGCACCTGTTTAAATACAAGATGATCGCGGTCGCGATCTCCTCGGGCCTGACCGGCATTGCCGGCGTCTGGTACGCTTTCTACTATAACAACCTGTTCCCGGAATCGACCTTCGGCACCAACCGCTCGATCGAACTGATCCTCGGCACCATTGTCGGCGGCGTCGGTACGCTGATGGGTCCGATCATTGGCGCTTTTGTGCTGACGCCGCTCGGCGAGACCCTGACCGCGCTGACGGAGGGCATGAAGATCGACGGCATCAAGCAGTTCTTCTGGGGCCTGTGCGTCGCCGTCATCGTGCTGTACCGGCCCTCCGGTGTCTGGCCATGGATCGCGCGCGCGCTGCGCCTCGATCGCAAGAACGATGGAGACCGGGCATGAAAGCCGCGTCGCTTTCAGTCAAGGGCATCTCGAAAAGCTTCAGCGGGCTGCGCGCCGTGGACAATGTGTCCTTCGAGGTCACGGCCGGCGCGATCCAGGCGCTGATCGGCCCTAACGGCGCCGGCAAGACCACGATTTTCAACATGATCGCCGGCGTGTTTGCACCGGATACGGGGGATGTGCTGCTCGACGGCCAATCGCTGGTCGGCAAACGTTCGGACCAGATCTGCCATGCCGGTGTCGGCCGCACGTTCCAGATCGTGCGGCCCTTCAACGATCTCACTGTCGAGGAAAATGTCGCGATCGGCGCACTGGCCTGGACCGACGATGTGAACGAAGCGCGCGATTATGCCAACAGCGTCCTCAAGCTGCTCGGGCTCGACGACAAGCGGAACGCCCGACCGACCGGCATTACCCTGCCGGACCGCAAATGCCTCGAAGTCGCCCGCGCGCTCGCGACCAAGCCGAAAATCCTTTTGCTCGACGAGGTGATGGCGGGCCTGCGGCCGACCGAGACCGACCGCATGGTCGGCGTATTCCGCAAGCTCAACGACGATACCGGCGTCACTATTCTATTGATCGAACATGTGATGCGCGCCGTGATGGCGTTGTCGCGGCGTATCGTGGTCGTCAATTACGGCAAGGTGATCGCCGAGGGCACGCCCGAGGTGGTCACGCGCGATCCGGACGTGCTCGCCTGCTATCTCGGGGCGGAGGCGGTGCACTGATGCTGAAGGTCGATAGCATCGACGTTTTCTACGGCGACGCGCAGGCGCTTGACGGGGTGTCCGTCGAGGTTCCGGAGGGAACCATCGTCGCCATTGTCGGCGCCAACGGCGCCGGCAAGACCTCGCTGATCCGCACCATCGCCGGCATGGTGCGCCCATCCCGCGGCGCGATCCGCTTCCGCGACAACGAGATCGCGGGCCTGCCGAGCTACAAGGTCTGCAATCTCGGCATTGGTCAGGTAGCGGAAGGCCGGCAGATCTTTCCGAATATGACGGTGTCGGAAAATCTCGACATGGGCGCGATGCTGCCGCGGGCGCGCGCGGAGCGCGCCAGGAACCGCGAGCGCGTCCTCGAAATGTTTCCGCGGCTGCGTGAGCGGTCGGGTCAGGCCGCAGGCACGTTGTCCGGCGGCGAACAGCAGATGTTGGCGATCGGCCGCTGCCTGATGGGCGCGCCGGAACTGGTGATGTTCGACGAGCCCTCGCTTGGTCTGGCTCCCGCGCTCGTTCAGGACGTGCTCGCGACCATCCGCGACCTCAATCGGGACGGATTGACCTGCGTTCTCGTCGAGCAGAATGTCGCAGTGTCGCTGAAGCTTGCGAGCCGCGCCTATGTGCTGGAAAACGGCCGGATCACGCTGACCGGAACCGGCGAAGAGTTACTCGCCGACGACCGTGTGCGCCAAGCCTATCTCGGGATGTAGCAGAAGAGGTGCGGATCAGCGTCGCATCAGCGCGTTCAGCGCAGCCACCCGGACCGTCAGCGGCGATTGCGGAAACAGCGCCCGCAGCTGGCTGAGCGCCTGGGACGCCGTCGACGGCTGGGTTTCGACGAGCGCATGCGCCATGGCGCGCGCAAGCTGCGTTTCGCTTTGACCTGTCATCGAGGCCGGCGCCAGGGTGACGTCGCCGAACGGCTCCGGATCGGTTACGCGAACAGTCTTTCGGCGTGCGAGCATGGTCATCAAGGTCCTCACCCCGTCTGTCGTTGTTCCGGCCCGGCTGCCCAACGCCGCATATCTGATTTGGTTCCGGTTTGGGAATCCCCCTCGCCTTATTTTCCTCCAGTTGAATCAAAGATTTGCGCAATCCAGCCGGGTTCGGGCAAAACCTTTGCAACCGGCATTTGACGAGCGGCGCTCGTGGCGGCAAACCGGCATCCGGTCACAAAGTGCGACGCCCCAAGGGAGACTTGTATGAAACTTTATTATTCGCCCGGTGCCTGCTCGCTCGCGGTCAACATCGCCTTGCATGAGGCGGGTGTCGCGTTCGAGCTCGAGCGCGTCGACAACAAGGCCAAAGTTACCAAGGGCGGCGAAAATTTCTGGGACGTGAACCCGAAAGGCGTGGTCCCGGTTCTGAAGCTCGACAACGGCGACACCATGACCGAGGTGATCGCGTTGTTGTCCTATGCGGCCGATCTCGAGCCTCAGGCCAAGCTGATGCCCAAGCACGGCACAATGGACTATTACCGGGCGCTGGAATGGCTGACCTTTATCGCCACCGAATTGCACAAGCAGTTTACGCCGCTCTTCAAAGAAAACACGCCGGCCGATTACAAGGCGATTGCCAAGAATAACGTGCTGAAGGCGTTCAAGCATGTCGACACTCATCTCACCGGCCGGCAATGGCTTGCGGGTGACACCTTCAGCGTGGCCGATATCTATCTCTTTGTCGTGTCGAACTGGACGCGCTTCCAGGATATCGACGTGACGCAATGGAAGAATATCGAGGATTTGCGCAGCCGGGTCCGCGCTCGCCCGAAGGTGCAGGACGCCATGAAGGCGGAAGGGCTGATCAAGCCGGCGGCGGCGTGAGGCTGTCATTCCGGGGCATACGCGAAGCGCGTGAACCCGGAATCCAGAGCCCTACATTCAGTGTCTCGCGGCACTGGATTCCGGGTTCGCGGCCTGCGGCCGCGCCCCGGAATGACGTCGCTTATTTCGGCTGGCCGATCGTCACCGAGAGCGAGCCGACGCCTTCGATTTCGCACTCGATCTTGTCGCCGACATTGACCTGGCCGACGCCAGCCGGCGTACCGGTCATGATGATGTCGCCGGCGGCCAGCTCGACCATCTCCGACAGCTTCCAGATCGTCTCGGGGACGTTCCAGATCATCTGGTTGAGATCGCCGTCCTGCCTGATCTGGCCGTTCACCTTGAGCGTGATCCGGCCCTTGGTCGGATGGCCGATCTCGGATGCCGGCACCAGCGGTCCGCACGGAGCGGAGGCATCGAAGGCCTTGCCGATTTCCCAGGGCCGTTTGACCTCGCGCGAGGCGATCTGCAGGTCGCGCCGCGTCAGATCGATGCCGACGCCATAGCCCCAGACACAGTCATTGGCCTTGTCCGGCTTGATGTTCAGGCCGCCGGATTTCAGCGCCACCACCAGCTCGACCTCGTGATGGACGTCCTTGGTCAGCGGCGGGTAGGGCACGACGGATCCATCCGGCACGACCGCATCGGCCGGCTTTGCGAAAAAGAACGGGGGCGCGCGCTCGTCCTGGCCCATCTCGCGGATATGCTCGATGTAATTGCGGCCGACGCACCAGATGCGGCGCACAGGAAATTTCTCGGACGAGCCTTTGACCGCGAGCGCGGCCTGGGGCGGTGGGGGTATGACGAAACGGTCGCTCATAGCCGATGATGCTTTTTTGTCACATGGCGCCGGAGATCGGCAGGGAATGCGGCACGCGGTCGCAATTGCGATTGGCCGCAGGCGGGGGCATCGCATAGCATGGCCATGAAGGGCGTCAAAGCGGGGGTCGTGCTGGCGCCACGGGGCCGAAAGCAGAATTGAGCGGGGGCTGCGAACGCCGG
>NZ_JBKBVB010000218.1:0-3051 GCF_046289595.1 Pseudorhodoplanes sp.
ACCCGGTAAAGGCTCTCGAAGCTGGTATAGGCAAACCCGAAATAGCCGCGATCGAAAACGAAAGAGCCGCCGATCGAATTGCCATTCGACTTGTGTGCGGAGTTCGGCTGCCATTGTCCGACGAACGGTGCGGGCGGCTCCGGGAACAGATACGGATAGGACGGGATCTTGTAGTCGCCCGAGTTGCGCCCCCAGATGTCGGCGTGAATGGCGAAATTTCCGCCACCGGCATCGAGCAGCACCGCGCCTTCGCGGCCGCGGTCCACCGTGGTGATGGCGCTGCGTCCTTCGAGCGCGAGGCCCCGTTGCGGGATCGCGGTGGGGATGCGGTTGTTTTCGGCATTGACCACGCCGCCGATCGCCTGGGAGCCGTACCGCAAGGTCGCGGGACCGCGGATCACCTCAACGGTCTGCGCCGCAAGCGGATCGAGCGGCACGGCATGATCCTCGCCGATTTCTGAAACACCGCTGGAGCCGATGCCATTTTCCTGGATGCGCACCCGGTAATTGTCGAGACCGCGCACGATCGGCCGCGACGCTGCGCCCGGCGCGAAGCCCGACGCGGTGATGCCCGGCTTCTCCTGCAGGATTTCGCCAAGGGTCTGGCCGGTGGCGCGGTCGATCTCGCCGCGCGGCATCACGGTCACGGTCGCGAACTGGTCGGCAACGATCGGCAACGTGCCTTGATAGAGTTCGGGGGCCGGAGGCGGCGTTGCGGCATCGAACGCGATATCGGGCGCGGTGTCGCGCGGGCCCGGGGTCGGGGTGGGGGTAACAGGGCGGCGGATGATCGGGCTTGCGGTCACGGTGATGGCCGGCAGCTCGACCGATTGCGCCGCCGCCGGAGCAGCTGGAAGTGGCAGTGAAATCAGAGCAATAGCAGCAACACGGCGCACGGCCATCGGCAAGTCCCCCATCCCCATTTCTGTTATAATATAACATATCATCAACTGCGCCTGTCAACGAATTGTCCGGTTGCGCTGGTGACATGGCGGAAGGATTGGCGCGTGCGATGCCGAAGCGCCACGCCGTCCGGGGCGGCGCTGACTTGGCCAGAACCGCAGACGTTCGTGCGCGCCAGACGGGCGGGCGGCGCTACAAAATGAATCGGCTCAGATCGGCATTCTTGGCAAGATCGCCGATATTCTTCTGCACATAGGCGCCGTCGACGGTCAGCGTCTCGCCGCTGCGGTCGGTGGCGGTGAAGGAAATCTCGTCGAGTACGCGCTCCATCACGGTCTGCAGCCGACGCGCGCCGATATTCTCCACACTCGCATTCACCGACACCGCAATATCGGCAATGGCGTCGATGGCGTCGTCGGTAAAGTTCAGCGTCACGCCCTCAGTGCCCATCAGGGCGACATATTGCTTGATCAGCGAGGCTTCGGTGTCGGTCAGGATTCGGCGGAAATCCTCGCGGGTGAGCGGGCGCAACTCGACGCGGATCGGCAGCCGGCCCTGCAATTCGGGCAACAGGTCCGAGGGCTTCGAGACATGGAAAGCGCCCGAGGCAATGAACAGGATATGATCGGTCTTGACCGGGCCGTGCTTGGTCGAGACCGTGGTGCCCTCGATCAGCGGGAGGAGATCGCGCTGTACGCCCTCGCGCGACACATCGCCGCCGACGCGGCCGTCGCGCGCCGTGATCTTGTCGATCTCGTCGAGGAACACGATGCCGTTCTGCTCGACCGCGCGCACCGCCTCCTGCACCAGCATGTCGGTATCGAGCAGCTTGTCGGCTTCCTCGTTGACCAGGATGTCGTGCGATTCGGCGACGGTGAGGCGGCGCGTCTTCGCCTTGCCGCCAAGCTTGCCGAAAATGTCGCCGATCGAGATCGCGCCCATCTGCGCGCCGGGCATTCCCGGAATATCGAACATCGGAAAACCGCCGCCGCCGGACTGAACCTCGACCTCGATCTCCTTATCGTTCAGTTCGCCGTTGCGCAGCTTCCTGCGAAATGCCTCCTTGGTGGTCTGGCTGGCATTCTCGCCGACCAGCGCATTGACCACGCGATCCTCCGCCGCAGCTTCGGCGCGCGCGATCACGTCCTTGCGCTTTTTCTCGCGGGTCTGGCCGATCGCGACCTCGACGAGGTCGCGCACGATCTGCTCCACGTCGCGGCCGACATAGCCGACCTCGGTGAATTTGGTGGCTTCGATCTTGAGAAACGGTGCGCCGGCAAGCTTTGCGAGACGGCGGGAGATTTCGGTCTTGCCAACGCCGGTCGGCCCGATCATCAGGATGTTTTTGGGCAGCACTTCCTCGCGCAGCTTCTCGTCGAGCTGCAGCCTGCGCCAGCGGTTGCGCAAGGCGATGGCAACGGCACGCTTGGCCTCATGCTGGCCGATGATGAAGCGGTCCAGCTCGGACACGATTTCGCGGGGGGAGAAGTCGGTCATATCGTCTCGTTCACATTCGAATCGTGCTGCATGATCAGCGCATCGCCGGTGCGGCCCCGCAAATGCGGCACCGGCCGGAAACCGGCCTTGGTATAGGCGCGCACCGCGCGCACATTCTTCGGATCAGGATCGATGATGATGGTCTCGTGCCCCTGCGCGCGCAGCATGCGCACGAATGCCGCAAGCGCGGCCGAGCCGATGCCCTTGGAAAGCGCGTCCGGATCGCCGAGCGACAGGTCGACGCCGATCGATTCCGGCGGCAGCTCCATCAGCCATGGGTGATCCTTGACCCATTGCGCGTTCTGATGGTGGCCGACGTACCAGTACTGGATATAGCCGACCGGGAGGCCGTCGAGCTCGATCAGGAATGGCCGCGTGGTGTCGCGGCCCTCGACCATGTCGCGGATGAAACCAAACTCTTCGTCCGGATCGCCCCACCATTCGCGCAGATGCGGCGCAGCAAGCCACGCGCGCAGCAGCGCATAATGCTCACGCTGCACCGGAACGAAGGCGATCGATGCCGGATCAGGCCGCATCGAGCGTTTCCACCGTGACGCTGCGGTTGGTATAGACGCAGATATCGGCGGCGATATCGAGCGATTTGCGCACGATCTCCTCCGCCGATAGCGGACCGTCGGCGAGCGCACGCGC
>NZ_JBKBVB010000092.1:0-18070 GCF_046289595.1 Pseudorhodoplanes sp.
TTTCGGATGCGCTGAAGAAGCTCGACATCGTCTGGACGCCCGATACGGTATCGAAGCTGTTCGAGGTCGGCCCCGCCGCCTACACGCCGGGCACCAAGATGCCGGAGCAGACGATCGGATCGGCCGCGGACCGCGAGGCGCTGATGGAGTTTCTGAAGAAGGCGACGACTGGAAAATAGCTCGGTCATTTGCCCGGCTTTGCGGACCTGTAGACCGATCAACCCCGGCCCTTTTCCTCCTCGCGCAGATAATCGTCGGTGGTGCGCGGCCGCGGCCGCTCAGAAATTCCGCCGCCATAGGGATCGAAGGCCTGTTCTGTCACCGCGACGACGCGGCAGTCCTCACACATTTTCAGGACATTCAGCCGGTCCGCTTGCCCCTTGAACATCCAGTGCTTGCCTTCGAGCTTGGCGGTGACGCGCTCGATCGTGCTCTTGACGCCGAACGGCTTGCCGCAACGGATGCACTCGAACGGGTCTTCCTGCTTCATGATCCGTGGCGAGGCGGTAGCGGCGCGGAAATCGAGTTGAGGCTTTAGCGCAATCACTTTTTCCGGGCAGGTCGCGGCGCAGAGTCCGCATTGCACACAGGCATCCTCGGTGAATTTCAGCATCGGCCGATCGGGATCGGCCGACATCGCCCCGGTCGGGCAGGCCGAAACGCAGGCGAGACAGAGCGTGCAGCCCTCGGCCTTGACGTCAACCGCGCCGAAGGGAGCGCCTTGCGGCAGCGCGATCACCTCGACCGGCTGCGGCGCAACGCGATGCAATTCACGCAGGGCAAGGCGCTGCACGTCGCGTTTTGCCCCGGCGGGACGGAAGCTCGCAGGCGCCGGCCGCGCCGGAGCCGGCGCAAGCGCGCGCAGGGCTTCGCCAAGCTGGTCGGGATCGTCAGTCTCGATGGCCGCGATCCGTCCCGCGCCATAGCCGAGCCCCGACAGGATCGGTTCGGCAAGCGCGATGGTGCGGTTCAGGCCGGTGACGTCGTGGCGTGGCCGCGCGCGCAACAGAAAGCGCACATCGCCCGCGCCATAGGCGAACGCCGCGGCGATGGCTTCCAGGCCAATCTGAGTGATCTCGTTGACAACGACGGGGATGACGTCGGCGGGCAGGCCATCGCCATACCGCGCCAGCGCATCGATCATTTCGATGCCATGCGATTCGTCATGAAACAGGATCGCCGCGTTGCGGCCGCCGGCCTCGCGATAGACCGTGAGTATTGTGCGGAGTTTGCGCATCAATGTATCGGCGGGCGGCAGCGCGTAACTCGCGGCGCCTGTCGGGCAGGCCGCGGCGCATTGCCCGCAACCGGCGCAAATCTCGGCCGAGATGGCGACATGATCGCCGGCCGGCTCGATCGCGCCGGTCGGGCACAGGTCGAGACAGCGCCGGCAGCCGACAATGCGCGAGCGCGCATGCGCGCAGATGTCGGCCTGATAGTTGATATAGCGTGGCTTGTCGAAGGTGCCGGTAAGGTCACGCGCCTTCATGACCGCACGCAATATTGCGGCCGGATCTCCCGGATCGGCACGCAGATAGCCGTCGCGCAGATCGCCGGCAGGTAACAATGAAGCGCCGCCGGACAGGTCCAGCACGATGTCGCATTTCGACACGGCCCCGTTGCGCGGCGTTCCGAACCGCAGGGTATCGCGCGACGAGGGCGCCGGCTGCGCATAATCGTCGACAGTGAGCTCGAATGCGCCAAGCCAGCCTTTGGCGGCGCGAATGGTGCCTTGCACCACCGGGAACTCGGTCTTGCGTTGCGGCGCGAGGCGATCCGGGCGCGTGATCAGCACCGTCACGTCGAGATGATCTTTCAGGTGCTCGGCCGCTTCGATCGCGGCTTCGTCGCGGCCATAGATCAGAATGACGCCGTCGCTCTGCAGACCGACAAACGGAATATCCGGCAAGGGTTCGGCCGCAGCCGCGAGCAGGGCGGCCATTTTCGGACCGGCCTTTGCCGCCTCGTTCGACCATCCGGCAGCCTCCCGGATATTGACGAAGGTGAGGGGGCGCTCGCCTGTTTCACCTGCGGCTTCCTCGAAAACCGGGCTTTCCTGCGTGCAGCCGACAATCAGGTCGCCGCTCTCCTGCAACAGCGCGCGGAACCGATCCAGTTCGCTTCGGCAGAATTGGCGGCCGGACACCATGTCCGCGCTCCGGCAGGCCTTTCCGATCGTGTCGACATCGAGCGGCATCGTGTCTTCACACGAACACACCACGATCCGCCGCTTGTCTTGCGCCATTCTTGCTCCGTTCCCGCAAGTGCCCGCGATCGTCTGCCAGACTCGTCAGCGGGCACTGCGATGTTATATGCAGGCGAGGCTAAGCTATAATTGCTCCAAACAAAAAGTAAGGCCCGTGGCAAGGCCTTGGAACCCGACCGGGATGCGATGCTGACCGACGCCGACATCAGGTTGCCGCCGCCGTTCCGCCTCGTGACGTTGCGCGAGGTGGGCGACGCCTTCGCACATGCGAAGCAGAATGCGACGGAGCAGGGCGCGGGAACGCTGGTATTTGTCGGCCGGTTCGACCTTGCGGAATTTGCTGTGGTGCTGGAACCGGACGAGCCGCTGCGTATCGCGCGCCGCAGCTTCCATGCCTGCATGGCGGCACTGGCGGAGACGCTGGTTGCGCATGCGCCGCCGGAGACCGAGATTCATATCGGCTGGCCGGATGCGGTCAGCGTCAATCTCGGTCTGGTCGGGGGCGGCCGACTGGCCTGGCCGGACGATGCGGACGAAGACGCGCCGCCGGCCTGGATGGTGTTCGGCGCCATGATCCGGCTGGTCACCATGGGCGAAACCGAGGCAGGACTGTATCCGCTGAGCGCGGCGCTGACGGATGAGGGTTTCGGCGAGTTCAGCGCCGAGCGGATGATGGAATCCTTCGCCCGCCATCTCATGGTCATGCTCGATGCCTGGCAGGAAAAGGGTTTCGGTGCGGTGTCGAAAGCCTATCTGCAGCGCCTCGCACCCGAAAAGGAGAAGGGTATTCGCCGCGACCTCGACGACAATGGCGATCTTCTGGTGCGACGTGCAGGCAAGGTCGAGACCGAACGCCGAAAACTGGTCCCTGCCCTGGCGGTGCCGTCCTGGCTGGATCCGAGGACCGGAGGGCCGCGTCTGTGAAATTGCTCAAGACGATCCGGCTTGACCCTTCCGATACATTCGTGTTCGAGCGCGCCGCCGAGCCCGGCGAATGGGCGGTTCCGGGGACGTTTGTGTTTGCCGCGATCGATCCGTCGGCGCTCCAGGGGAAGACGCGGACCGCGTTCCGCGCCGGCTTTCTCGGCGTGTCGTCGCTTGGCTGGTCGACGCTGGTTCAAATCGTGGAAACCAACGCGGCCGGCCGGGCGGACGCCGTCGCGCAACTCGCGCAAAGGCTGGTCCAGCATTTCGGCGCGCCCTCTCTCGAGGCGGCGCGCGTGGCAGCGGAGGAGGAGGTGACATTCGCCGAGTCGCTCTGTGACCACGACGCCGACACTCTTATTGCGCTGCACCGCACCTCGGAGAACGGCGATATCCGCGAAGCGTTCCGCACGCTGAAAAAGCGCGCCGGCAGCAAGAGTTTCCGGGCCTTCTCGTTTATGGATGTCGAAGGCGACGATGAGGCGCCGGCCGAGCAGGTCGATCTTGTCACCCTCGCGCAGGGAGAGCGCAAGTGAGAGATTTCTGGCTCGCCTGTGGACATCATCTCCTGGACCGCGACGAGGCCGGCGGTCTGGTGCTGACCGACGATTTCCTGAAAATCTATCTGGCGCGGCCTGAATTGGTTCCGCCTGCGGACGCCTGCGCCGCGGAACGGGCGCTCTATGCGTCGCTGATGGCGGAGCCGCGCCGTGCCGTCCCGCCTGCCGAGATTGCCGCAATATCGGACCCGGACGCGCGCGAGAACTGGGGCTTCATGCTGGCCTTCCGCGATCGTCTGCTCGCTCACAAAACGCTGGAAGCGGCCTATCTCGATCTGGTGCGCAACGGCGTGCGCAACATTCCGCCGATCTTCGTCAATCAGCTCGTACACGTGATCCTGCGCAATGCGCTGGACGGCTGCGACGATCCGTATGTGCTGCGCGCGGCGGAATTGTTCTTCCGTCCGCAGCGCGTAACCCTGCATGAAGGTTCGCTGATCGCCGCCGACGAGGAGACCATCGGCGGCATCGGCGATGCGCCGGCCTCGCCACTCGTTTCGATGCTGGGCATTCCAGCCCAGGCCGAGATCGACGTCATCAACGACGACAATGCCGATCATTATTTCGAGCATAGCGATCAGTTTCATACAGCGATCGAGCTTACGGCGGGACGCCGGGGCCTCGAGGCGCTGGCGCAGGCGCTGAGCCGCTGGGTGCGGCACCTCCTGCATGTCGACGTCGATATCGAGCCGCTGGTCGAGATGCGCGACGTAAAATTCGTCTGGTATGTCGGTCTCGATGCGGACGCGACCAAGATCGGGGATGCGCTCTGGAACGGCGAGGAACTCGACGACGCGGCGCGCGGTCGCGTGATCGGCCTGTTCCGCCTGACCTTCCGCGACCCCGCTTTGGTGCTCGAGCGCGTCGGCCGCGAGCCGGTCTATCTCATTCTCGCCATGTCGCCGGACAAGATCTTGCGGATGAAGCCGCAAAATCTCATCGCCGGACTTCCGGTCCGTCATCTGGAAACGATGTCGTAATGGCTGCGCTGTTGACCATCCCTGTCGGCGTGATCGTGGATCGCATCAAGGCGCAGAGCCAGTGGGTCGACTATCTCTGGCAGCCGAGCGCGGTGCTGGTCGGCGAACCCGAGACCGCGCCCTGGACGCAGATTTCCGGCGACGACAATCGCGCCTCATTCTATGCGGGGCGTGCAACGATCGAGCTCTACCGGTCCGACACCGGCAATTACCGCGACAATCTCATGGGCGATGGCAAGCTGTGGGTGGTGTTGACGCCGGCCGATTCCAATCCTCCTTACGCGCTGTTCAAGGTGACGGCGGATCCGACCGAGGGCGAAGCGCAGTTCGAGGCCGGTGTGAACGTGGTCGACACCGTGCCGATGCCGGACGCGGTGCGCGAGGTTCTGGAGCGCTTCGTCGCCGAACACCATGTCGAACAGCCCTTCTTCAAGCGCAAGCGCGACCGCGCCAATCCCGAGGCCCTCGGCCGGCGCGGAATGTTGGACCGCCGCAATGACTGAGCGCGAGGATTTCCTGAAGCGGTGGTCGCGGCGCAAGCGCGAGGCCAAGGTCGAAGAGCCGTCGCTGCGCGACGACACTCTGCCTGCAACGCCTGCGAAGGAAGAAGTCGAAAGGCCGAAGGCGCACGCGCAGGATGCGCCGGCGCGATCCGAAACCGGCGAGGCCGCCACCACTGAACCCTTCGATTTGTCGAAGCTGCCGTCACTCGACTCGATTGGCCCGGACACGGACATCCGGATGTTTCTGCAGCCCGGTGTGCCGGCATCTTTATCCCGCGCGGCACTTCGCCGCGCCTGGAGCGCCGATCCGGCAATCCGGGACTTCATCGGCCTATCCGAAAATTCATGGGACTTCACCGCCAGTGATGGCATGCCGGGATTTGGCGTGCTCGATCCCGCAGATGCCAAGCGATTGCTCGCGCAAGTTTTTGCGCCGCAAGAGCCGCGGGGGCGGAGCGAGACAGCGAAGCTTGTAGAGCAGGAAGCGCAGACCGACCGCGAATCTGAGGACGGCAAGGCGCTCGGAGCGGATTCCAGTTCTCCGGATGCGATTGATGCTGCATCCGGCGATGCCATCGAGGCTGCGACCGATATGCAGGACCGTGAGACCAAGCCCGAAGCTGGAACTCAAAATGTTGCATTGCAAACAAATGCGGTACGTCCGGAACCGGTTTCAGCGTCCACACGCCGCCTTCACGGACGCGCGCTGCCTCAATGAATCGGTCGCTAAACGCATCAAACCGCCGATCTATAGCTTAGTACTATTGACCCATTCCAATCTGAGGCCGTATTCTTTTGAAAGCCTCTGAAGAAGGCGTGCTGCAAGTTTTTTCAGCAACGATCGACAACGATAACGACAAAATGCGCGACCCAGGACTTGACCAAGCGATCCGTGCGGCAGGCGGCGTGAGCGAGCTTGCGCGGCGCATCGGTATTTCGCAGCCGTCCGTCTCGAATTGGGATCGCGTTCCGGCGGAGCGGGTCATCGCCGTGGAACAGGCAACGAATGTGAGCCGGGCTGTGTTGCGTCCGGACCTCTACAGCGAATCGCCGCGACGCTCCGAGATCGACGACATCGATCTGGCGCGCGCGCAGGAATACCGGCTGCTTGCAGCCTTGCTCGTACGCGCCCCCGATGCGGCATTTCTGAAACGGCTTTCGGCCTTGCGCGGCGATGCGTCGGCATTGGGCGTCGCCCATGTCGCGCTCGCCGAAGCGGCCGAGGCTGCGCGGGTTGAGAAGGTCGAGCGGGAATTCTTCAACCTCTTCATCGGCGTCGGCCGCGGCGAGCTGATGCCCTACGGATCCTATTACCTGACCGGCTTCCTGCACGAGCGGCCGCTGGCTCGCCTGCGCGACGACCTGCAGGCGCTGGGCATCGAACGCAACGAAGGCAATGCCGAGCCGGAAGACCACGCAGCCTTGCTCTGCGAGATCATGGCCGGGATCGCGGACGGGACGTTTCCCGCACCGGCAGGCAGTGACAGGCGCATTTTCGAGAATCATCTCGCGCCCTGGATCGGACGGTTCTTTGCCGATCTGGAGCGCGCGGAGGAGGCGGACTTCTACCGCAAGGTAGGGACGCTTGGTCGCGTATTCATGGAAATCGAATCCGAGGCTTTCGCGTTGCCGTCGTGATGGCGCGCAAAGTCCGGCGACAGGGATAAAGGAGGAGACGGCCATGAGACAGGAACGCAAGACGTCGGTCGGACGCCGTGACTTTTTGCGCGCACTCGGCGCGGGAGCCGGTGTCGCAGTGACAGCCGCGGCGCCGCTTGCAACGCCCGCTCACGCCGACACCGAAAGCAACCAAGAGAAGCGGAAGGCGCGATACAAGGCGGATTCGCCTGAGGTGCAGACCTTCTATCGGGTCAACCGCTATCCGGCCAAGAAGTGAGGGAGGCAACGCCGTGCTGATCAAGAGGACAGAACGCGAAAAGCGCCGCGGCCATCTCGCCGCCCAGCTTTCCAATCATGCCGCCGGCGCGATCGACCGCCGTACCTTCCTGCGTCGCTCCGGTCTGGTCGCGGGCGGCCTTGCCGCCGTCGGCGCCATCCCCCTTACGGGGATGCGCAAAGCCGACGCCGCTGCGGCGGCAGCCGGCCAGCCGGGCGGGGCTCCGATCACCATCCGTAAGAATATCTGCACGCATTGCTCGGTCGGCTGCACGGTTGTGGCCGAAGTGCAGAACGGCGTCTGGGTCGGTCAGGAGCCCGGGTGGGATTCTCCGATCAACCGCGGGTCACATTGCGCCAAGGGCGCTGCGGTGCGCGAGCTGGTGCATGGCGACCGCCGGCTGAAATACCCGATGAAGATGGTGAACGGCCAGTGGACCAAGATTTCCTGGGACACCGCCATCAACGAGATCGGCGACAAACTCGCCGAAATCCGAGGCAAGTCGGGCGCCGATTCGGTCTATTTCTTGGGTTCGGCCAAGTTCTCCAATGAAGGCGCGTATCTCTATCGCAAGTTCGCCGCCTTCTGGGGCACCAACAACGTCGACCATCAGGCGCGCATCTGCCACTCCACCACGGTGACCGGCGTGGCCAACACCTGGGGCTATGGCGCGCAGACCAACAGCTACAATGACATCCGCAATTCGAAGACCATCATCTTTATGGGCTCGAATGCTGCGGAGGCGCATCCGGTCTCGATGCAGCACATCATCGAAGGCAAGGAGATGAACCGCGCCAACATGATCGTGATGGATCCGCGCATGACGCGGACCGCGGCGCATGCCACCGAATATGTGCGCTTCCGTTCCGGCACCGACATTCCGGTGATCTGGGGCATGATGTGGCACATCTTCCAGAATGGCTGGGAGGACAAAGTCTTCATCGACCAGCGCGTCTACGGCATGGACGACGTGCGCAAGGAGGTCGAGAAGTGGACGCCCGAGGAAGTCGAGCGCGTGTCCGGTGTCCCCGGTGCTCAGTTGAAGCGTGTTGCGGAGAAATTTGCCAAGGAACGCCCTTCGACGTTCATCTGGTGCATGGGTGCCACTCAACACACGGTTTCGACCGCCAATGTCCGCGCCTTCTGCAACCTGCTGCTGGCCACCGGTAACGTCGGGCAGTTCGGCACCGGAGCCAACATCTTCCGCGGCCACTGCAACGTCCAGGGCGCAACCGACCTCGGCGTCGATATCGTCACCCTTCCGCTCTATTACGGGCTCGTCGAGGGCGCCTGGCGACACTGGGCGCGGGTTTGGGAGGTCGATTATCAGTGGTTCGTCGACCGGTTCGACACAGTCACCGGCGCGGACGGCAAGCCGGTCAAGACGATGAATACTCCCGGTATTCCGTCGACCCGCTGGTTCGATGCAGCGATGCTGCCGCAGAAGGATGTGTCCCAGAAGGACAACATCAAGGCAATGATGGTGTTCGGGCACGGCGGTAACACCGTGACGCGAATGCCGAAGGCAGCCGAGGGTCTCGAGAAGCTCGAGCTTCTGGTGGTCGCCGATCCGCATCCGACCACCTGGGCGGCGTTGTCGAACCGAAAGAACGGCACCTATCTCCTGCCGATCTGCACGCAGTTCGAATGCTCGGGCTCGCGCACAGCGTCCAACCGCTCGATCCAATGGGGCGAGCAGATCGTCAAGCCGATCTTCGAGTCGAAGAACGATTACGAGGTGATGTATCTCCTCGCCAAGAAGCTCGGTTTTGCCGACCTGATGTTCAAGAACATCAAGATCAACGGCAACGAGCCGGTTCCGGAGGATATCCTGCGTGAAATCAACCGCGGCGGATTCTCGACCGGTTACTCCGGCCAATCGCCCGAGCGGTTGAAAATGCATATGGCGAACCAGAAGGATTTCGACCTGGTTTCGCTGCGCGCCAGCAGCGGTCCCGCCGCTGGAGACTATTACGGCCTGCCCTGGCCGTGCTGGGGCACGCCCGAGCTCAAGCATCCGGGCACGCACACGCTCTATAACACGCACCTTCATGTGAAGGACGGCGGCGGTACGTTCCGCGCGCGGTTCGGCGTAGAGCGCGAGGAAAAGTTGCCGGACGGCACCACCCGCAAGGTCAGCCTGCTGGCAAATGGCTCCTATTCGCTCGGCTCGGAAATCCGGGACGGCTATCCCGAGTTCACCTATGGCGTGCTCAAGAAGCTCGGCTGGGATTCCGACCTGACCGCGGCCGAACGGGCCACGATTGAGAAGATCGGCGGCGCCAATCCGGACGGAGTCGGCTGGGCGGTGGATCTGTCCGGCGGTATCATCCGCGTAGCCATCCTGCACGGTTGCGTGCCGTACGGTAATGCCAAGGCCCGGGCCAATGCGTTCGGGCTGCCGGATCCCATTCCGGTGCACCGCGAGCCGATCTATACGCCCCGGCCGGACCTGGTCGAGAAGTACCCGACCTACCCGAATGCCCGGCAGTTCCGCATGCCAAATATCGGCTTCGACGTTCAGAAGGCCGCGGTAGACAAGGGCATTGCCAAGCAATTCCCGCTGATCCTCACCTCCGGCCGTCTGGTCGAATACGAAGGTGGCGGCGAGGAGACGAGGTCCAACAAGTGGCTCGCCGAATTGCAGCAGGACATGTTCATCGAAATCAATCCTGCAGACGCAGCCGAGCGCGGTATCAGGGACGGCAGCTGGGTGCTGGTCTCCGGTCCGGAAATGGCCAGCGGTAAGGTCTGCCGGATGAAGGCGTTGGTCACCGAGCGCGTCGGCAGAGGAACGACATGGTGTCCGTTCCATTTCGCCGGCTGGTTCCAGAACGAGGATCAACGCAAAAACTATCCGCAGGGCACCGACCCGATTGTGCTCGGCGAAAGCGTGAACGCGATCACGACCTACGGGTTCGATCCGGCGACGGGCATGCAAGAGCCCAAAGCCACCCTCTGTCAGGTCCGTGCGGCATAAGGAGACGCAACCATGGCTCGTATGAAATTTCTTTGCGACGCCGACCGTTGCATCGAATGCAACGCTTGCGTCACCGCCTGCAAGAACGAACACGAGGTGCCGTGGGGCATCAATCGCCGGCGCGTCGTCACCATCAACGACGGCAAGCCGGGCGAGCGCTCGGTGTCCATGGCCTGCATGCATTGCACCGACGCGCCATGCGCTGCGGTGTGCCCGGTGAACTGCTTCTACACCACTGCCGACGCCGTGGTCCTGCACTCCAAGGATCTGTGCATCGGCTGCGGTTATTGCTTCTATGCGTGCCCGTTTGGCGCGCCGCAATATCCGCGGGTCGGCAACTTCGGTTCGCGCGGCAAGATGGACAAATGCACTTTCTGCGCCGGCGGTCCGGATAACGACTACACGGTCGCCGAATATCAGAAATACGGCTCCAACCGTCTGGCCGAGGGCAAGCTGCCGCTCTGCGCGGAAATGTGCTCGACCAAGTCGCTGCTTGCCGGCGATGGCGAGATCATCGCCCAGATCTACAAGGAGCGCGTCACCCGCCGCGGGTACGGCTCCGGCGCCTGGGGATGGCAGACCGCCTACAAAGAGACGATCGCTTCATAACGGCGTGAAAGGCCGGCGGGACATGTCCTGCCGGCCTTTTTTCCCAAAGATACAAAGAATGAGGAGATGGGGATGTCCACGCTTTCAAACACATTGCGCATCGTCACCGGGGCTCTGGCGTTGCTGTTCATCGTGGTGATCGCAAACCCGGCCGCCGCGCAGCAGCGCAATCCCGACGGTTCGGTGAACCCGACCGCCAGCGCCGTTCGGGAACAGCAATTGCTCCAGGAACTGCAGAAGGTTCAGGGCCGCGTCACGATTCCGAATGCGAATGCCGGAGTGCTGATCCAGCCTGCCGGTCAGAACTGGCGTCAGTTCCACGAAGTGACGCTGCGCTGGATCGGCGGCATCGCGATCGTCGGCATGCTGATCCTGCTCGTGGCCTTCTATCTGATACGCGGCATGATCCGGATCAGCAGCGGCCGTTCCGGCCGGACAATCACGCGCTTCAATGCGTTCGAACGTTTCGTGCACTGGATGACGGCGACCTGCTTCATCATCCTTGCGATTACCGGGTTGAACATCACGTTCGGCCGTCCGCTGCTGATGCCGCTGATGTCGGCTGAGGCGTTCACGACATGGTCGGAATTCGCCAAATACGCCCATAACTTCGTGAGCTTCCCCTTCACCATCGGCGTGGTGCTGATCTTCCTGATGTGGATTACCGGCAATATTCCGAACCGTGTCGATGTCGAATGGATCAAGCGCGGCGGGGGCATTGTCGGCGACGATCACCCGCCGGCCTATCGCTTCAATGCTGGCCAGAAGATGATCTACTGGATCGTCGTGATCGGCGGCGCGGCGGTTGCGATCACCGGCTACATTCTGATGTTCCCGTTCTATGGCGACATAACGGTATCGGGCATGCAGACCGCGCAGGTCGTGCATAGTGTGGTCTCGATGTTGTTCATTGCCGCCATGCTGGCGCATATCTATATCGGCTCGATCGGCATGGAAGGCGCGTTCGAGGCGATGGGAACGGGCGAGGTCGACGTTAACTGGGCGCGCGAGCATCACAGTCTGTGGCTCGATGAAGAGATGCGCAACCGTGACGCCGCCCCGACCGGTGCGCGCGCGACACCGGCCGAATAGGGACGAAAGCGTCAAAACCACGACCCCTTAAGAAGCAGAGTGGAAGAAGCGCCCGGCGGAAGCCCCGCCGGGCATTTTTATTTGCCTGACCTTGCGGTAATCCGGAACGTCGCGAACGGGGTGATGTTTCGACGCGGATGGACGGAGGCTGAAGGCCGGCGCAGCGAAGGCCTTTGATTGATTTAGCTCAAGCGCCATGTGGCGGCAGGCCGGTAATCACTGTCTCCTGTGGCCGTCCGCATTTGCCGGGCGTAGAATGTCTCAAAGAGACGAAGCGCGCGACAGTCCACTTTGTTGGCCGTCGCGAAAGGGAGCGAAATATGCCAGCCACGTTGCCACGCAGCGAACCCGCTCAGGTTCCGATTTTCAACGCAGCGTTCGAAGACGACGTCAAAGCCGCGGTGTCCTATTTTGCCGGGCTCGAGCAGCGGATCGAGGCTTATGGCGCGGCGGAAAGCCGGGATGCGGAGGCGCGCAACGCGGTGCGCGGCCTGTTGCAGGACGCACGCGCAACGCGCCAGAGCTTCTTTGCGCGGCACGCAACAGAGATGTATGCGGTTCTGACCGCAAACCTGTCCCGCTATTTGCGCGTCAGCGAACTGGTGTATGAAGCCGCGGAAAAGTTCCCGGGGCTGTTGCCGACACGGCGGCAGATCGACCAGGAGCGCGCGCTGCAGCGGCAATCCGCGAAAGAGGGCCGCGAGATCGATCAGGGCCTGTTCATGGCCCATGTGATGGCCGACCCGCAATGCGGGCTGCACATGATCCATGCGATGCTGCGGCCCAAGCGCCTCGCCGAGGAAAGGCTTGCCGAGTTCCGGCGCACCGGCTTTTGCGATCTCGGTGCAGCAACGGTCGCGCGAAAGGGATTTATCGGCGAGGTGACGCTCACCAACAAGAAATTCCTGAATGCGGAGGACGACGTTGCAGTCGCGGCTTTGGAGGCCGCGGTAGACCTCGTGTTGCTCGACGATCAGATCAGGGTCGGCGTGCTGCGCGGCGGTGTTGTCGAGCACCCGAAATATGCCGGCAAGCGCGTTTTCAATTCCGGCATCAATCTCACCCATCTTTATTATGGGCGGATTTCTCTCGTCGAGTTTCTGCTGGAACGCGAGCTTGGCCTTTTAAACAAGATGTATCGCGGGCTTTGGCGCTCGCAGTCCTATCACGAGCTTCTGGAGGACTATGTCGAAAAGCCCTGGCTCGCCGCGGTCGATCAGTTCGCTATCGGCGGCGGCTGCCAGATCCTGTGCGTGATGGACCGGGTGATCGCGGAGCCCGGCGCCTATTTCAATCTGCCGGCGAGCAAGGAAGGTTTCGTGCCGGGCTTCGCCAATCTGCGGTTCCCGCGCCTCGTCGGCATTCAGCTGGCGCGGCACGGCATCTTTTTCGAACGGCAATTTGCGGCGCAGTCGCCCGAGGGCGGCAGGATCTGCGACGAGATCGTGCCGGCCGATCGCATGGACGAAGCGATAGAAAAAAATACCGCGCAGATGATCCGCGGCGGCTTCGTCAGCACGATCGCCAATCGCAAGGCGTTGCGTGTCGGCCAGGAGCCGTTGTCCGCGTTCCGGCACTATATGGCGGTCTATAGCTGGCAGCAGAGCCTGTGCCTGTACGATCAGGATCTGATCGATAATCTCGAGCGCATGTGGGAGCCGCAAAAGCGCACCATGTAGCCGTCCGCGCGTGAGCGCGGCCTGGGCGTTGTGAGGACGCACGGTCGAGCGGCGGATCGGGGCTTGCGAAACAGGCAAAGGCCGGATGCCCATCGCCTTTTTCCAACGCCATTGCCGCGACATTCGCCGTCGCAGCTTCCGCGATTTTCTCCAAATTGCTACGACCGCCTGATGTCGCATGGCGCCAAGACCTTGCCGGACGGTAGTCCTCCTATGACCGCGACAAGCTTAGCCCCGAGCTCGCGAAACCGCTGCCGATCGGGGTGCAGGTCACCGCGGCGCCATGGCGCGAGGACATCGCGCTGCGTGTGGCGTAGCAGCTGGAAGAAATGGGAGCGGCGGTGGCACCGCGGCCGCCGATGAACTAGAAACGATCCGTCATTTGGCGGCGTCCGCGGAACGGACGAATCCGGAAGCGTTGACTATGCCGTGGGCACGGATTGCGGTTCCGGTCTTGCCGGCCGTCCCGGGATGACGCAGCGGAGGAAGCTGGGAATGACCTTGGAAATAAATCTGCCGGAGGTCGTCGCCGAGGTGACGGCCGCGTTCGAGACCTACGAGGATGCGCTCGTCAACAACAAGGTGGAGGTGCTCGATTCTCTGTTCCGCGACGCTCCGCAGACCATCCGTTACGGAGCGACCGAAAATCTCTACGGTTACGAGGAAATCAAGGCGTTTCGTTCGGCGCGGTCGCCCGTTGCGCTCGGCCGCACGTTATCCAAAACGGTGATCACGACCTATGGCCGTGATTTCGCGGTGGCATCAACGCTCTATCAGCGCCCCTCCGCGCCGGGCCGGGTCGGCCGTCAGATGCAGACCTGGGTTCGCTTTCCGGAAGGCTGGCGCGTTGTTGCCGCCCATGTCAGCCTGATGGAGCCGCCAAAGGAGTCGCCAAAGCAAGGCTGATGCGATGAATCTGCAGTCCCGGGACTTTCGCGTTTCCGACAATAGCCGCCGTACCCTCGCGGAGGAATTGCGGCTTCAGGTGGCCGACGAGATCGTGCACGGCGTGCCGGCGCCCGGAACCGCACTCGACGAAACTGAGCTCGCCACACGCTTCAGGGTGTCGCGCACGCCGGTGCGCGAGGCGATCCGGCAGCTTGCGGCGAGCGGGCTGGTCGAGACCCGTGCGCGTCGCGCTGCGGTGGTGGCACGGCCGAGCACGGATTGCCTGGCCGGCATGTTCGAGGCGACGGGCGAAATCGAGGCGCTCTGCGCCGGGCTTGCAGCGGAACGCATGAGCGCCGTCGAACGCCGCGAGCTCGAAGGGCTGCACGAGCAATTGCGCGAGCCCATCCAGGTCGGCGATCCGCAGCGTCATCACGAGATCGACGAAGCCTTCCATGGCGCAATCTATGCCGGTGCGCACAACGCTTATCTCGCCGATTTCGCGATCGCGACACGTGCCCGGGTGGAGCGCCTCGGTCTCCTTGCGCAGTGTGATGAAGGCAGCGCCGGACCGGTGCGCGGCGACGAGGTCATTTGCGGTCTCGCTCATCGGCGACACAGGGAGCAAAAATCTGACCTGATCTTCGAAGCAGCAGCGCGCGGGAAGAGAGGTGCAAATCCTATGAGCTGCGGCTGCTGTTGCGTAAATCCGGCAATCGGCGCCGCATGGCAAAGCTGCACAGGCGATCAGCGCCGGGCATGCCGGGCTGATTCGAGCAGTCTCTCGACCAGCGCCTCCTTGCGCCGCGGCAGGGCCTGACGTGACATATAGGCAGAGACCGTAATTGATCGTTCGGGCAGCAGCGGACGCACCGCGAGCAGGCCGGCATGCACTTCGAGATCGGCGGCGCCGGACGGGATGATCGCGACCCCCATGCCGGCCTGCACCATGACCTTGATGGTGTCCACATTGTCGGCGACCGCCCGGATGCGCGGCCGGATGCCCAGATCGTTGAACATCTGTCCGACGATCTGGCCGTAGCCGATCGAAAGCTCGTTCATGATGATCGGTTCATGTCCGAGCAGCCCGACATCGACTGTGCCTTTTTTGGCCGCAAGAGCGTGAGACGGCGGCATGATCAGGATCATGTCGAGATCGAATAGCGGGACGCTGTTCAGGCCCGAGGGTACCCGGTCGACGCTGACCATTGCCGCAATCCCAAGATCAAGACGCTCGTCGTGCAGATCGTCGAAGATCACGCGCGTCGGCGCGGTCTTGATTTCCAGATGCAGATTGGCGGGAAATCCGCCTTCGGGAACGATCCGCGGCATCAGAACCGATGCGAGACCCGATCCCATCCCCATCACCAGCGTCTCGACTCCGACACCGCTGAGCCGGCGTGCGACGTCACTGAGGTTCATCAAGTCGCCGACCACCCGTTCGGCCTCGTAAAGAAACATGCGGCCGCGTTCGGTCGGTTCGATCCCGCGTCCGGTGCGCCGAAACAGTGAAAAGCCGATGCTGCCCTCCAGGAGCTTCACCTGTTCGGATACCGCCGATTGGGAAATGTTGAGCCGCGCTGCGGCCTTGGTGAAGCTGCGCTCCTTGGCGACCGCCAGTGCATATCGGATTTGCCGAAATTCCATGCTGCCCTCGCGATTACTGCCGCACTCAGAAAGGGGAAACCCATGTTTTTCCGCGAGTTCGGCGATGTACCTCCATATTGCCATCGGATTTGCCGATATCGCTATCGCAAATTGCTGTTGGACAGTGCGACCGCCGCGCACGAGGCTGCCGATGAATGCAGGTCACGGCGCTCGCGGAGCTGCCCGTCTGGGCGATCCGGGCCGGACCTTCGAAGGATTGAGGGAAGGCGGCGATGGCTTCAGCGTCTCCACATTTGCGCGTTGGGATCGATACCGGCGGCACGTTTACCGACATTGTGTGTGTCGACACGGTTTCGGGCGAGGTCTCCGTCACGAAGGTGCCGTCGACGCCGTCGAATCCGGCGCTCGGACTGGTTAACGGCGTCGACAAGATGCTGGGCCAAGTGGGCGCCACAACCGGCGATCTGATCGGGCTTGCGCACGGCACCACCGTCGCCACCAACGCGCTGCTGCAGGGCGCGATCGACTCGCTCGGTCTTATCGTCACCGAAGGGTTCCGCCATGTGCTGGAGATCGCGCGGCAGGCGGTGCCCGACGGCTATGGCAATTCGTATTTCTGGGTGAAGCCGAAGCGGCCGGTGCCGCTCGACCTGGTCCGTGAGGTCGGCGGCCGCCTTACGTTCAAAGGCGAGGAATTGCGCCCCCTCGACGAGGACAGCGTGCGCGAGGCCGCGCGCTTTTTCCGCAAGCGGCAGATCCGTGCGGTCGCGATCTGCCTCATCCATGCCTATGCGAACGACACCCACGAGAAGCGGGCGCTGGAAATCCTGCGCGAGGAATATCCCGATTGCACGGTATCGATCTCCTCGCAGGTGCTCCCGGAATACCGGGAATACGAGCGCACGGTCACGACGCTGGTCGATGCGTTCGTCAAGCCGCATATGGAACGCTATCTCAAGCGGGTGAAAGTTGCGCTTGGCGAGGAACTCGGCCGCAAGCCGTTTCTCGTGATGCAATCCAATGGCGGTGTCATGAGCGCCGAGCAGGTGGTCGGCAAGCCGATCACCACGGCGTTGTCCGGCCCTGCGGCGGGCGTGCTGGGCAGCGCGGTCATCGCCAAGCTTGCCGGCTTCGACAATGTGGTGACGCTGGACGCAGGCGGCACCTCGACCGATCTCAGCCTGATCGAGAACGGCACCGCGCATCTGACCAATGCCGGCTCGGTCGGTCCGTTCCCGGTGCGCATCCCGATGATCGACATCGAGACCATCGGCACCGGCGGCGGTTCGATTGCCTGGATTTCGCGGGAGGGGCATCTCAAGGTCGGTCCCAAAAGCGCGGGCGCCGATCCTGGACCGATGTGCTATCCGAATGGCGGCGACCAGCCGACCATCACCGACGCCAACCTCGTTCTCGGCCGGCTGCCGGCTGCGCTGATCGGCGGTGGCATTGTGCTCGATGTGGCGCGGGCACGCGCGGGCATGGCGGATCTTGCGCAGCGGCTCGGCGCTCGAATGTCGGTGGAGGAAATGGCCGCCGGCATCATCGAGATCGCGAATTGGAATCAGGCCAATCGTATCCGGCAGATGACCATTCAACGCGGGATCGATCCGCGTGAATTTGCGCTTCTGTCGTTCGGCGGCGCAGGGCCGGTGCAATCGGCTGCCGTTGCACAGCTGATCGGGATGAAGGCATGCATCGTCCCGCCGAGCCCCGGCAATCTTGCCGCCTTCGGTTTGCTTGCGGTCGACTGGCGCAACGATCAGATGGTGACCCGCGTCATGCCGGAGGAAAAGATCGATCTCGGCGTCATCGCGGAATTGTACGAGGGGCTGGAGCGCGACGCGACCGCGCGTCTCGAGCAGGACGGGATCGGCCGCGACCGCATCCGCCTGCAGCGCGAGGCCGACATCCGCTACGTCGGTCAGTCGATGGAGGTACGCGTGCCTGCGCCAGGTGGCGCGATCGACCGGACATTCGTCGGAACGCTGATCGATGCGTTCCATGCCGCGCATCGGCGTATCTTCGGCTACGACTACAGGGGCGTGCAGAAAGTCGAAATCGTGAATTTCTGCGTATCGGGCTTCGGCATGATCGAGCGCCCCAAACTGCCGGAGCGAAAGGTGACGCCGGGCGCGAAGACC
>NZ_JBKBVB010000093.1:0-18028 GCF_046289595.1 Pseudorhodoplanes sp.
CCATGCCGCGATCATGATGAGATAGCCGAGCAGCAGGGCCGGTGCGATCCGCAGCGCCGATTTCGTCGCGAAGGCCGCGGTCCCTGCGAATGCGAGAGGACGCGGCGCTGACAAAAGCACCATCAGTCCGGCATAACCGACGAGCAACAGCCCGAGCGCCCGCAAGCCGGTGGCCGCGCCCAGCATCAGGCCGAAACCGAGAAGATCGGTCCAGCGCGGCGACGGCAATGCGCGCCCGATGCGCAGGATGAAAAATACCGCCCAGATCATCGCTGCGGCGAACGGCACATCCTTGGTATGGTTGAACATGCCGCCGAAATACGGACCGCAGACCGCAAGCGCACAGAGCGCGATCAGGCCGGCACGCGGACCGGCGATCAGCCGGGCGGTTGCGAAGGCGCCGGCAATCCCAAGGATGCCGATGGTCGCCGACAGAACGTGACGGATCAGGAAGACGTCGAACGGCAGCAGCCTCTCGAGGCCAACTGCGAAAATGTCGAACAGACCGCCATAGAGATAGAGATTTTTGTAGTTGAACAGCGCGGTGTCGCGAAAACCGCTGGCATAGTAGTTGACGATCAATTCGCCGTAGCGGTGCTGCACCTCCTCGTCGTTGGAGATGCCGTAATTGCCGACGATGACCGCTGAGAGGACAATGAGGATGGCCAGAATGGCGAAGGCGAGGCGATCGCCCCCCTTCAAAACCGTCCTGATTCCGTCAGCACCCGGCGTCATAAGGCGGGAACTTTGCCGATCTGCGACCTTTTGTCATGCTGCTGCGCACAACGCCAAGCGGCGTCCGCTGACATCAAGCACGGGTTATTCAAGACTTCGCATATGCAACAAATCCGCGCTCGAAACCCGGCCGCCGAGGCCTTACGATTAGTCTTTGATCCCGGGGCCGGGCAGGGAATGAAGCGGTGTCTCGTCATCATTGCGGTTTTCATCTTCGCGCAGACGCTCGCGGCCGCCGACGGCTACGCCCAGATGGGATTTGACCGCCCCGGCGGCGACTATGCCAGCGCACCGGTCCGCAGCGGCGATCCCGCGGTTTGCGCGGCACGCTGCGACCGCGACAAGAATTGCCGGGCCTGGAGCTTTTCCTATCCGCGAACGGTTTCGCGTGAGGCGATGTGCAGGCTGAAGAACACGGTCACAGCGGCCAAGGAGGATCCGTGCTGCGTCTCCGGCGTCCGCGGCGCCGCCGCCCTTGGACCGAAGACCGGTTCCCTGGAATTCGGGATCGACCGCTTTGGCGGCGATTACAGATCCTTCGAATTGCCCTCCGATCCGACCGGCACGGCCTGCGCAAAAGCCTGCGAGGCAGAGCCGCGGTGCCGCGCCTTCACCTATCTGCGTCCCGGCTATGGCAGCGCCTCGGCGCGGTGCTTTCTGAAGGATCGCGTCACCCGGCCGCGCCCAAAACCCTGCTGCATCTCCGGCGTCGTCCGTTAAGTTAGTGCGACCGGCACCGCGGGACACCATGTGAATCCGACACCCTTCGAAGCGAGGTGACGTCATGAAACGCTATCTCTTCGTTGCGGCGATCTCGGCGATCGCTTGCGGGAGCGCAGCCGCCCATCACGGATGGGGCAGCTACGACGCGGCCAATCCGGTGACGATCAAAGGCACCATTGTCGCGTCGAAATACGAGAACCCGCACGCGACCATCAGCGTCAAAGCTGCGGACAAGGTGTGGACCGTGACGCTTGCGCCGACCTTCCGCATGATCAATCGCGGCGCATCCAAGGAGATGGTCGCGGTCGGCAAGACGATCTCGGCCTACGGTTATGTCTCGACTGCGGAGAAAGACGAAATTCGCGCCGAACGCATCACGGTGGACGGCAAGACCGTCGAGATGCGCTGATGACGGATGCCGCGCCCGCGATCTTCGTGGCGATCGAGGGCTCGGCCTTCGCTGCAGCCATACGGCAATCGCCCTATATCTATATGGCGGCGAATGTCGCGCATATCCTGGGCCTGATGGTGTTTTTCGCCGCCGTCGCGGTGATGGACCTGCGGCTTGCCGGCTTTTTTCAGGCGAGCTGGCCCGGCAGTCTGCTGCGGCGCGCGCGGCTTGTTGCGATCCTCGGTTTCATTGCGCTGGCCGGTTCGGGCGCGATCCTGTTTGTCGCCGAGGCAAGCCATGTGGTGCTCAACGAAGCCTTCCAGTTCAAGCTGCTCCTGATCCTGCTGGCGCTGCTCAACATCGCCTGGTTCGAATATGCCGTCGCGCCGAAGGTTCACGATCTGCAGCCGCATACGCCATTGCCCGCGCGCGCCCGGCTGATCGGCATAACTTCGATATTATTGTGGCTCGCCGTGGCGGCCTGCGGCCGGCTGATCGCGTATTTTTAGAGCGGCTCAGAACCCGGTGAAGATCAAATCGAGCGCCGCAATGACAGCGTCGCGATCATTCGCGAGATTGGCGACTGCGTCCTTGTTCAGCATCCGGCGGTCGATTGCAAACAGCTCATGCGTTGCCAGCCAGAATTCACGGCCATCGACAACCACGATCGGATTGAGGCGACGGGCCCCGGTCATGTCGGCCTTGGGAACGAGCGGCGCAACGACCGTCGAGGTCAATTCATGCACGAGATCGGATTGCAGTCAGCAGATAGGGACGCGATTCCGCTTCGATGGGATCGGGATTATCGACCACATCGAACTGGCGGATCATCTGCCGTCCGAACGGTAGCGCAGCCGGCTCGATAACAAACCGTGCCGGTCGATGAAAGAATTGATGGACGTGAAGGCGTCCTTATTCTCCTCGAGCCAGCGCCTCTCCTGCTCTGCGCGAACGATGCTGCGCAGACGCCGCTCCAGTGTGTCGGATACATTGATGCCGAGGCGCCTGGCTTCGTCGAGCAATTCGGAATCGACGAACAGGTTGACCGCGCGCTTCTTCTGCACTCGGGGGGTCAAGGTGCCCATGCGCCCTCCATATGCGCAACGATAATGCGCATACGGAGAAACCGCAATCCCGCTATCACCCCGTGCCGCCGACGGTGATCTTGTCCATTCGCAGCGTCGGCTGGCCGACGCCGACCGGCACGCCCTGCCCGTTCTTGCCGCAGGTGCCGATGCCGTGATCCAGCGTCATGTCGTTGCCGATCATCGAGATGCGATGCAGGTCGGTCGGGCCGTTGCCGATGAGCATCGCGCCTTTCACCGGCGCGCCGATCTTGCCGTTCTCGATCTTGTAGGCCTCGGTGCACTGGAACACGTATTTGCCCGAGGTGATGTCGACCTGGCCGCCGCCGAAATTCACCGCATAGATGCCGTTCTTCACCGAGGCGATGATTTCTCCGGGCGAGCGTTCGCCCGACAGCATGTAGGTATTGGTCATGCGCGGCATCGGCACATGCGCATAGGATTCCCGACGGCCGTTGCCGGTCGGCTTCATGTTCATCAGCCGCGCATTCTGCCGGTCCTGCATGTAGCCGACGAGAATGCCATCCTCGATCAAGACCGTCTTGCTGGTCGGCGTGCCTTCGTCGTCGATCGACAGCGAGCCGCGGCGCGAGGCGATGGTGCCGTCGTCCAGCACGGTCACGCCCTTGGCCGCGACCTGCTGGCCCATCAGGCCGGCAAAGGCCGACGTGCCCTTGCGGTTGAAATCGCCCTCAAGGCCGTGGCCGACCGCTTCGTGCAGCATCACGCCCGGCCAGCCTGCGCCCAGCACCACGTCCATTTCGCCGGCCGGCGCCGGCACCGATTCCAGATTGACCAGCGCCTGACGGACCGCATCGTCGACCGCGCGGCGCCAGGCGGCCGTCTCAATGAAGCGGGCATAGCCCTCGCGGCCGCCATAGCCGTGGCTGCCGGTTTCCTGCCGCTCGCCCTCGCCCGCGACGATCGACACATTGATCCGCACCATCGGACGGATGTCGCGATAGACCTCGCCGTCGGCGCGCAGGATTTCCACCACCTGCCAGGTTGCACCGAGGCTCGCCGAGACCTGCCGGACCCGCGGATCCTTGGCGCGGGCATAGGCGTCGATTTCCTGCAGCAGCTTTACCTTGGCTTCGAAGCCGGGGGCGTCGAGCGGGTTTTCGTCGCCGTAAAGCCGGACATTGGTGCGGCCCGGCCCGTCGGAATATCGGCCGCTATAGCCGCTGTTCACCGCGCGCACGGCGTCGGCCGCCCGGCGCAGCGCCGCCTCGGAGAGGTCCGAGGCATGGGCATAGCCCACCGCCTCGTCCTTGACCGCACGCAAGCCGAAGCCCTGCGCGGTGTCGTAGGTCGCCTGTTTCAGGCGGCCATTGTCGAAGCCCAGCGCCTCGGTCTGCCGGTATTCCAGAAACAATTCGCCGTCGTCGGCGCCTTCGAGGCCGTTCGATAGAATGGCGCGGATCCGCGCCCGGTCGAGCCCGGCCCGGTCGATGAGGGAGGCGGTGGGGGATGTGTCGGTCATGGCGGGAAGATAGGGCGCAAATGCGGAAAGCGCGAGGGCGTCAGCCGCCCGGGCAACGACGCCCATCACGGCAGCTTGTCGAAGCCCTCGCTGAAGCCCTTCAACTCCATCGGAAAGCCGATCCCCTCTTCCGGGGTCTGGAAAATGATGAAGGTTGCCTTCTTGCCCGAGCGCAACTTTTCGACCAGCTTGCGATCGGCGTCCTCTTTCAGATTGATGGTAATCTCTGCGACGCATCCGTTGGGCAGACACCGCACAAAGCCGGCACTGCCGATATTGTCCTCGTCGATCTTGAGGCCAAGCCCGTTTGGCAACAGCACCCCAAGCGGGGCGATCACCCGCATGATGTGGATCTGCTTGTCCGCCGTTTTCAGCACAATGACCGTCAGTCCGATATTGGGTCGGTCATCGGCCAGGACAGTCTGGATGAGAGCGCATTGCTCGGCTTGCGCGCCGGGCGGCGTATCGCAGCGGATCTGCCAGTCGGCATGGACCGACCTGACAGCCCCCTGCGCCAGCGCATATCCGGGCTGCAACAGCAGGATGGCGAGGACAGCGGCCCAGGGGACGCATGCGGAGAGGACGCTTCCGGAGAGCCCTGCGAATCGAAATTTCAGCATGTCACCGTCCAGGCTGAGGAATGACCTCGTTGGCTGGCGCCGGCGCTGTCGGACCGAATCGCCATCTGCAGCGGAGAGGTCAGCGTGGCACCATGCGCGTCGCGCGCTGTCAAGCGGATCACACAAGCTTCAAAAAACGCCATTTTCTGGCCAAAAGGCGACCGTCGCCAGCCTTTTGGCGGATAGGCGGAATGTCTCATTGTTTCAAAGCGAAGCCGCATTGCGAGAAGGGCGGAATTATGGTTTGAGAGGCCGGGATTTTTCCTCAAAAAGTCCCTCGCGCATTCCCTGTCCGCACGCCATTTCCAAGGCGATGACTGTGGCAATTCGCGCGTAAATTGGCTGCCGCCTGAACCCTGGGGCGGGCGGCCAATACGGCCGATCTGTCGAAGGAGCAAAGACGACATGCGGGTGCAGACTTTCCTGATCGCAGCGATCGCCGCTGCGGCCGCCCTGATCCCGGCGACGGCGATGGCCGGCCTCGGGCAACCGTCGCCCTGGCAGGTCAATTTCCAACAATCGGCATCGCCGATCATGGACCAGATTTCGTGGTTCCATAACTTCCTGTTAGTGATCATCACGCTGATCACGCTGTTCGTGCTGGCGCTGCTGCTGATTGTGATCGTCAAATTTAACGCGCGCGCCAATCCGGTCCCCTCCAAAACGACCCATAACACCCTGATCGAGGTGGTCTGGACGGTTGTCCCGGTGATCATCCTGGTCGCGATCGCCATTCCCTCCTTCCGGCTGCTGTTCGACCAGCTCACGATTCCGCCCGCCGACGTGACCATCAAGGCCACGGGCAAGCAGTGGTTCTGGACCTACGATTATCCGGACAACGGCTTCGGCTTCGATTCCCTGATGGTGCAGGACAAGGATCTCAAGCCCGGCCAGCCCCGTCTGCTGGCGGTCGACAACGAAGTCGTGGTCCCGGTCAACAAGGTGATCCGGGTGCAGGTGATCGGCGCCGACGTGATCCACGCCTTTGCCGTTCCCTCGTTCGGCATCAAGATCGACGCCGTCCCCGGCCGCCTCAACGAAACCTGGTTTCGCGCGACGCGGGAAGGTGTCTATTACGGCCAGTGCTCGGAATTGTGCGGCAAGGACCACGCTTTCATGCCGATCACGGTGCGTGTGGTCAGCGATCGCGACTATGCGGCCTGGCTCGACGACGCGAAGAAGAAATTCGCCTACCGGCCATCCCCGGAAGACGGCGTCGCCGTCGCCGCCACGGAAACGCCGGGCGCACAATCCGGCGCACAATAACGCGGCCGCCAGGGCATATATATCGAAAAGCGAATATGTATGCTAGCATTGCGCCGCTGAAGGAAGAGACTGAAGGGTAACATCATGGCAGCCACGCCGCACACCGAAGCCCACGCAGCCCACGCCCCGGGCGCGCACGACCATCCGACCGGATGGCGCCGCTGGGTCTATTCGACCAACCACAAAGACATCGGCACGATGTACCTGATCTTCGCGATCGTCGCGGGCGTGATCGGCGGCATTCTGTCGATTGCGATGCGGCTGGAGCTGCAGCAGCCCGGCATGCAGATTTTCGCCGATGCGCACATGTTCAACGTGTTTACGACCGCGCACGGCCTGATCATGATCTTCTTCATGGTCATGCCGGCGATGATCGGCGGCTTCGGCAACTGGATGGTGCCGCTGATGATCGGAGCGCCGGACATGGCGTTCCCGCGCATGAACAACATCTCGTTCTGGCTGTTGCCGGCCTCCTTCGCCCTGCTTCTGATCTCGCTGTTCGTCGAGGGCGAGCCGGGCGCGAACGGCGTCGGCGGCGGCTGGACGCTGTATGCGCCGCTGTCGACCACCGGACATCCCGGACCTGCCGTCGACTTCGCGATCCTGTCGCTGCATATCGCGGGCGCCTCCTCGATCCTCGGCGCCATCAATTTCATCACCACCATCTTCAACATGCGCGCACCCGGCATGACGCTGCACAAGATGCCGCTGTTCGTGTGGTCGATCCTGGTGACGGTGTTCCTGCTGCTGCTGTCGCTGCCGGTGCTGGCCGGCGCGATCACCATGCTGCTGACCGACCGCAATTTCGGCACCACCTTCTTCTCTCCCGACGGCGGCGGCGATCCGATCCTGTATCAGCATCTGTTCTGGTTCTTCGGTCACCCCGAAGTCTACATCCTGATCCTGCCGGGCTTCGGCATCGCCAGCCAGATCATCGCCACCTTCTCGCGCAAGCCGGTCTTCGGTTATCTCGGCATGGCCTATGCCATGGTGGCGATCGGCGGCATCGGCTTCGTGGTGTGGGCGCACCACATGTACACGGTCGGCATGAACACCGCGACGCAGGCCTATTTCGTCGCGGCCACCATGGTGATCGCGGTGCCGACCGGCGTGAAGATCTTCTCCTGGATCGCCACCATGTGGGGCGGGTCGATCGAATTCCGCACCCCGATGCTCTGGGCGGTCGGCATGATCTTCCTCTTCACCATCGGCGGCGTAACCGGCGTCGTCCTCGCCAATGCCGGCGTCGATCGCTCGATGCACGACACCTACTACGTGGTCGCCCACTTCCACTATGTGCTGTCGATGGGCGCGGTCTTCACCATCTTCGCGGGCTGGTATTACTGGTTCCCGAAGATGAGCGGCTACATGTACAACGAGACCATCGGCAAGCTGCACTTCTGGGTGACGTTCATCGGCGTCAACATCCTGTTCTTCCCGCAACACTTCCTTGGTCTTGCCGGCATGCCGCGCCGTATCGCGGACTATCCGGATGCCTATGCGGGCTGGAACTACGTCTCCTCGATCGGCTCCTACATCTCCGCCGTTGGCCTTCTGATCTTCTTCTACGGCCTGGTCGTAGCCTTCACCCGCAAGGAAAAGGCTGTCGACAATCCGTGGGGTCCGGGCGCAACGACACTGGAATGGACGCTGTCCTCACCGCCTCCGTTCCACCAGTTCGAAGTTCTGCCCAAGATCAAGTGATTCAACGATCGCACGATCCTGTCCGGATGACTGTCTGACGATGCCGACACAGACCCATACAGCGCATCTGCCTCCGCCGCTCGCCGCGGCGGAGGCGCACGCGCATGCGGGTCGCACGGCCTCGATCCCGAGTCTCGCCACGCCGCGCGACTATTTCGAACTTCTGAAGCCGCGGGTGATGTCGCTTGTGGTCTTCACCGCGTTGGTCGGCATGGTGGCTGCGCCCGAACCGATCAATCCGGTGATCGGGCTCGCGGCGCTGATTTTCATCGCCATCGGCGCGGGCGCGTCCGGCGCGCTGAACATGTGGTACGAAGCCGACATCGACGCCATGATGGCGCGCACCGCCAAACGCCCGATCCCGCAGGGCATCGTCGCGCGCGGCGAGGTGCTCGGCTTCGCGCTGTTTCTTGCAGTCTTCTCGGTCGTGGCGCTGGGGCTTCTGGTCAACCTTCTGTCGGCCGCCCTGCTCGCCTTCACCATCGTCTTCTACGCCGTCATCTATTCGATCTTCCTCAAGCCATCGACGCCGCAGAATATCGTGATTGGCGGCGCCGCCGGCGCCTTCCCGCCGGTGATCGGATGGGCCGCCGCCTCCGGCGGCATCGCGCTCGAGCCGCTGGTGATGTTTCTCATCATCTTCGTCTGGACGCCGCCCCACTTCTGGGCGCTGGCGCTGATTCGCGCCGACGAATATGCCCGCGCCGGCGTGCCGATGCTGCCCGTGGTCGCGGGCGATACCGAGACTCGCCGGCAGATCGTCCTGTATTCCGTCCTTTTGGCGCCCGTCGGCGTGCTGCCGTGGCTTCTTGGCTATACCAGCCTCGTGTACGGTGCGGTCGCGGTGGTCTCCGGGCTTCTGTTCGTGGCCGCCGCGTTCCGCCTGCGCAAGGCTGCACCGGGCGAGGCGACCGAGCAGGCCGCGAAGGCGCTGTTTGGCTACTCGATCCTGTATCTGGTCCTGCTCTTCGCCGTGCTCCTCGTCGAGAAGGCCTTTGGCTGGTCGTTCGGGCAGATCGTATGGTGAGCCTCTTGAACGCACGTCCCGATCCGGAGGGCATTGTCCTCACCCCCGAGCAGAAGCGGGCGCGCCGCCAGCGCTCGATCGCGATCGCGATCCTGCTCGCCGTTCTTGTCGTGCTGTTCTATTTCGTGACGCTGGTGAAAGGCCCCGGCGTTCTTAACAGGCCGCTCTGACATGACCGCGCAACCGCAACGCTCCACGCCGATCCGCGATGTCGTTGTCGCCAGCGCCTGCGGCGCCTTCGTCGCGCTGATGATCGGGGCGGCCTATGCCGCCGTTCCGCTTTACGACTGGTTCTGCCGCGTCACCGGCTTCAACGGCACCACCCAGGTTGCGACCTCGGCACCCGGGCAGATTTCCGACCGGATGGTCACGGTGCGTTTCGACGCCAATGTCGGCCCTGGTCTGCCCTGGCGCTTCGCACCCGAGCGCAACGAAATCCAGGCACGCCTCGGCGAAGTGGTCACCGTCGACTATTACGTCACCAACACCACGGCCCGCGAAACCCACGGCGTCGCCGGCTATAACGTCACGCCGCTGTCCTGGGGCAGCTATTTCCACAAGATCAACTGCTTCTGCTTCACCGAACAGACGCTCAAGCCGGGCGAAAGACGGGCGATGACGGTCGTGTTCTATGTCGATCCGGCGCTCGCCAATGATTCCGATGCGCGCGGCAATCTGAGCATGACCTTGTCCTATACATTTTATCCGCAACGCGAGCCGCAACGGCCGGTCGCACAAACCGGCACGGCGGGCGCGGGGCGGATCTAGGGGGATCGGCGCGACAGCGCCCGAACGGATCGAGACGGAGACTGAAGGAATGGCTGGCGGTCACACAAAGCATCACGATTATCATCTCGTGAATCCCAGTCCGTGGCCGGTCATCGGCTCGATCTCGGCATTCATCATGGCGGTCGGCGCGATCTTCTGGATGCACAAGACCTTCGCGATCGCACCGCTGGTCTTCGCGGCCGGTGTGCTCGGCGTCATGTACACCATGATCGGATGGTGGCGCGACGTCATCAACGAGGCCGAGACCGGCGACCATACCCGGGTCGTGCAGCTGCATCACCGCTACGGGATGATCCTGTTCATCGCCTCCGAGGTGATGTTCTTCGTGGCCTGGTTCTGGGCCTATTTCAACGTCGCGCTCTTCCCGGGCGACGCGCAGCAATTCATGCGCGCCGAGCTCATCGGCGGGGTCTGGCCGCCGCGGAATATCGAGACCTTCGATCCCTGGCACCTGCCGCTGCTCAACACCCTGATCCTGCTCACCTCCGGCACCACCGTCACCTGGGCGCATCACGCGCTGCTCGAAGGCGACCGCGAGGCGGTGAAGAAGGGGCTGTGGCTCACCATTATCCTCGGCCTCCTGTTCACCTGCGTCCAGGCCTATGAATACGGTCACGCCGCATTCTCGTTCTCGGGCAACATCTATGGCGCCACCTTCTTCATGGCGACCGGCTTCCATGGCGCCCATGTCATCATCGGCACGATCTTCCTGATCGTTTGCCTGATGCGCGTCTATGCCGGCCACTTCACGCCCAAGCAGCATCTCGGCTTCGAATTCGCCGCCTGGTACTGGCATTTCGTCGACGTTGTCTGGATCTTCCTGTTCGCCGCCATCTATGTCTGGGGCGCCGGCACCAACTTTGCCGGGATCGCCCCCTAGCGCGGCGCGTTCCACCATGGGCGTTTCGGGAAAGGGCGGCTCCGGCCGCCCTTTTTCTTTGTCCTTGGCTGCACTTCGGCTGCTTCTCCGTCTGGCCGGAATCGGCGAAGCGTCGCACGCCCCTCGGAACTGTCATGACGAAACCGCGGGTTACGTCATGGGCTCCGCCGCCCTACATTAAAAACGATACAGCAACCGGCCCATCGATGACCGAGCCCTCCCCCCTCCTCGCAGGCCTCACCTGCCGTTGCCCGCAATGCGGCAAGGGCCGCCTGTTCGACGGCTTCCTGTCGCTGCGCCCGCGCTGCGAAGCATGCGGGCTCGATTACGGCTTTTTCGATTCCGGTGACGGTCCGGCCGTGTTCATCATTCTGGCGGCGGGCTTTGTCGTGGTCTTCGCAGCGCTGGTGGTCGAGGTGCTGTACCAGCCTCCCTTCTATATTCACGCCGCGCTGTGGCTGCCGCTGATCCTGATCACGACGCTGTTGCCGCTGCGGCCGGTCAAGGCGCTGATGATCGCCCTGCAATTCCGCCACAAGGCCGCCGAAGGCCGGTACGAGCCGCGCGAGCCGAAATGACGGCGGCTGCTGCAAGACCCTATTGGCGGCGCGTGCTGGTGCCCGGCGTCCTGACTCTCGTCGGCCTTGCCATCCTGATCTCGCTCGGGGTCTGGCAGCTGCAGCGCAAGGCGTGGAAGGAAGCCCTGATCGCGACTCTGGACGCGCAGATCAAGGCGCCGCCGGTGCCGCTGCCGCCGGCGTCGGAATGGCCCTCGCTCACGGCGGCAAATTCCGAGTTCCGGCGCGTGAGGCTGCGGGTGGAACCCATGGCGCAGGCGGCGCCGGCTTATCTCTATACCGGAGCATCGGCGCTGCGCACCGACGTCAAGCAGCCGGGCTATTTCGTGTTTGCTCCGTTCCGCCTCCCGGACGGGACGGCGGTCGTCATCAATCGCGGATACATCCCCGAAGGGAGCAAGATCGGCGCGCAGTCCGGGGCGGACGAGATCACCGGCTATATCCGCTGGCCCGAGACGCCCGGGCTTTTCGTAGCCAAGCACGATGCCAAGGACGACATTTGGTTCGTGCGCGATCCGGCTGCGATGGCCAAGGCGCGCGGATGGGGTTCTGTCGCTCCCTTTTATATCGATCAGGAGGCGCCTGTTCCGCCGGGAGGCTTTCCGAAACCCGGTCCGCTGACCGTCAGGCTGAAAAACGACCATCTCGGCTACGCCATAACCTGGTTCGGGCTTGCCGGTACTTTGGTAGGGGTTTTTGCGGTCTGGGGACTGCGAGAACGGTATAATAGAACTCCCTAAACCGGGCCGCCTTCCTTGTAGAACCGCCCCCGAGCGACTAGTCTAAGGGTCGCAACGGCATTTCCCCCGTCGGGAAATCTCCAGCAAATCAATAACTTGCGTCTTCCCCGCCTGTGGATAGGTCCGCCGGCGGCGGGTTCGAGGACTGGCATTGCAATACGTGTCGACCCGCGGCGAAGCCCCGGCACTTGGCTTCATCGACGTGACGCTCGCGGGCCTCGCCCGCGACGGCGGATTGTATTTGCCGCAGTGCTGGCCGCGCCTTTCGGCGGACACCATCGCGTCCTTTGCCGGCCGGCCCTATGCCGAAGTCGCCGTTGAGGTGATCCGCCCCTTCACCGGCGGGCAGATCGCCGAACACGACCTGTCGCGGATCGCGCAGGAGGCCTACGGCACGTTCCGGCATCCCGCGGTCGCCCCGCTCGCGCAGATCGGCGCCAATACGTTTCTGCTCGAGCTGTTCCACGGCCCGACGCTCGCCTTCAAGGATCTCGCCATGCAGTTCCTGGCGCGGCTGATGGATTATGCGCTGGAGCAGCGCGGCGAGCGCGCCACCATTGCCGTCGCCACCTCCGGCGACACCGGCGGCGCCGCGGTCGAGGCCTTTCGCGGCCGCAACCGCATCGATCTCGTGGTGCTGTTCCCGGAAGGCCGCGTCTCCGATGTGCAGCGCCGGATGATGACGACGGCCGACGATGCCAACATCCACGCGATCGCGGTGCGGGGCACCTTCGACGATTGCCAGGCCCTGGTGAAGGGCATGTTCAACCATCACGCCTTCGCGGACCGCGTGCGGCTCGCCGGCGTCAACTCGATCAACTGGTCGCGCATCGTCGCGCAGGCGGTCTATTACTTCACCGCGGCCGTGGCGCTCGGCGCGCCGCACCGCAAGGTCGCTTTCACGGTGCCGACCGGCAATTTCGGCGACATTTTCGCGGGGCATGTGGCGCGCAGCATGGGGCTGCCGGTCGACCGCCTCGTGATCGCGACCAACATCAACGACATCCTGGTCCGCGCCCTGACCACCGGCGTCTACGAGCCGCGCGAGGCGATCGCGACCTCCTCACCCTCGATGGATATCCAGGTTTCGTCCAATTTCGAGCGGCTGCTCTTCGAGGCCTATGGCCGCGATGCGGCGGCGCTGCGCGCGCTGATGAAGAATTTTGCGCAATCGCGCCGGTTCGACATCGCCGCGGCCCCGCTCGCCGACATCCGCGCGGGCTTTGCCGCCGCGCGCGCCGACGAGGACGAAGTCGCCGCCACCATGCGCACGGCGTTGCGCGAAACCGGCCAGTTCGTCGATCCACATACCGCCGTCGGGATCGCGGTGGCGGAAAAGGAGCCGCGCGATCCGGCCTTGCCGATGATCGTGCTGTCCACGGCGCATGCCGCGAAATTTCCGGATGCGGTCGAGGCCGCGTGCGGCGCTCGGCCGCCGTTGCCAGCGTGGCTGTCCGGCCTGAACGAACGGCGCGAGCACATCACCGTGCTGCCGCCCGATCAGACGGACATCGAAAAGTTTGTACTGGCGGCCGCCCGGGCCGCGCGTGAAGGAGCAGCCGCATGAGCGTCGAAGTCACCCGCTTGCCGTCCGGACTGACCGTCGTCACCGACGCCATGCCGCATCTGGAATCGGCCTCGCTCGGCGTCTGGGTCGGCGCCGGCAGCCGCGACGAGCTCGCCGATGAGCACGGCATCTCGCATCTGCTCGAACACATGGCGTTCAAGGGGACGAAGCTGCGCACCGCGCGGCAGATCGTCGAGGAGATCGAGGCCGTCGGCGGCGACCTCAATGCCGCCACCTCGCTCGAAACCACGACCTATTACGCGCGCGTGCTGAAGGCCGACGTGCCGCTGGCGCTCGACGTTCTGTCCGACATTCTCACCAATCCGGCCTTCGATCCGGAGGAACTGTCGCGCGAACAGAATGTCATCATCCAGGAAATCGGCGCCGCCGAGGACACGCCGGACGACATCGTATTCGACCACCTGCAGCGCTGCGTCTATCCGGATCAGGCGATCGGACGCCCGGTGCTCGGCACCCGCGAGAGCGTGCGCTCGATCAATGCCAACCGCCTGCGTCAGTATCTGGCGCGCAACTATTGCGGTTCCGACATGGTGATCGCAGCCTCGGGCTCGGTCACCCATCAGATGATCGTCGACGAGGCCGAGCGCCTGTTCGGCGGCTTCAACGGCGCTGCCGGCCGCACCCGCGAACCCGCACGCTTTGTCGGCGGCACCTATATCGAGCGCCAGGATCTCGAACAGGCGCATCTGGCGCTGGCGATGGAGGGGTTGCCGCAGCGGCATCCGCACCTGTTCAGCCTGCAGGTCTTCACCAACATCATCGGCGGCGGAATGTCGTCGCGGCTGTTCCAGGAAGTGCGCGAAATCCGCGGGCTGTGCTACTCGATTTCCAGCTTCCACATGGCTTACTCCGACACCGGCTTTTTCGGAATTTACGCCGGCACCGACGACAACGACGCGCCCGAACTGGTGCAGGTCGTCGTCGATGAACTGGAGCGCGCGGTATCGAGCATCACCGAGGAAGAGGTGGCCCGCGCCAAGGCGCAGATGAAGGCGAGTCTGTTGATGGCGCTGGAAAGCTCCGGCGCGCGCGCCGAGCAGATCGCACGCCAGATGATGGTATACGGGCGGCCCCTGCCGCTGCCGGAAATCGTTGCCAAGATCGAGGCGGTGACGGTGGAGAGCACGCAAGCCGCAGGCCTTGCCCTGCTCGCACGCAGCCGGCTGGCGATTGCCGGTCTCGGACCGGGCCGCGGCGTTGAACGCGCTGCGCAGATCGTGGAAAACTTCGCGGGTGCTGCTGCTTAGGGAGGCATACCGTTTCTTCGTTCATTCCCGTGAATGCAGGTATCCGGCACGGACCATTGCGGATTCCAGCCTCTGCGGGGACGAGCGGCGAAAGTGACGCCGCGGTCCAATGGCCTTCTTTCGATCGATCCAGCTCAGCGAGACCCATCCGATCGTCCAGGGCGACGGGGTTTACCTCCGTGCGCCACAGATGTCGGACTTTCCCGCCTGGGCTGCGTTGCGCGAACAGAGCCGCAGCTTCCTCGTGCCTTGGGAACCAACCTGGCCGGAGGACGATCTGACGCGATCGTCCTTCCGTCGCAGGCTGCGCCGCTACGCCGAGGATATGCGCGCCGATCAGGCCTATGCCTTCCTGTTGTTCCGCAAGACTGACAACACCTTGATCGGCGGCATCACACTCACCAATGTCCGCCGCGGCGTCGCACAGGCCGCCAGCATGGGATACTGGGCCGGTGCGCCTTTCGCCGCCCAAGGCTATATGACCCGCGGCGTGCTGGCGCTCATCCCGTTCGCCTTCGACGTCCTGCGCCTGCACCGCATCGAGGCCGCCTGCATCCCGACCAACCAGCCCTCGATCCGTCTGCTGGAGCGGACCGGATTCACACGGGAGGGTTATGCCCGGGAATATCTCTGCATCAACGGGCTCTGGCAGGACCACCTGCTCTATGCGCGGCTGCGGGGCGATTAACCACGGTCCTGGCTGCGGCCGGGCACGCCTTGGGCTGGCCACGGTTCCATTGCTATAAACCAGAGGGCCTGCCGCCCATCGCGGGCACAATGCCGGACAATATCTGAACGATGGACTGGATCACCTTGAGCAGGCGCCGCTGCGGCGGCGCCGGAGCCGCGGCGGCGGTGGGGTTGGCGCTGACCTTGGGCGCGTGCTCGTCTTCCGGCGGCGACGGCGTCTCATTTACCGATCGCTTCAATCGCGCAATGGCCACCGGAACCCAGACTGCGCCGGCCCCCGCGCCGACGACCGGCGCCACAATCAATCTGGAAACGTGCCCCAATGTGGACGTCCGGCGCGGCGCCGGCACCATCACCATCAACACCAACACCCGCGATCCGTCGGCGATGCAGCTGCGCTATCAGATTTCGGTCGGACAGATGGCGCGGGAATGCGCCAGCGCCGCCGGGAATCTGAATATCAAGGTCGGCATGCAGGGCCGCATTGTGCTCGGACCGGCGGGCGGGCCGGGCACGATCGAAGTGCCGGTACGTTACGCGCTGGTCGAGGAAGGACCGCAACCGAAGACGCTCTATTCGAAACTGTATCGGGTCCCGGTCTCCATCGCGGAGGGCCAGCCGAGCGTCTCCTTCACGCATATCGAGGAAGAGATGTCGGTGCCGATGCCGACACCGGCGGCATTCGATCGCTACGTGATCTATGTCGGCTTCGATCCGCTCGGCTCCGCGCAAGAGCGCCAGCAAAAGCGCCCCGCCAAAAAGCGCGCGCCCCAAGGGTAGTCTCGCAGCCGCCCGAACGCAGGGCCGGTATGGGACGGCCGACCGCGGTGATCAGGGCCGCGCCTCAATAGCTTCGAAGCCTCGTCACTTCGGACTTCAGGGCGTGACAGGGTTGTGCCGTTGAAAAGGCCGATCGTCCGGTGCGTCAACCGGCCGCAGGCTGGGCGAACAGGAAACCGGGAGCGGACGGGAGACGCGCGCGATCAGTTCAGCTTTTTCTTCACGTCGTCGATGCCGCGCGCGATCAGCTGCTCGGCAACCGCACCCTTGGCGGCGAGGCTCAGCACCTTCTCGGCGGCGCCCGCCGCGACCTCCGCGGCAATGCTGCGGACTTCGGTGAGCGCCTGGGCTTCAGCCTGCGCGATCTTGGTCTCGGCCATTTTGGTGCGCCGGCTCACGAAGTCTTCGAGCTTGGCCTGCGCATCGGCGGCGAGCCGCTCGGCATCCGCCTTGGCGCTCTCGATAATCGCGGCGGCCTCCTGCTCGGCGTTCGCGGTCTTCTGCTTGTATTCGGCGAGCAGCGCCATCGCCTCGGCCTTGAGCCGCGCGGCCTCGTCGAGTTCGGACTGGATGCGGGAGCTGCGCTTGTCGAGCGTATCGCCGATCATCCTGTGGACGCCGAGATAGGCGAGCCCGGCAAAGAAGATCACGAAGGCGGCGAGCACCCAGAATTCGGCTTCCCAGAAGAACGCCATGGCTCAGCCTTTCATCGACTTTTCGACGGCGTCGCTGACCGCCTTGGGCTCGGGCCTGGTTCCGATCAGCCGTTCGACGATGTCGGACGCCGCTTCCGACGCGATGCTTTTGACATTCGCCATCGCCGCATTCTTGGTCTGCACGATGGTTTTCTCGGCCTCGTGCAGCCGCTCGGCGAGCTGCGCCTCGAGCGTCTTGCGGCGCTCCTCGGCCTCCGCCATCAGCTTGTCGCGGGTCTGCGCGGCAAGCGCGTGGGCGTTGTTGCGCGCCTGCGCGAGCTTGCTTTCGTAGCCCGCGATCGCCGCGTCGGTATCGTCCTTGGCTTTCTGCGCGGCCGCCAGATCCGCGGCGATCCGTTCTGCGCGTTCTTCCAGGATCCTGCCCACGCGCGGCAGGGCCACGCGCGACATCAAGAGATAGAGCAGCACGAAAGCGATCGCGAACCAGAGTATCTGGGACGCGAAGGTTTCCGAATTGAACGGCGGAAACGGCTCTTTGGCGCCGCCCGGAGCCTGAGTTGTCGCGAGTGTGATCATCTCTGAATCCGCAAGGCCTGCGCGCCGGCAGCGCGCAGGGCGGCCGGTTGCGTCAGACGGCGAACAGCAGCAAGAGCGCGATCAGCAGCGAGAAGATGCCGAGCGCTTCGGTCACCGCGAAGCCGAAAATGAGGTTGCCGAACTGCCCCTGCGCGGCCGACGGATTGCGCAGCGCCGAGCCCAGGAAGTTCGCGAAGATGTTGCCGACGCCGACGCCGGCGAGACCCATGCCCAGACAGGCAATGCCGGCGCCGATGTATTTTGCTGCTACGGGGTCCATAGACTTTCCTCTTTGACAGGTGATCGCGTTACAGGTGATCGGTGGTGGATGGAATTATCGAAAGACAGATCTAGTGACCCGGGTGAAGCGCATCGTTGAGATAGATGCAGGTCAGGATGGTGAAGACATAGGCCTGCAGGAATGCGACCAGGAATTCCAGCGCGGTCAGCGCCACGGTCATGCCGAGCGG